>NZ_CP051214.1:307687-615374 GCF_012516495.1 Mycoplasma sp. 1654_15
CCTACAAAGGTTCATATTATTTTGTTGATATTGAAGTACAAGACAAAGTTATTTATGTTGAAACAAATGATAATTATGATGTAGGTCAAGAAGTGTTTTTAAAATGAGATTTAGATGCAATTCACTTAATGGAAAAAGAGAGTAAAAATGAAAGCTAAATCCTTTAAAAATAAAGTATTAAAGTTCTTTTTTGACTTTAAAAATTCTTGAAATTTAAGACTATCACTTTCTTTGCCTTACATTATTTTTAGCTTCATTTTTATAGTAATTCCCTTATTGTTGTTGTTTATAAAATCAGTTGTTTCTGTTGATTTTGAAAACAATCATCAAAGTGTTACAACAAACTTTTCAGTTGTTAGAGAATCAAGTACTTGATTAATAATTTGAAGATCAATTTATTTAGGTATTTTAACAGCTTTAATTTGTTTAGTTTTTGCCCTTCCTTATGCTTTTTTTGTTTCCTTTAACAAATCGAAAGCTTTCCAAATTTATTCAATTTCTCTAATTATTTCACCATTAGTTATTTTTACAATTGCAAAAGTCTTTTCTTTAAGAGCACTTTTTGTAGCAATTTTTGACGATGGTGATTTGAATAATCAAGGATTTATGCTTCTTGGGCTTGTATTTTTAAATTTTCCATTTATGGTTATTCCTTTATATACAGTGTTTAAAGATATGTCCAAAAACCTTTTAGAAGCTTCAGCTGATCTTGGTTATAATAAGTTTCAAACTTTAATTAAAGTAGCTCTTCCGTATGGTTTAAAAGCTATATTTTCAGGTATTGCTCTAGTATTTTTAATGGCAGCAACTAGCATTGTAATTTCAGACAAACTATTACCTAGTGGACAACAAAACCAACTAATCGGAAACTTAATTAATAACAGTGCTAATCTTACAAATCCTTTTGATTTAGCCAAAACTTCCTCACTTGTTTTAATTACGATTTTAGTTTTATTAGGAATTTATGGACTAATTTACTTCGTTCCGATAGCCATTATGAAATTAAAAGGAGTAAAACATGACTAAAATAATTGACTACATCAAAGAAAAAGAAATACTTAAAAAATCTTATGTTTGAATAATTTTAATTTTGTTTTATATTCCGATAATTTTTGGTGCAGTATTTTCTTTTAATGCTCCATCAAAAAAAGGTTTTATTTCCACAACTTGAAATAGTTTTTCTTTACAAGCTTTTAGTGATTTAGCTAAAGTTTCATTTGCTTCTGCTTTAGTAAATTCAATCATTATAGCAATTTCTACCACACTAATAGTTATCATAATTTCATTAATTACAGTTTTTGCGCTTTGAAAACAAAGAAATAAAAGTGTAAAATCCTATGTTAATCTTTCTTCAAATATTCCATTAATTAATCCAGATGTTATAACAGCTGTTGCGATGGCAATTATTTTATCCTTGTTATTTGGAACATTAATAGCTACAAAAGAAGGTTTAATCAGAGCAATAGTTTCTCATGTTGTAATGACTTTGCCATATGGTATTTTGCTTCTTTATCCTAGAAGTGAAAAATTTTCTAAGACTTTGTTTGAAGCATCTCAAGACTTAGGATACAACAAATTCAAAACCTGATTTTTAATTTACTTAAAATACATGATTCCTGCTGTTATTTCAACTTCAGTTGTTGTTGTCTTTTTATCATTTGATGATTTTATTATTACTAAAATTACTTCAAATTCACAAACAGTAGGAACCTTACTTTATCAAGGAACTTTTAAAACCTGAGCATTATTATTAGGTGCTATTATGTTGATTTTAATAGTAGTTGGAAACGTATTTTGAATTAGATATAAATTAAAAAAAGATAAAAGAGGTAGAAATGAAATTTAAGTTCAAATCTAAGTACAAATGAGGTATTTTTGGCTTCTTTTTTCTTCTTATTTGTTCATTAATGATAGCAGCAAAAATTCAGTTACCATTTAAACCTTTGATCATGAATTATGAAGCTTATATTTCTCAAGCAGGAAGAGAAGAAGTTGAAAAAGACTTCGATTATAGAGAATTTGGTGATGTTTCCGAATTTACCAAAGCCATTGAAGATAAAAGAACAATAGGAGGTGTAGGTTCTGATTTTCAAATTGCAAGATTAGTACAAAAAAACTTGATTCAAAAAATTGATTGATATAAACTTTTTGAAAATTCAGAAAATGAAAAATTAAAAGAAGGTTTTCAAACACCTGAAAATTATTTTTCTTTAAATCAAGAACAAAAAAAGGCTGTTTTATCAAGAAAAAGAAGCACTTTTGAATCTTTAATTAGACCAGAAGTAGTAAAACATATTGATGAATATGATCAATTTTTAGTAGATAAAGAAGGAAACAAAATAGATACAGACAAAGATGGAATTGCTGATCGTTTTTGAGAATTTTTTATCCCATATTACACACAAGATAAAGTAATTGCTTACACAATAGGTGATTACGAAAAAAATAATAAAGTTTATGACATAAAACCTGAGCTTGCAAAAAATCAAAAATATAAAGAAAATAAAGAACAGATTCAAGACAAAGGAATTGAATTTTTAGATCAGTCAGTTGCAGGAATTGGAAAAACTCTAAGAGAATATGGTTATAAATATTTCGAATGAACAGAAGCTATGAGAGATAATTTATTATTAGGTTCAGAAAAAGTAGGAAATTATTCTGGGGTAGTTACTAAAGATAATTACAAACAACAAATTGATGGATTTGTAAGTTACATTAAAGATATTACTGGCAAAGACTTTGAAGACTTAAAGTTTAATTACTACAATTCTTCAGGACTTGAATTAGCAACAACTTTAATTGATATTGAAAAAAAACCAGAAGTTGGTTTTATATATAATGGAGATGCGTTGGATGCTCATTATAGTCAAGATAATTTTGAATGACTTGAAGATGGAAAAACTTTAAACATTATTAGACCTAAAAACAATCTAACATTATTAGATGGTTGAATAATATTAAAAGATGTAGAAACAAATGTAGTAAATCAACTATATAAAACTTTATACAACTCAGTTTACAAAGGTGAAGATTATTCAAAAGACCAAATGCTACAAATGTCTTTAGAAAAAACAAAATATAAAGATGAAAATGACAATAAATTCAAATATGGTTATGTTTTAAATTTTGAGAACTTACCTAATTTGGCAAATTTTGACTTTATTAACTATACACCTTCATTTATAAATACTTTTGAGTTTTTTAAAAAGACTTATTTTAATGATGAAGTAGAGACTATTAAACTTTTAGATGAAAATGATAATCCTACACAAGAAGAAGGATTTTTGATTAAAGATGAAAATGGAATTGTTCAAGCCACAGAACAAGATCCAACATTAACTTTTGATCAATTAGTTGCAAAAGCAGAAGAAAGATCTTCATTATTCGGATTAAATATTTACCTTTCACAGCAACCAAAACAAACAGTTTTTGGTCAGAGACCTGAAGATTTTCCTGAAGACCCAACTTTTGACATTCACTATTCTTTTATAGCTCCAGTTGACGAAAATCTAGATTCTAATATTAGAACTTATTACAATATGAAAACAAAATCTTAATTTTTATATATAATTAAATATAAAATTTAAATTAAGGAAAAAATGTTAAAAGAAATATTGTTAGGCATAATTATCATCTTTTCAGTTTGTATAATGATACTCTCATTATTAATGTCTCCACATTCAAACTCATTTTCAGGAGCTCTTGTTGGATCTAGTGATCTAGATTTATTTAAGGTTTCAAAAGAAAGAGGCTTTAGAAAATTTACCAAATGAGCAATGTTTATTTGTGGTTTGCTATTTTTAACACTTGCTTTAATTATTAGATTATTATAAAATCCAACTAAATTAGGAAAGTCAAAAATGCAAATTAGTAATGAACAACTGTTTAACTTTTTAAAAAAACCAAGAAGTTTTATTGAAATTGCAAAAAAATTCAATATTTTTTTTGAAGAAAACCCTCAATTAACAAGCTTTTTATCACATTTAGTAGAATCAAATTTAATCTTTAAAAACAATAAAGGACTTTATTTTTGTCCAAATATTTTAAGTTCACATATCGGAATTTTTAGAGCAACCCAAAAAGGTTATGGATTTGTAGAATTAAAAGAAAGCTCCGATTCTGTTTTTATTCCAGCAAAATTTACTGCTTCAGCTCACGATCAAGATGAAGTAAAAATTAATGTTTATCAAGATGAAATTAAAAGTGATAAAACTTATGGAGTAGTTACAAAAATAATTACTCGCAAGCTTAAATTTTTAATAGGTAAAGTTATAAAAAATGGTGATTATTTTGATTTTGAACCATATAATAGCTTGAAAAATGAAGTATTTTTTAGATGAGTTTCTACAAAAGATTTAATTTTAAATGAGTATGTTAAAGTTGAAATTGTAGAATACAGTAAGAATATCTTGAAAATAGCTTTAGTTAAAAACATTGCCAATGAAAAAGAAAAATTCTGATATTTACAAGTTCCACTAGTTGAATCCGGAGTTGAAATTAATTTTCCAACCGACGTAGAACAAGAATTAGCTCAAATTCCAGATTCTATAGCTAAAATAGACGCAGATAGAATTGATTTAAGATCAAATACAATTGTGACTATTGATGGAGATGATACAAAAGATTTTGATGATGCAATTTCAGTAGAAAAACTTGCAAATAACAACTACAGATTGGGTGTTCACATAGCAGATGTTAGTTACTATGTAAAAGAAGATACATTTTTAAATGAAGATGCAGCTACAAGAGGTACTTCAATTTACTTACCGAACATGGTTATTCCGATGCTTCCAGAAAAACTCTCAAATGGAATTTGTTCTTTAAATCCAAATGTTGATCGATACACAATTACTATGGAAGCTGAAATTGATTCTCAAGGAAATAATGTTGATGTAAAAATATATCCTTCTGTCATAAATTCAAAAGCTAGATTAACATATAATCAAGTTAATAAATACTATAAAAATGAAGAAAATAATTTTACAAATGAAGTAAAAACACTGTTAGATAATGCTTTAGAATTAGCAAAAATTTTACGAAAATATAAAGAAAATCAAGGTTATGTAAATCTTGATATTGAAGAGACAAAAGTAATTTTAGATGAAGAAGGTTATACTAAAGCACTTGAAGTTAAAAAAACAGGAATTTCCGAAGCTTTAATTGAAGATTTTATGGTTAGAGCAAACGAAAATGTTTCTGAATATTTAGCCAAAAAGAAATTTCCACTAATTTATCGTATTCATGATAAACCCGATGTTGAAAGAATTGAAGAATTTAATCGAGTTTTAAAATCTTTAGGTGTAAATGTTGTCATTCCTTATCAATTAAGTTCAAAAACTTTTGCAGATGCAGTAGAAAAAATAAAAGAACAAAGACTTGATAATTTCATTAAAATAATGATTTTAAGAACAATGCAAAAAGCAGTTTATTCTCCGATAAATCATGGGCATTTTGGTTTAGCTTCTGAATTTTATAGTCATTTTACAAGTCCAATAAGAAGATATCCTGACCTTCTTTTACATAGGATAATTAGACATTTTTTATTTGAAAACAAAAAAGATGTGCTTCATTTTGAAAGGATTTTAGAACTTCAGTCAAAAACTACATCTGAGCTTGAACAGCGAGCACAAACTTTAGAAAGAAAAATAGTTTCAATTAAAAAAACAGAGTTTTTTTCAACTAAAATTGGAGAGAAATTCAATGGACAAATTACTTCAATTAAAAAGTTTGGTTTTTTTGTTGAATTAGAAAATAATGTAGATGTTTTAGTTCATATCAGCGACTTACAAACCAATGAAAAAGAAGAGTTTGTTCTTTCAGATGATGGTTTTACTTTAGCTAATAAATTTTACAAATACCAACTTGGACAACACATTCAAATTGAAATTTTAAATATTGATATTCCTTTTGGTAAAATTTCAGCAAAAGTAGTGTTAAATGAGCAAACCAACAACAAATAAAGAAAGGACAATATAGTGGTAAAAGTTTTTTATAAATTTAGTTTAACTTTAATGTTTAAGTCTATAAAAGGACTAATGCTGTTGCTCTTACCTTTTTTTCTAATTCTAATTTTGGAAATTTTGTTTATCCAATTAGTCACAACGGGAATTGAACCAACAAAAACAGATTCAAGTTCAAATTTTAGCGCTGAATTTCAAGCACAGCTTGCGATACAAAATATTTTTGTAATTCCAATTATTTTAGTCCCTAACATATGTTTATTACATTTATTTTTATGAATTATTTCACAATTTAAAAGAAATTCTTATCTGTACAAATTTTTTATTTATCACTATAAAGATTATAGTTATTTGTTAGTTTGATTATTTTTCTTCGTAGTTATTTTTATATTCAATTTTGCATTTTTCTCCTTGTTAATAGCCTTTTCTAAAATAAGATCATTTATACCAGTAAATTTTGTTTACATGTTTGTAACACCATTTTTAATTTCTTTATTTTTTTCACCATTACCTTTAATTTATTTTGTTATCAAAGCAAAAAAATACTGACTTTTTTTATTAATTTTTTACATTTTATTTTGCGGATTATTTTTAATAGGAATAGCACTAAAAATATTTTTACAAATACAACAATTATTTGGAGATAGATATTCAAAAAGCACAGACACTTTTTTAAATGTTTTAACTTATTTAGTACCTACTAATTTTTTGGTTAGACCTGTAGAATTGCTTTTTAAAGACACTCAACAAAATTCTTATTTTAATTTTTTTAGCCAGCAATGATTTAATTATGTTGATGTAATTGTTTATCCGATAGTATTAGTGAGTTTGAATGTTTGTGTTTTATCTACTAATTTAATTAAAGGAGCAAAATGAGTAAAATTCAATTAAAAGCAGTTAATGTTTCAAAAACATTCAAGAAAAAAATCATTTTTTCAAATGTGAATCTTGAGATATATGAAGGTGATTCGATAGCTATTTTAGGAAGAAATGGAAAAGGTAAAACATTGTTGTTAAATATTTTAGCAGGTTCTCAAGAACCAGATAAAGGTTATATAGAACTTTTTAACAACGATCCACAACATCCTTGAGATCATATTGGTTATTTAGAACAACAAGGTAAAAGAGTCAATAATATAAAAGTTAAAGATTTTTTAGCAGTAGTTCAACTCACTTTGCTTACAAAGGAAGCACAAGAAAATTATCAAGATTTAATAGAATTACTTGCAATAGAAAATATTTTTAATACAAAAATAGCTAGTTTATCAGGTGGGGAAAAACAAAAATTAGCAATTTTACAATTATTTTTAAATAAACCTAAAATTATTTTTTTAGATGAGTTATATAACAATTTAGATTATTTTATAAGAGAAAATTTAGTTAAATATATCCTTGAATATAAAGAAAAATATAATGCTACTTTATTATTTGTTTCACACCATAAAGAAGAAATTTTAAGATTAGCAACACGAATTTGACTACTAGAAGATAGCTCAATAAAAGTAAATACTAACGATATAGAAGGTTTTTTTAAAGAAGATAATAAAAACAATATTTTTATATAACAAAATTTAAAATAAGGAGTATTATGTTGAAATTATTTAAAAAAATTAAGAAGAAAAACATTCTTATTTTGCTAACTTCTTTTTCTATCATTGCTTTATCTTCGTTATCTTTTATAGCTTTAAAAAATAGATCTACAGTTAATTTAGAAACAGAAAATGTAAAAGTTTCAGATATAAGTAAATTTAGTATTGGTTATAAAATATCTGAAAATACAAAAAAACATTATTCATCAAATTCAGACCCTAAGGATCAAGATATTCATATTAGTTCAACAGAAATACTTCAAAAAGAAGCATATAAAATGATAAATGGTGAGTATCCTAAATCAAACGAAGAATTTGCTAAATGAAAAGCTAATTTAAGACAAAGTTATAATACTGATATAGATGGAAAAGATACATTTATTATACAGAATCAAGAAACCTGAGATTTATGAAGTCAAATTTATTTTCCAGTTTTAAAAAATATAATTAAAACTCCTGATTCCTTGGATAAAAAAATTAAAGAAATTTCTGAAAAAATTAAAGCAAGTAATACCCAAAACAAAAGCAGTTCATATTTTGATAAAAAAGATTTACTTATTTATACAGGATTTTCTTTTCCATCAAATTGAACTACATTTGATGACTTACCTGATTTTCAAGTTTCAAAAATTAAACTTAATTCTAAAACAGGGAATTTAGAACTTTCAATTATAACTCCTTCTGATCTTAGAGCAACAATTAGAAGAAGCGCTACTTCTACACAACTTCCTGCTTCATTTATTTTTAACATCTTTGTTTTAGAAATAGAAAAACCATCACAAACACAAGGACAAAATCAAAATCTTCCACAAATCAACCAATATACCCGAATAGAACCAGTTTTTGTTGCAATATAATTTACTTCTTTGCTACATAAATATTAAAATTTCCTTCAAAATGAAGGAAATTTTTTTAATTTCTTTTTGGATTTTTACCAAAATGAAATTAAAAATTTTTCAATAATATTCCGAAATTTTCTAACTTTTAATTATCTTTTTAAAATGTAATATAATACAAATATTTAAATAAAAATTTTCTACACAAAAGCTTTTAAAGTAGAAAAGAAAGGAAAAATGAAAAAATTTGCAAGAACAGTTTTAGGTGATATAAATCCTAGCCAATTAGGTGTGGCAGATTGCCATGATCACTTAATTAAAAATTATGGACCAGAAGCACACGAGCATCCAGATTTCATAATGATGTCTAAAGATGCTGCAGTAAAAGAAATGCTTGAATATGTAGCAAAAGGAGGAAAAACTGTTGTTACAATGGACCCACCAAATGTAGGTCGTGATGTATACCAAATGTTAGATATAGCGAAAAAATTAGAATCAAAAGCTAACATTATTATGGCAACAGGATTTCATAAAGCAGCTTTTTATGACAAAGGAGCTTCTTGACTTGCTTTAGCTCCAACAGATAAAATAGTAAAAATGATTGTAGCCGAAATAGAAGAAGGAATGGATGAGTACAACTACAGCGGACCTGTTGTTAAAAGATCTAAAGCAAAGGCTGGAATTATTAAAGCAGGAACAGGCTATGCAGCTATTGATCGTTTAGAATTTAAATCATTAGAAGTTGCTGCTAGATCTTCAATTTTAACCGGAGCTCCAATTTTAGTTCATACTCAATTAGGAACTATGGCTTATGAGGCTGCGCAATATTTAATTGATTTTGGTGTAAATCCAAGAAAAATTCAACTTTCACACTTAAATAAAAATCCTGATAAATTCTATTATGAAAAAATCATAAAAGAACTAGGTGTTAGTCTATGTTTTGATGGACCAGATAGAGTTAAGTACTATACAGATTCTACTTTAGCTGAAAACATCAAATACTTAGTAGATAAAGGTTATCAAAAACACATTACTTTATCTTTAGATGCAGGTAGAATTTTATACCAAAGACATTATGGAATTGAAAAAGGAAAATTCACTTTTGGACTAGGATATTTATTTGATCGTTTTATTCCTTTATTAAAACAAGTAGGAGTTTCACAAGAAGCAATTGATGATATGCTAATCAACAATCCACGTGAAATTTTAACCTTTGATGAAAAAAGAGAATTTAATAAAGATTCTTTACCACAAAGAGTTTTAGATATCAAAAAGACATTTAAAATCTAATTTATACAATAAGGAGCTTCATTTTTAAACAAATGAAAAAGATTAATTTATCCAGCAAGAAAAAGTTTTTAATTGGTTGACTTGCTTTTTTAGTGGCTAATTTAATTATAATTTTAGTAACTTTATTAGTAAAAGCAGCTAAACCAGCAATAGGCATTGAACCTTGATCATCACAAGCTTGATCTGGTGCTGGACTTTTCTTGATTAAAACAGTTTATGTTTCAAACTTTTTAGCAATAACTCCGATTTTATTAGCGACCATAGTTTTTACGGGTTATATGATAATAGGAAGAGGAATCAAGGATTCTTTCCTTGGAGCATTAAAAACAGCTATAGGATTTTTACTTCTAGGTATAGGTTCAGGAGCTTTAGTTGGGCTTGCAAAACCAGTATTTGAAGCTGTTAGAAAATTAGGTTCTTCAGCTGAAATTATTCCTTTAGATCCTTATTTTTCTTTATCACAATCACAAGATTTTTTAGCTCGTATTTCAGAGGTTATTAAACCAGGAATTGATTATTCTTCTTTATTTACTTTTACTTTATTAATTGCTTTTATAGTAAACATTATATTTGTAGCAGGAAAAAGATGAACTAATACAAATTCATTAATGATTACAGGGCATATTATGCTTCAACAATCAGCTGTTGTTACTTCAGTTTTATATGTTTTATTATTTAGACAAATTCCAATTGTAGATGGCGAACTTTCAGCTGGTTCACAAGCAGGTTTAGTTCTAATTTCAGGGCTATTTTTAGGAATTTATTGAGCAACTGCAACTACTGCTACTTTAAAACCGACTAATTTAGTTACTCAAAATGCAGGATTTGCTGTTGGACATCAACAAATGCTAGGAATTTTAACTTCATACAAACTAGGAAGATTTTTTGGTAAAAAAGAAGATACAGCCGAAAATAGAAAACTACCTTCATATTTGAAGATTTTTGAAGACAATATCTTTACTCAAACTTTAATTATTTTTGTTTTATTTGTTATTTTATTTATTGTTATCATTCAAGGATCAAGCAAGCCAGTTTTAAATGAAAATTTAATAGGCTTTACTAAAGATTCAGGACTTTCTTCTTGAAATGGAAACTTATATGGAGGAGCTAACTTCATTTTTAACATTATCGGAGGAGCACTTAAAATAGTAGCTGCTTTATTAGTAATAATAACAGGTGTTAGAATGTTCATTACAGAGCTTCAACAATCATTTCATGGAATTAGTGAAAAAATCATTCCAGGAGCAGTAGTAGCTGTCGATGTGGCAGCAACATACGGGTTTTCAATTAACTCAGTAACATATGGATTTGTTTCAGGAGTAATAGGTCAATTTTTAGCTGTAGGAATTATGATAGGAGTTTCAGCAATTCCAGGAAATTCCTACTCAAATATAGCAATTCCATTATTTATTACTTTATTTTTTAACTCAGGATCATTAGGTATTTATGCAAATGCATCAGGAGGTTGAAAAGCCGCAGCTATTGTTCCAGGTTTAATAGGATTTTTAGAAATCATAACAATTTCCTTTGCTACTAAATTTTTATCTAATGTAGCCATAGCAGATGGATTAAATAATCCAGTAGCACAAGGTTATATTGGAATGAGTGACTGAAACTTATTCTTTGGATTGCTAATTATCATTGGGGCTTATTCAGTACCGGTTGCTTGAATTTTTGTTTTTATAGCAATTACTGCACTTATTTTATTAGCTCAGATTATAGACTCTGGAAATCAAACCAAAAAAACTCATTTACAAAAATTATTTAAAATTAAAGTAGATAATTTAGAACAAGCATTTGAACAAAGTGCTTAAAAAATATTTAGTAATTGTTAAAATTATTCTAAAACACTATAAAAAAGAAGGAAAATAAACACAAGATGGCAAATTTAAAAGTAATCGCAGCTTGCGGTAACGGTATGGGAACTTCAATGATTATTAAGTTAAAAGTTCAAAAAATTTTAAAAGAATTAAACATTCCAGCAGACGTAGATGCTTTATCTATGGGTCAATCTAAAGGAATGACAAATTCAGTAGATATTATTATTTCTTCCAAACATTTAACTTCAGAATTTGTTCAAAATCAAAGAGCAAAAATTGTTGGAGTTACAAATTTAATGGACGAAAACGAAATTAGACAAGCTTTAAAAGAAGCTTTAAACTTAGTATAATTTGGATAATTATGGATTTATTACAAACATTAAAAAAATTTAATTCAATTAGATTAAACCTAGAAGCAACAGATTGAAAAGATGCAATTAGATTATCAGTAGAACCTTTAATTGAAAAACAAGCAGTTACTGAAGATTATTATGATGCAATTATAGAATCTACTATCAAAAATGGACCTTATTATATAATTGCAAACGATTTAGCTATGCCTCACGCTCAAAGCGATCGTGGAGTAAAAGAAAATTCGTTTTCATTAATTACATTAAAAAAACCAGTTTTATTTGATGGTGATAATCGTCCAGTTAAAATTTTAATTACATTAGCTGCAACTTCACCTGAAATTCACACTTCGGTTGCGCTTCCACAAATTGTTGCTACTTTTGAAGACGAAAATGTAGTAAAACAAATTTTAGATGCTACTAAAGTAGAACAAGTTGTCGATATTATTTCCAAAATAGATTTTAAAAAATACTTAAGTTAATTTTTTATTTTAAACAAGTTGGTGTCGCACCAATTTGTTTTATTTTCTTCATTTTGAAAGGAATTTATGCCATTACCATTATTACAAATCGCTTTAGATAATCTTACAATATCTGAAGCGATTGCTTCTGCAAAGAAAGCAGAAAAATATATTGATATTATCGAAGTAGGAACAATTTTACTAGCTTCAGAAGGAAAAAAAGCAATTGTTGAACTCAAAAAAGCTTTTCCAGACAAAATTATCATCGCAGATGGAAAAATTGCTGATGCAGGAAAAGTTTTTTCTAAAATGTTTTTTGAATCAGGTGCTGATTTTACAACTGCTATTTGTGCTGCTGAAACTCCAACTATGCAAGATATTTTAGATTATGCAAAATCTTTAAATCAAACAAATAAATTTGCAATTAAAAAAGATTTACAAATTGAAATGACTTCCAATTTTTCTTGAGAACAAGTAGAAAAATGAAGACAAATTGGAGTAAAACAACTTGTTTGACACCGTTCAAGAGATTTACAAGCAGCAGGTAAATCTTGATCAGAAAAAGATATTGAAATTGTTTCCAAACTTGCTTCAATGGGATTTAAAATGACTATAACCGGCGGTGTTGAAGTAAAAGATATTCATTTATTTAAAGATATTCCTGTATATATTTTTATTGCAGGAAGATCGATTAGAGATGCACAAAATCCAGAGTTAGCAGCTAAGGAATTTAAAGATGAATTTAAAAAATATTGATGAAAATAAACATTTTGTTGGAATTTATGAAAAAGCAATAGATAAACGCTATAGTTTTGAAGAAAAAATAGAGATTGCAAAAGAAGCCGGCTTTGATTTCATAGAACTTAGCGTAGATGAATCTGATGAATTTTCTGCTCGTTTAAATTGAACTGATAAAAGAATAAATGCTATAAAAATGAAGCTAAATAAAGAAAAATTCTATATTAATTCTATGTGTTTATCTTTGCATAGAAAATATCCGTTTGGTTCAGAATCTGCAAAAACTAGACAAAAAGCTTTACTTATAATGGAAAAAGCTTTAATACTAGCTAAAAAATTAGGTATTAGAATTATTCAATTAGCTGCTTATGATGTTTATTACGATCCTTGACATAAACAAGCTGAAAATTACTTTATCAAAACAGTAAAACAAGCTGCAAAATTAGCTCAAAAATACTCCATTACTCTCGCTTTCGAAACAATGGATACTAAATTTGCTTCAACAATTACAAGATGTTTATATTTGATTAAAAAAATTAATATGCCTAATTTATTTGTTTATCCAGATTTAGGAAATCTAAACAGATTTTCAAATGATATCGAAACTGAAATTAAACTAGGTCAAGATAAAATAGTAGCTTTCCACTTCAAAGATACATTAGAAAATACCTTTAAAAATGTAGACTTTGGTCACGGTGATGTTGATTTTGTCAGATCTTTAAGAGCTATTAATTCAATAGATTATCAAGGACCTTTTTTAATTGAAATGTGATATAAGGAAAAAGACTTTGATTTAAATAAAACACTAGAAGAAAATAAACAAGTACAAATTGATAATATAAAATCAGCAAGAGAATTTTTCTTAGATAAGCTAAGAAAGGCAAATAATGTTTAAAAATGAAGAAAAAATAAAGAAACTTAAACAAGAAGTATACGAAGCGAATATGCTACTTTATAAATATAAATTAGCAATTCATACTTGAGGAAATGTTTCAGCAATTTCGGAAGATAGAAAATTTATGGCTATTAAACCAAGCGGAATTTCTTATGAAACAATGACAGCAGAAGATATGGTGTTAGTAGATTTAGAAAATAATTTGCTTGAAAATAAAGGAATTAATCCTTCTTCTGATACTCCAACACATACTTTGTTATACAAGCAAGATTCGCGAATTAAAGCTATTGTTCACACACATTCACCATATGCAGTTGCTTGAGCTCAATCTGGATTTGATATTCCTTGTTTAGGAACTACACATGCTGATAATTTCTTTGGGTCTGTTCCTTGTGCTAGAGAATTAACAGATGAAGAAATTAATTCAAAATATGAACATAACACAGGGAAGGTGATTATAGAACATTTTTTAGAAAATAAGATAGATTTTATTGCCACTCCTGCTTGTTTAGTAAAAGAACACGGTCCTTTTGTTTGATCTGCTAAATCAGCTACTGATGCAGTAAATTTAGCTTTAACATTAGAAGAAATTGCTAAAATAGCTTTATTTACAAATCAAATTAATCCAAATATGAAGCAAGCCAATCCTACATTACAAAATAAACATTATCAAAGAAAACACGCGAAAAATGCCTACTATGGACAAAAAACAAATAAGCTTTAAAAATATAGTATTTGATCTTGATGGTACGCTTTTAGATAAAAACAAAAACATATTAGAATCTAGTAATAAAATTTTAAATCAACTAAAAACATCAACAGACAAAAAGCTAATAATAGCAACAGGAAGACCTTGATACTTTACAAAAAAATATATTAAATTAATTCAACCTGATTTTCCTATAGTTTCTTGTAATGGTTCTTTAATTTATGACTACAAAACTAAAAAAGTCATTTACATAAATCCTATAGAAAAAAATGTTGCAAAATCAATATTTGAAATATTAAAAAAAGAAGAAATTACTTTCTTAATTTATTCAGATCAGCAAATTTATGCTTTTTCAAAAAATAAAGTCAAAAAAGAGTGATTTACTTGACTAGAAAATACTCAAAAATCCTTAGAAAATGAAGAAAAGTTTGATATTAATTTCTTTGACACACAAGATTTAAGTTTTGATATTAATGCTTTAAAAGTTGTCAAATTTTTATTAATTAAAACAGATTCAGATCTTAAAAATGTAAATAATGCAGTAGAAGAATTTAAAGACTTTCAAGGAATTTATCTTCTTTCTTCTTCGCCAAGAGTTATTGATATTATGCCAGAAGGAAGTTCAAAAGGTGATGGGCTTGTCTTTTTAAACAAAGAGTACAACTTAGATTTAAAAAGCACCATTTGTCTTGGGGATGAAGAAAATGATGTTTCAATGTTTAAAGTTTGTAAGTACTCAGTGGCTATGGGTCAATCACAAGAAAAAATAAAAAAAGAAGCCACTTTTTCAATAGAAGATCACAACTCAGATGCAATTTATAACTTTTTCAAAGATATAATTTAAAAAATGAATAAACAAATAATAAGAAAAATTAGAGTTAATCACCTTTTAGATGGATATTGAATTATGCCATCAATGTTTTCGATTCTTACTCCCAGAATTTCAAAATATATTGTTAAAAAAGCAAAAACCTTAGATGAAATTATAGAATATAACAATCTGGAAAAACAAGAAGTCATTTTCAGCTTTAATAAAGATACAGAATTTAAAAAATTTAATTATTTGCTAAAAAAAAGAGAAATTGATTTTGTACTAGATAAAAAAATTGTTAATAATTTAACAAAAGAGACTAAATTTGAGTTTGAGGTAGTACCCAACCTTACAATTATTTTAAACTGAAAATCAATTAAATCAATTTACAACGGCTTAATTTTCTTCTTTAGTAAAGAATATTTTTTAAAATTATTAGTTAAAGAACAATTAAGAACTAAAAAAGAAAAAATTAGTTTATTGTGAACTTCAATGGGTTTTAAAGTAGTTTAAAAATTATACAAGCAAAAAAAAAAAAAAAAAAGAATATTTTGCAATTTTTGTAAAAATGATGTAAAATAATTCTGTTTATATAAACACCATTAAAAAAACCAATTAAAAATTAGGTTATTTTAATAAAAGTATAAGTTCACCCAACAACCAATTTTATTGGTTGTTTTTATTTTCTAAATTTAAAACTAATAAATAAAAGAAAAGGTTAATTTAAGTTCTAAATAATGATGAATTTTTTTTCTTAAGTTTCTTAGTTTTATTTGCTTTTAAAAAAATATTTCACAAATTTTCTCAAAAATATTTATTTATTTTTATAATGTAGTAAGAAATTTTTTAAAATGTTATTTTAATAAAACAAAAAAATTTCAATCTGTACTAACAAAGGAGATAAATGAACAGAATAAAATCTAAAAAGTTTTTAGGTTTTTTAACTGCATTAGCAATCCCAGCTGTTTCTATTGTTGCTGTTTCTTGTGGACCAAATAACTATACTTATTCTTCCAAAGACGTAACACTTGCTAAAGATAGTAAAACATTTGCTGATGGTAAAACCAAAGTAGCAGATGATAACACTAAAGCAAGATTTGAAATTACTATGCACAACATTGTTCCTAAACTTTTTGATGGAACTGCAATAGATTTAAGTAAATTAGAACTTGAATATATTCAATTTCCACATAAAATCAAAACAAAAGATGGTAACGAAGTTAAAGATCTCAAAGATGTTAAAGATAATAAAGATGGTAAATATGTTGTCGAAGTTGAAGGTGCAGTAGGTTCTGCTTTCGGTAGAACAGAAGAACAACAAAAAGAAAATGCTAAAAACATTAAAGTTGTAAAAAACCCAACTGTTGACCAAGATAAAAGAACAGTTACTTTCTTACTTGAACTACCTTTAGAATTAGTTGAAGTACCTTATAATTACAGAGTTGTAGTTCCTGCTCCATCAACTGATAAAAAAGCAACAGTGTTAGGTGGAATTGCTTTACTTAAAGTTCCTTCAAAAGATTCTTATAACAAAAAGATAAAAAGTTAGAAGCTAAAAACGAAAGAAAAGCTACAAAATAAACACTAATTAATAAAAAAATTAAAAATTTTAAAAATATTTCGAAAGGAAATTAAATGCTTCAAAAGATAGGTTTACATCCTCTTGATTGAGCTATTATTGCCATTTATCTAATTGCAATTTTAGGAATTGGTTTACTTTTCTGATGATTACAAAAAAGAAAAAAACAATCCAACTCAACCAAGCACTTTTTCACTGGTGGAGGTAAAAACCCAGTTTGAGTTGTAGGAATTTCAATTTTTGCAACCATTACTTCCTCATTATTCTATCTAAATACTCCTGGTACAGTTATGGGTTCAAGATGAGCTTGAATCGGTTCTAATATAGCCATTGTAGCTATGATACCTGTAGTTATTAAGTGAGTTATCCCTTTTTATAGAAGGATGAAAGAATCTACAGCATATTCTTTCTTAGAAAATAGATTTCACTATTCACTAAGAGCTGTAAACTCACTAAGTTTTATTATTTTTCAAGTCTTTAGAGTTGCTGTTGTTTTATATGTTCCAACACTAGCTCTTTCAGTTATTATTGATATTAGTCCAATTTGAATTTTAATTATCGTTGGATTAGTAACGGTAGTAATAACAACAATTGGTGGATTCAAAGCTGTTGTTTGATCAGATGCAATCCAAGGTATTGTTTTATTAGGAGGTATTGTTTTAGTTATTATCATTGGATTAGCTAGAACAAACTGAGGTTCTGATACATTAAAATACCACCAAATTTTAGATGAAAGT
Organism: Mycoplasma sp. 1654_15; assembly: GCF_012516495.1. Taxonomy (NCBI): domain Bacteria; kingdom Bacillati; phylum Mycoplasmatota; class Mollicutes; order Mycoplasmatales; family Mycoplasmataceae; genus Mycoplasma; species Mycoplasma sp. 1654_15. Next base: position 325,463 of record NZ_CP051214.1, read on the forward strand.
TCATTTAAACCAACACTAGTGTTCCCAGGTATTATAATGTTAGCTGTTTATAATACAATTAACTCATTATATTCATTTATGGGTTCACAAGACGTAACACAAAGATATAAAGGAACAAAATCTGTTCGTCAAGTACGTCAAACATTATGAATTATGTTCTGAGCTTCAATAGCAACAATGTTATTATTCTTCGGAGCTGGTTCAATTTTATATACATACTTCTCATCACAAGGATACTACGTTGATAATACAGTAGGAAGTGGAATTAACAACATAGTAGGTACACAAGGATCAGGTCCTGCATTCTTCTCATTCTTCATTGCTGGTTCATTACCAATCGGAATTGTAGGTCTAATTCTTTCAGCTATTTTCGCTGCAACACAATCTACAGTTTCTTCTGGACTTTCAGCTTTATCAAACTCAATCGTAGTTGACTTTATAGCAAGATTTAAACCAAATCTTTCAGATAGAACCTTAAGCTTCATTTCAAAAGCATTAGTTTTATTCTTCGGGGTTTTAGGAATTTTATTCGGAATCGTTTTAATTGCAACAAAACAAGACGACTTATTTAACTACTTCACCGGATTTATCGGTCTACTAAATGCGCCAACGATTGCTATATTCTTGTTAGGAATCTTTACAACAAGAACTAACTGAAAAGGTGCATTATTAGGATTTACAGTAGCAACAGTAGTTGGAATCTGTATTTGATTACCAACACAAAAATTCATCTCACCAAGTGGAGCAGTGTTCTCATTTAGTGGTGCATGATTAACATTAATTACTTTCTCAGTAGCATTAGGACTTGGTTACTTAGGATCACTAATCTTACCTGCTGAACAAAACGATTTAACAAACCGTACATACTGAACAAGATCTAAAGAATTTATTGATTTAATGAATTTAGAAGAAGAACTTGATAAAGCAGAAAAAAGAAAAGATGAAAAAGCTATACTTGAATTACAAGTACAAGTTAACCATCTAACAAAAGTAGTTGATTCACAAGGATACCAACCAAAAACATTGGGAATATAATTTAATATGATTTTTGATAGACTAGAAAATATTTCAAGATATAAAGGGATTCATAAAAATTTAGATTTAGCTATTGACTGAATCCAAAAAACAGATTTAAGTAAATTACCAAAAGAAACTTTCTTTTTAAAAGATAAAGACATTTATGCTTTTCATGCTGAAGTTGACAGCTATGATGAAAAAAGTAAACAATATGAAACACATCAACTCTATGCTGATCTTCATATTATTATTGATCCAGAAGAAAAATTCTATTTTGCACAAGAATCTGATTTAGCAAAAGCAAAAACTGAGTATAACAAAGAATCTGACTTTACTTTATTTGAAATTGATAATCAAGACAAAAATTTATTACATCCTAGTACAAAAGATTTTCTATTTTTCTTTCCAAAAGAAGGACATGTGCCAAAATATATTGGATACAATAGAAAATTAAATAAAATTGTTATTAAGGTAAAAATAGATTAGTAATAATTAATAATATAAAAAGGTAATTAAGACTTTCTTAATTACCTTTTTTAAAAGGAACACTATGGAAAAAGAAGTAAAATTTATTAATTTATATGACAATGAAGTAGAATATGTTTTTATAAAATCAAAAACAAATTCAAATAAAAATTTTATTTTTGTACATGGTTTTACAGGAAATTTTGATAGACTTTTTGAACTAGCTGATCATTTAACAGACTATAACTTGTATGGATTAAATTTTCCCTTAAGCGGAAATACAAAATATAGTTCAAAAGAGCAGGTAAGTGTATTTTGATACGCTAAATTACTATCTGAATTTATTAAACAACTAAATTTAAAAAACACTACATTATTTGGTCATTCTATGGGTGGTGCAACTGTTATTTTAGCTTATCCAGAAGTAAAAGATTTTATAAACAAACTTATTTTAGTTGCACCTGTAAATCGTACTTCATTAGTACGTGAATCTATGTTTAAAAATTGATTTATTAAACCTACTTTAGAAGCAAGAGAACATGTAATAAATAATATCTATCACGATGGAAAAGTTTTCTGAAATAAAGCACAAACTCAAGAAAAAGCACAAGCTTTTATTAAAATAATGAAATCAAATATGGACTTTAATAATAAAGTATCTAATTTAGGTCTTGAATTAATTTCAGAAAAATTATTTACTACATTAGAAAGCATTTTTCCTATAATTAAAGTTCAAACAGTTTTAATTTACGGAACATCAGACAAAATTATTGATGCTGAAAATATTCAAGCATATTATGAAACTTTAATACCAAGTATTTATGTAATTAAATTATTCAATTCAGGTCATATTCCTTGAGAAGAAACACCTAAAGAGTTTTTTAACCAGTTAGCAAAAATCCTTTAAAAACTAACAAATTACTTTTAAAAAACAGCAACAAAAACAATTTGTTGCTGTTTTCAATTTTATACTTAATTTACTTCTTTTTAGAAGCAAATTTGATTAAAATATACAGCTATTTTTAAAAAATTTGTCTTTATTCTTTTAGTATCTAACTAAATAAAATTGGCGATACTTTTAAACAAAACCGTTTAAATACTGACGAATTTTTTTGCTACATATAATTTAAATATTAATAAATTGAATTACTATATAGCTAATAGATTTTGTTTTAAAAATAAGAAATATATTACTTTATAAATCAAGTTAATATTAAAAAATATATTAAATTTATATAAACAAGTTTAAAAATTTCTTTATAATTCATAATATGAAAAGGTTTAAGAGTATTGAATTATTTGCAGGAGCTGGTGGTCTAGCGCTGGGTTTAGAACAATCTGGATTTGAACATATCGGATTATTGGAAGTCGATAAAAACGCTGCAAATACTCTTAAATTTAACAGACCCAATTGGAATGTTTTACAAGAAGATATTTCAAATGTATCAACACAAAATTTATTAGAAATATTTAATATAAAAAAATATGAACTAGATCTTCTCTCTGGAGGGGCTCCTTGCCAATCCTTTTCTTATGCTGGAAAAAAATTAGGATTAGAAGATACAAGAGGAACATTATTTTATCATTATGCTTCATTTTTAAAGCAATTACAACCAAAAATGTTTTTATTTGAAAACGTTAAAGGCTTACTATCTCACAACAAAGGACTCGCCTTTAAAACTATTAAAAATGTTTTTGAAGATCAAGGTTATACAATAAAACACGAAGTTTTAAATGCGTTAGACTATGGAGTTGCTCAGAAAAGAGAAAGATTAATTGTAGTTGGTATAAGAAATGATTTAGCAACAAAATTAAACTTTAATTTTCCTAAAAAATATAATTATCAACTTAAGCTAAAAGATATATTACAAAACGTGCCAAAAAGTGAAGGATCTTCATATTCTGAAGCAAAAAGAAGGGTTTTCGCATTAGTTCCACCGGGAGGATACTGAAAAGATATAGATCCTGAGATAGCAAAATCTTATATGAAAAGTTGTTGAAATATGCAAGGAGGAAGAACAGGAATTTTAAGACGGCTAAGTCTAGATGAGCCTAGTCTAACCATATTAACTACTTGTCAAATGAAGCAAACAGATAGATGCCACCCAACAGAAGTAAGACCTTTTAACATTAGAGAAAGCGCAAGAATTCAGTCTTTTCCAGATAATTGATTATTTAAGGGTTCAATTTCATCGCAATATAGACAAATAGGTAATGCAGTACCAGTAAATTTAGCTAAAGAAATTGGTAAAGAGATTATAAAAACGTTGAAAGGTATAAAATAGTGGAAGAATTTGTTTTAGACTTCATTTCCAAAGAAAATTTTGAAAAACATTTGCTAAATACCATACATTTTTACAAAAAATCTTTAGAAAACATAGATTTTAAAAAATTTAATTCCAACAAAATAGATCCAATAAAATTAGTTTTGGATAAATATATTTTCCAAAAATCATATAAAGAAATAATATCTTTAGAAATTCATAGACAAAAAGATAAAACAAACAACAACCTATTAGGATATTTTCATCAAAATATTTTTCATTATTTTGAAAATTGTTCTGTTCCAAAGCAAGGCTGAGATATTATTTGCAAAGTTTCTAAAAATACTTATTTTGTTGAATTAAAAAATAAACATAATACAATGAATTCATTTGGAACAATTAAAACATATTTAAACATGAAAAATGCTTTATTAAAAAACAACAACAACAATAATAATATTTATGCATTAGTAGAAGTCATTGCTAAAAAATCACAAAATATCCCTTGAATTATTTCAATAGATGATTCTAAACAAGAAATAAATGAACAAATAAGAAGGATTTCGATTGACAGATTCTATCATTTAGTTACTGGTGATGCGTATGCATTTTCTAAACTTTGTAAACAGTTTTTGATAACTTTAAAAGAACTATTAATTAAGAATAAAATAACAAGCAAATTAAAAAATACAAAACAACAAGATATTATAGATTTTTCTATTTCTGATGCAGAGTTAGAAAACAATTTATTTAAAATAGCATTTTCAACTTATTTAGGATTTAATAAAAATGAAGATTAAAAAAACCTCCTATCATAAATAATAAGAGGTTTTTTGATTAATTCATTAATTTTATTAATCTTTATCATTTGATTTATTTTGGTGTCTAAAACTTTTTGATTGTAGATTTTCAAATTCTTCTGCAAGATCAGGATGTTCTTTTTTAAGCACTAAAATTTGAAATTTTCTATAACGTGTAGTAGTGATTAGAAATTTAATAATTAATACAACAAGAACTACAAAGCATATAAAACTAAAAATTACTAATAATAAATATACAATAGTAATTCCATCAACTGCGCTTGCATAATTTGGTAGTGCAAAAGTTGGTTCCATAATTTATCTCCTTTCAAATTTTTTTAAGTTTTTTTATTTATATAAAAAACTTCTTAGAAATTATATATATATATATATATATTCCAAGTAATTAGTAAAAAATAGCAACTAATGTAAATTACAAAAATAATATATTTTAAAATCAATTATTTCATTTTAATGTAAATGATTAATGAATTAATAAATTTTTTCAGAAAATAAGTAAATTTAAAAAACACACACAAAGTGTGTGTTTTTTAATAGTTTTAGTTTAATTACTTTTTACTTCTTTTGGATCGTATTTTCAAATAAATTCTTGTGTATTATCAGAATATGTAATTTTTAGATTTAAAGAAATAAGTTCATTAATCTCAGATTTATTTTGAACAACAACATCAATTTGTTTAATTTTGTCATTAAATTTGTCTTTAATTTCGTTTATTTTAGATTGTTCTTTTCAGTTTTCTGCGCTAAAAGTTTCACGTGGATTAATGCTTAAAAGAATAAGTTTTTGAATTTCTTCTATACTTTCTGAATTTAAATTCTCATTGTTATTTGCTGTAAATTGATATTGTTTAATTTCTTTAGAAAATAAAAATAATTTTTTAAATAGTACTTTTACATCGTCCTTAAAATTTAAGTTAAATAATAATGATTTAATTATATCTACTTTAGGAATTACATCCTGAATTCGGTTTTCAGCTTGTAATCTTCTTTGATATGATCATCATTCATTAGCAACAATTGGCAAATGATAAGCAATAGGTTGAATTGGTAGATAAAAAGCCCTTTCTTCAGAACTAATGTTATTATCATCTAATATTTTTCTAATTTCTAAAAGTATTTTCGCAGTATCATCAAAATATTTATTAAATTCTTCTGCTTGTTTTTCATCTAATTTATCTAATCTATCTTGAAATTCTTTTTTTGCTTGTCTATCTTTTTTTATTTCTTCATCTAGAGCAAAATTATTTCTACGGTTTCCACGACTAGTTCTGAATTTGAATCCTGAAATGATAGATTCAATTTGGTAGAGACTTTGTTCAATTTCTCTTTGTTGCTCAGTTTCAGTAAATATTTTATTATTATCTGTGTATAGCTTAGTTAATTTGTCAAATTGAGGTTTTAATAAGTTGTCTAATTTATCATTTATTTCTTTTATTTGTTCTTTAGAAAATAAAGTAGGTTGGTTTAAAAAATCTTCTGCACTTAAATCTTGATATTTTTTTAAGTCAGGATTTTTTTCAAAAAAATCTTTTTCTTGTTGTGCATTAACTTTTTCTTCTCACACCTTTGAATAAATAGAACTTAATTTTGCGCCTTGCTCTTGAAGCGGTTGTAAAATAGTTTGAGCAGTGTTTATTAACTTCAATTTTTCTTCGTTAGTTATATTAGAATCTTTTAATTTATTTATTAATTCTTCATTAATTTGTTTAATTATTTCATCAAATTTATTTTTCTCTTGTTCTACTCTTGAATCAGAAACAACAATTTTGTTATCTTTTTCATCTTGAGTCTTTGCTTCGTTTAGTAATTGTGTATCTTTTTCGTTTTGTTGATTTAGTTTTGAATTATCACCAACAACAATACCTTTAGGCTGTTTGTCTCCATTTTCTGTGCTCCCACAAGAAATTACGAACAAAGAACTACTAAAAACTAGTGCCGATAAAGGTAATAACAACATTTTCTTTTTTAATTTCATCGTTTAATTATACAGATAAAAAATAATTATTTTAAATTAGCGTACTTTTTCTTGAAATTTAAAAGAAAAGTAATAGAAATTTACAAAGTTAAACCAAAATTTGTCTTTTACTATTTCAAATTTATAAAGTCTTACAGTTATTATAATTTTTATAAAAATCTTTCAAAATGAAGCATATTTGTATTAATTTAAAATAAAATAAAGAATTACAGAGATAAAAATGAGCAGATCCCCTTTTCTTAAAAAAATAGAAAAGGGGATCTGCTCAATATAAAATCTTGTTTTTGATCTTGTTCTTTTGATTTAGAAAATTTTTCTATTTTTTTCTACAAGATAATCAAAACTTTGTTTTATTTTTTCAAAATTATTAAAGAACCGATGCTGTTTATAAGTATTTATCAACTTAAAGTTATTATCAAAATTAGTTTGTATTTTTTGAAAATAATAAGTATTACTTTTTAAATTGCTCTTCATACACCCTTTCAATTATGGCTCTAGCTAAAGCAAAAGTAATTCTTCTTCTTCTTCTTTTTCCTTCCTTGTTATTTCCTTTAAAGGGTGAAAGTAAAATATCATCACTTTGTTTTCGAATTAAATTGACTAAGTTATTACATTCTTGAATAAATTTATGCTTCATTTCTAAAGTAAAATCTATATTTTTTAATTCAATCAAAGTAAAATGTCTTGATGAATGTTTTAAATTTTTCTGTCAATCATAATCAAAATTTTCTTTTAAATCAAATTTTATTTCGCTTCCAGGTATTGTTCCATCAATGCACTTAAGCGCCAATCAAGTATTTAAAGAATTAAACTTTATGATTTGAGTTTTTTTGTACTCTAAATTAAAGCTAAAAATTTTTTTTAAATTATTAATATATTTATTATTTTTGTATATTTTAATTTGGCTATATTCTTTTTCTTTGTTATCAAAACAAACTACACATACAGGATTTTCTGTGTCTAAAAAAGGATTATCTTCAATAATTGTAATTGAAACTAATTTATTAAATTGCTTAAAATTTGAATGAATAAAGGACTCAGGAACAATTGCAACTACATAATCAGAAGCTTCTAACATTTTTTCTAGAGCAATTAAGTAAGTGTCTTCATATATAGAATTTTCAAAGTATTTGTCAAGCCCAAGTTGTTTTCTAGTAGCTGAATTTTTTGCAACATAAGGCGGATTTGTAATTATTATTGCATCTTTTATTTTAGGAATTTCCTTCAAAGAATCATTAATTTTTCAACCTAAAGTCGGGTCAATATCCAAACCAACAATTTCCTTGTTTAAAAAGGATAATGCATCAAATAAATCACCATTACCTGCAAATGGATCATAAAGTATTGGCTTATCAGAATTAATAATAAAATCAACTATGTGTTTATGAAGTCAAGAGTGTTTTTTTGTAAAAAATTGACCCATTTTTGTTTTAAAATGCTTTATTTTTGAAGGGTTTTGCATATTATTTTTCGATTTTATTAACTCCTATTCTTTCAATTATAGTTTCTGTAGTTTTAAAATGATACTTAGCATTTTTTCTTAAAAAATCAAGTGAATGTTTCTGTATTTCTTTCAAAGAATAATTTACTATATTTTCAATACCAGATGAACCTTTTGGAAAAACTGTTTTTCATTTTTTCTCGCGTTTTAACATAGAGATAGTAAGGCTATATTTTGCGATAATCGAAGCTGCTGAAGCCTGCTTTATTTTTTCATCTGCTTTTTTAATTAAGGTGAGTGGATGTTGTTTTAAGTTTCAATGTTTAACATTTAAATTTTCATAAATCTTTAATAAATAAGATTCAAAAGTCTCTTTAGAAACAAAACCATCAATAATAATAGCTTCAGGATTTGTATTTTGAAAATGTTCTTTTTTCAACTTTTTCAACATTTTTAAATACAAAATAGTTTTAATAACATGTGAATTAAAACCTTGATCAATTAATAAATTGTATTTTTCCATATCTAAGACAATAACTTCAAATTTAATTTTATTTATAATTTGATTATATAAATTTTCTAGTTTAATTGCAGTTAAAGTCTTAGAATCTTTTATTTGTTCTAACAGCTCAGAATCTAAATCACTTTCTCTAAATAGTGTACAACAAACAGTTAGGTTTGTAAAGTATTCACCGACCCCCACTTCATCACAACCTACAACATAACTATCTTTGTTTATTGAATTTAAAATGTCCATTTTCATCCTTTGTAATTAATCTATCTGATATTATAAAGTATTTTAAGTCCCAAATATATGCTCTATTAGAAATAAAAATTAGTTGGTTTCAGATGTTTATAATGTCTATATTAAATTTGTTAAAATATTTTTTAATTAGTACTTTTTCTTTATTAAATCTCATTTTTTCTTCTTTTTCTATGTATTTTCCGACAGGTTTTTCAAAAGGAATATAAAAAACTTTTTGTCAATTAATTTCTTTGTTGCAGTCTTTAATATAAGAAAAACTTAAAAGTTGCTGAATTCAATTATTATTTTCTTTAGAATCAAAAATTATTTTGTTATTTTCAGCATACAAAAGAGCTGGATAATCTTTATTTACATCTAAATTTGTTAAATCTTGATTAGAAAATACAACACTATCTTCTAAGTTGTTTAAAAAATTTGCTCATTTAGGCAAAGTATTTCCATAATAAATAAAAAATTTATTATGATTAAATTTAAGAAAATCTTTAACTAGTTTTTCTTCATTGTTGTCAAGAAACTTTTGACTAAAAACCTTCATTTTTGAAGCTAAAAACTCTTTTTTTGTAAATAATAACTCTATTTCTTGTAAAGTATTATCTTCTATATTTTTTTGCTTTAAAAATTTTAAAAATTCTTTTAAATCAAAAGTAGATTTAGTAATTAAACTAAAAAAAATTATTGCAAAATCAAGATTTTTCATTTTTGTCATACTTAACTAATTTTAAAACTTAATAATAAATAATGTTATTTTTCAAAATTTTTTTGTGAAATATTATTTGATAATATATAATTTCAAAATTATTATTAAATTACAATAATGATTTTTTATTTCACAAAGTAATTTTATTTTTGATAAAAACTCTAGTCAGTATAACTAGTTTTATCTTAATTTTTTAAAGGATAATTATAATGAATAATAACTATATCGAAGAAACTAATGATAGAAATTCGAAAATCAAACCTACAAAATTTTTCGGTCTTGGAGGAATGCAAGAAATTGGAAAATCCACTTTAGTAATTGAGCACGATTCAGATATTGTAATAATAGATTCAGGAATCAAATTTGCTGATATTTTTACAACAGGAGTAAAAGGAATGATTCCTGATTATTCTTATTTAGCTAAAAATCAACACAAAATCAAAGGTCTTTTTATTACACACGGACATGAAGATCACATTGGTGGAATTGTTTATTTAGTACAGCAAGTTCACATTAAAACTATTTTCGCACCAAGAATTGCTATTCAATATTTAAAAGCCAGATTTGATGAATTTAGTTTAAAACTCAAAATAAAATTTATTGAAATTGAAAAAGATGCAGTTCATAAATTTGATCATTTAACTGTTGATTTTTGAACAGCGCAACATTCAATTCCTGACGCTTTTGGTATTAGAGTAAGTTCTAAAAATGGCTCACTTATGTGTACAGGAGATTTTCGTTTTGATTACACTCCAATTGGAAATTACACAGATTTTAGTAAATTAAAAGAAATTGGTGATCAAGGTCTTACAATTTTATTCTCAGATTCTACAAATGCAATGAGACCTAGTCATTCACCTAGTGAAAAAGATATTTTAAAAGATATAGAAGAACACATTAAAAATGCTACTAAAAAAGTGATTATTACTGCTTTTGCTTCTAACTTAACAAGAATTAAAGCAATAATAGATTTAGGAATTAAACTAGAGAAAAAAATTGTTACTTTTGGTAGAAGTATGATAAATGGGGTTAAAATAGGAAGAAAAATCGGTTATATTAATATCCCAGATAATGCTTTTGTTGACAAAAAAAATATTTCTAAATATGATCCAAATGAGATTTTAATTTTAACAACAGGATCTCAAGGTGAACAATTAGCGGCTTTGGATAAAATGTCATACAACAAACATCCTCACGTTAAAATCGGAAGCAAAGACGTCATTATTTTTTCCTCATCTCCTATCCCTGGAAACAGAATCAAAATTGAACTTTTAATTAACAGACTTTACAAATTAAATGCAATTATTAAAGAAAATGGTCCAGATGGTTATTTGCATACTTCAGGTCATGCTTACAAAGAAGAGCACGAAAAAATATTTAAACTAACAAAACCAAAATACTTTTTTCCCTATCATGGAGAGTATAGAATGTGTTTAGCTCATAAACAAACAGCAATTGAATCTGGGGTAAAAGCTTCGAATGTAGTTATTCCAAGCGTTGGTGAAGTTTATGAAATAGTTAATCAAAAAATTACTAAATCTAAACAAGTAATTCATACAGGTCCGGTCTATATTGATGGAGATATAGTTTCAACAGCAAACTCACAAATCTTAAAAGAAAGAGAAGAATTACGAGAAAACGGTTTTGTTTTTATCCTTACTGCTATAGATAAAAAAACAAACTCAATAATCGGAAGATCAAAAGTAATTTCTCGTGGTGCTTTTTTTGCAAAAAATTCAAAAACACTTTTAAATGAAATCAGAAGACTAGTGCATGGAGCTGTTTTATTTACTATCAAAAATGAAGCAAATTGAGAAATTCCGCAGTTAAAACAACTAATAAAAAACAGGCTAACTACCTTCTTTTATAAAGAAAAAAGAAGAAAACCTGTTATTTTATCTTCTTTTTTATTTGTTGATAAAAAATACGATTTTTTAGAAGATTATGCAAAACAAAACAACATAAACAAACAATAAAGACAGGTAATTTTTATGAAAAAAGATACACATAATTTTATTTATGTTCAAGGTGCAAGAGAAAATAATTTAAAAAATATCGATGTTATAATTCCTAAAAATAAGTTAGTGGTTCTCACAGGTGTCTCAGGTTCTGGTAAGTCTTCTTTAGCTTTTAACACAATTTATGAAGAAGGAAAAAGAAGATATGTTGATTCTCTAAGTTCATATGCTAGACAGTTTTTAGGTGGAACTAAAAAACCTAATGTAGATTCAATTTATGGACTAATGCCCACTATTTCAATTGAACAAAAAACAACGCATAACAATCCAAGATCTACAGTTAGTACTGTAACTGAAATTTATGATTACTTTCGATTATTGTACGCCAAGATAGGAAAAGCTTTTTGTCCTAATCATAAAAAAGAAATAAAAGCTTGAAAAAGTTTAGATATTTTAGATTTTATCTTCAATTTTGAAGCAAATACAAAAATTTTAATTTTAGCTCCTATAATACAAAAACAAAAAGGTAGCTTTGACGAATTAACAAATAAGCTTCGAAATGAAGGATTTTCAAGAATTAAAGTAAACGAAGATATTTATTCTTTGGATGAAGAAATCAAGTGAAACAAAAACATTTTTTACAACATAGATATAGTTGTTGACAGAATCGTTGTTTCAGATACGCTATCAAAAGCAAGTGTAAGTGCTGCTATCGAAACTGCTTTTGAATACTCAAAAGGTTTAGTGAAAATAGAAGCAGTAAATAAAGAATCTAGAATTTTTTCTAAATTTCATTCCTGCCCAGAAGGTGATTTTAATGTTCCTGCTATAGAAAACAAGCTTTTTTCCTTTAATTCTCCTTATGGAATGTGTCAATCTTGTCAAGGAATAGGTGTAAAATTAAAAGCAGATTTTAACCTTGTAGTACCTAATAAAAAATTAAGCATTAATCAAGGTGCAATTACCTATTTTGGAAGTTCAGTTAATACAAAATCAATGGAATGACAAGAATTTGATGTTTTATTAAACTATTATGACATCGATAAATCAGTTCCTATTTCTTCATTAACAAGTGAAGAATTAAAAATTATCAAATATGGAACAAAAGAATCGCTACAGTATTCAATAATGTCTGAATCTGGAAAACTTTATCACAGAGATAGAGAAATTGAAGGAATTTTAACTAGAATTGAAAATAAATATTTAGAAACTTCAAGTGAAGAACTAAGAAATTGATATAAAAAATTTATGTCAGAATTAGATTGTGAACAATGTAAAGGCGCTAGATTAAATAATTACGCACTAGCTATCAAAATAAACGGTTTAAATATTTATGAATTATGTGCTTTTCCAATTTCTAAAATTTACGACTTTATCAATAATTTAAATTTAAATGATTTTGATTATGAAGTATCCAAAAATATCATTAATGAAGTAAAACATAGACTTAAATTTTTAATAGATGTAGGATTAGATTATTTATCTTTAAATAGAAAGGCAGAAACTCTTTCAGGTGGAGAATCTCAAAGAATTAAACTAGCTACTCAAATTGGTTCAAATTTAACAGGAATTTTGTATGTCTTAGATGAACCCTCAATCGGTTTACATCAAAAAGATAATCAAAGATTAATTGATTCGCTTAAGAAAATGGTTGACATAGGAAATACTTTGTTAGTTGTAGAACACGATGAAGAAACTATCTTATCAGCAGATCATATTATAGACATCGGACCTTTTGCAGGCTCAAATGGTGGTAAGCTCATTTCGCAAGGAAGTTTAGAGCAAATCCTTCAAAATAAAGACTCAATTACTTCTCAGTATCTATCAGGAACAAAAGAAATTAAAATTCCTTCAAAAAGAAGAGCGGGCAAGTCACAATTCATAGTAATCGAAGGTGCTAAAGAGAACAATTTAAAGAATTTAAAAGTAGAATTTCCTCTTGGTAAGTTCATAGCTGTAACAGGTGTTTCAGGTTCTGGTAAATCAACATTAGTAAATGAAATTTTAGTAAAAGCAATCACAAAACAGCTAACAAATCCAAATATAAGAGTAGGAAAATATAGTCAAATTAAAGGTGTTTTTAATTTAGATAAAATAATTTCAGTTTCGCAATCACCGATCGGTAGAACACCAAGATCTAATCCAGCTACATATACTTCTGTTTTCGATGATATTAGAGACGTTTTTGCTTCAGTAGAAGAAGCAAGAGCTAGGGGTTATCAAAAAGGTCATTTTTCTTTTAATTTAGCCATCGGACGTTGTGATAAATGTCAAGGAGATGGTTCGATTAAAATTGAAATGCATTTTTTACCAGATGTTTATGTAGTTTGTGACCACTGTAATGGTAAAAGATATAAAGAAGAAATTTTAGAAATAAAATATAGAACAAAATCCATAGCAGATGTTTTAGATATGACTGTTGAAGAAGCTTCAATTTTCTTCGCACAACGTTCAAAAATCAAGGATAAATTGCAAACTTTATTAGATGTTGGGCTAAACTATATTAAGCTTGGACAATCAGCAACTACACTTTCAGGTGGTGAAGCACAAAGGGTTAAATTAGCTACATATTTACAAAAAAAACCTACAGGAAAAACGCTTTATGTTTTAGATGAACCTACTACTGGATTGCACACTTATGATGTTGATAATTTATTAAGGGTTTTAAATAGAATCGTTGATCATGGTGATACAGTTTTAGTAATCGAGCATAATTTAGATGTTATAAAAATAGCTGATTACATAATCGATTTAGGTCCAGAAGGCGGAGAAAACGGAGGTTATGTAGTAGCTACTGGAACCCCTGAAGCTGTAGCTGAAAATCCAAATTCATACACTGGAAAATACTTAAAATTTATTTTAGAAAAAAATAATAGTTCTAAAAAAGAAGAAAAAGTATAAAATATAAGTTTAAAGAAAGGACAAAATATGGAAACAGCACAATATAAAATTCCAGAAGACTTAATTGGTGCAAGAGCCTTTAGAGAAGGTGAAGCGTTTTATATATTTCCAAATTGACTTCCAGTTTATTCATTTACTATTGTTGTGGGAATGATAGTTTCTATTTTGACTATATTTTTCTTCTGAAAAAGAGAAAAATACAAAATTGACCACCTTTTAACTTTGGTCATAATTACAATTCCTACTTCAATTATCGGAGCTCGTTTAGGTTTTATTTTTGAACGTTTAGCTGATCATGATCCAACAATTTCTCAAACTTGGTGAGATATTCGATCAGGAGGTTTATCTATTCAGTGGGCAGTTATTGTACCAACAATTTGTGATCTTCTTTATATATACAAAAAACGAATTGATATAGACTATAGAAAAGCATTTTCCTTTATTTTACCAGCAGTTTTAATTGGTCAAGCTATTGGACGTTGAGGAAATTTTACAAATCATGAGGTCTATGGAAAAATTGATTATACCGGAGCATATGTTGATTGATTAGGTCCATTAATTAGAAAAAATATGTTCATTTCTGACAAAGTAAATGAAGCTGGTGCCCTTAGAGTTCCTTTGTTTTTCTATGAGTTTTTAACTTCTTTAATTGGTTATATTCTAATTGTTTGAGTTTTAAATTTATTTGGTTGATTAAAGCCAGGAGCAACAGGTTCTTTATATATTATGTACTATGGAATAGTTAGAGCATCAATGGAAGACTTACGTCAAGAAGCTTTTGCAATTTATTTAGTTCTTGCTATTTTATCAATTATTTTAGGATTAATTTTATTTATAAGGTTCCAATTTTTCGCAAATTACTATATAAAAGTAGGAAAAACTCAAAATCCAGAACATAAAAAAATATTTTCTTTAGGTACATATATTCACATTATGAAATTTGTAAGATATCAAAAATCTAAAGAAAAATACTTCAAAATTCCTTTTACAAGATGAAATAGAATTGCAACAATCCAAAGATTAGAAATTCAAAACTTACAAAAAAATTAATAAAAATTCGCTTTAAAAATACAAAAATTTAAAGCGAGTTTTTATTTAAGTAATAAAATTATACAAAGGAGAAAATATGGAAACAAAAAAATATGACGTTTTAATAATCGGTGCAGGTCCTGCAGGAATGACAACTGCTTTGTATGCTGCAAGAGGAAATTTAAAAGTAGCACTTTTAGAAAAAGGAGCACCTGGAGGAAAATTAGTCTCACAATCTAAAATAGAAAACTGACCTGGAGATGAAATGATTCAAGGAGCAGATTTAGCCCTTAGAATGTACAAACACGTATTGAAATTTGGTGTTGAACATAATTATTGTGAAGTTAAAGATGTAATTTCAAATTCTGAATTTTCTAAACAGGTTATTTGTGAAGATGGAAGCCAATATGAAGCAAAAGCAGTAGTAATAGCTTCAGGTATGGTGGAAAGAAAACCTTTAGATATCAAAAATTTACTTGATTTTGAACACAGAGGAGTTTCTTATTGTGTAGTTTGTGATGGACCTTTTTATGGACATAATCCAGCTATAGTAATAGGAGGAGGAAACTCAGCAGTAGAAGAATCAGCGTTTTTATCTTCAATTGCTTCCAAAGTTAGTGTTTTTGTACGTGATAATCAATTTAATGCAGAGCCTATAATGATTGAAGAGCTTAAATCAAAAGAGAATGTTGAAATTTTCTTTAATTCAAAAGTTTTGGAACTTAAAGGAAAAGACTTTTTAGAAGAAGCAGTAGTTGATATAAATGGTACAATTAAAACTATCAAAGCACATTCTTTATTTCCTTATATAGGCTTTCTTCCTGCAACAAGTTTTTTAACTAAATTAGATATTTTAGATCAAACAAAATTAATTCCAGTAGACAAATTTGGAGAAACAAGAGTTAAAGGAATTTACGCTGTAGGAGACGTTGTTCAAAAAGAAATTCGGCAAATAGCAACCGCAGCTTCTGATGGAGCTATAGTAGGAAAAATTCTAACTAATAGACTTAAATAATTTTTAAAATTCCTTCATTTTTAAAGCAAAAATTAACTAAATATTTTTGCTTTTTATTTTTTTATCAACAAAAAGATATACTAAATTTTATGCAAAAATAACATTAGAGTTTATAATTTAATAATACTTTTTACTAAGAGGTTCAAAATTGAATTTCAAAGGAATAATATGACAAAGAAAAATAAGAAAAAAAAGTTACTATTAACCTTATTCATTTCTTTTGGTTTTATAGCTTCGTTTTCTTTAATTGTGGGTTTATCTTCACTCACAAGATATAAAGCAATAAATCCAATTGAACAAGTACAAAAAGAAGCTCGTAAAATCACAGGAGTTACATTTAATCCTGATGCATTTAAGTTACTTTCTAGCTATGAAGTAATAAGAGATGAACTTTTTGAAAAAGAAAATGATGAATACAGATTAAAAAAGAATATTAATTTTGAAGAAAAACTTAATTTTTATGAAGTTATAAATCAAAAAAGTGAATTGATTCGCTCCTTTCCTAAAGATATTAAATTAGTTTTTGATTTAATAGAACCTCTCGATGGTACACAAGAATTTAAGATTTTGTTTCATTTTCAGCAATCTATTAATAACCAAATATTTAATTCTGAAATTAAACAGGTTAATCTAGCAGTAAAAAATCAAAAAGAATTTTTAATCAACTCATTTATTTCTGAAGTTTTAAAATCTTTTACTCCAGGAGAAAAGTCAGACCTACATGATAATAAACCTGAAGATATTTTTGACATAAACGGAATTAGAATCAATCCAATCGAGGCTAAAAAATCACCATCACTTACTTTGGTTGATGATTTTAATTCAGAGATTAAGAAAATTAGAACTGTCAATGATTTTCTAAGAATTTTAAATCAATATTTTAATTTAAATGAAGTCATAAATTCACTAAATAAACCAATTAGCTATAAAGATAAAGAAATTACACCTTTTAAATTAGAATTTGTAAAAGACACAGAAAATCAAGAAAGTTTTATTACTGAAAATCCAGATCACAAAGGTATTTATAATTTTTATTTAAAAATTTCTTTTGCTGATTCATTTAAAGAATTCATAGCAAATGAAGAAGATAAAAACTTTTCTAAAACACTTGTTTTAACGCTAGCTAAAGATGTTTTTGGTACAGAATCTTTCTTTATTAAACCTAATAAATTATTTGACTTTGTTTCAATGAAAAACATTGATTATAAAAAAGTTCCTAAAACTGATGCAACAATACTTTCAAATTATGATATTTTAAGCTTTCAAAATTTCTTAATGGCTGAAGATAATTCAACATCTAATTTAAGTGATTGAACTTTCCAACAAAAAGCCTATGTAAATAACAAAGAAAAATTATTTTCTAAATTCTTAGAACAAAAAATTAATGGTTTTTTAAATTCAAAATTAGAGTTAAATTTTGCTAACTTTTTTGATGCAGATTATAAAAACAGCTTTCATTTTGAACTAAAAAATAACATTGTAGCAAAACAAGATGCAAAAGGAATTTACTTAAATATTCCTTACAAGATTATTATAAATTCTGCTTATAGAAAAAATGAAGAAGTAGAAACAATTATTGCTAAGGACTATAATTTAGAACTTAGAGGTTTTAAAGATGGAGGTTTATTAGTAAGTCTTTATAACAAATATATTCAAGATTGAAATTTTAAACTTCCAGAAAATGACACTCCAATTCTTCCTAATTTAGAAATTTTAAATGCTTTATTTTCTTCAGTTAATGATTTAAATAGTTCAAATTTTGTTGTTGAACCTTCAATAACTAACAAAATAAGCAAAGAAATTCATCCTCTTGAGCCAATGTCAGGTGAATTTTTAAAACAATTAATTAACCTAAATAAAACTGATGAATTAGTAAAAGCTTTGCAAGATAAAAAATATTTTGGTTTAAGTTTTTCAGAGTTAGATTATTTGAATAACATTCAATCAAAATATAATCTCCCTTCTTTAGAACAAATAAGAAAAAGTTCTATTAAAATGGATTTAGCTAAAAACTACACTTCAAATTTTGATATTGTAGGTACTTTAGATATTTTTAAAAACAAAGCTGAAGTAGGAAGTTTCTTTGCTCTTTTATTAAAAGAAAAACCAGATATTGTAAAAGAATATTTAGAAGTAATTTTTAACAAATTTGCTTCATTTTTAAAGCAAAATTCACAAAACAGCTCTGAATCTAATGTTAAAATTAATAATTTTAATTTAACTAATTCTACAGTCAATGACGATTCATTTGATTCTAATTTTACAATTAAGCCAATTACAAAATTTAGTTATTCCAAATATATTCAATCTCAATTAGCTACTATGTTTTACCAATATTTAGCAAAAATTGATACTAATTTCAAAAACTTAAGTACTAAAAATTTAGATAATTCTTATTTTTCAGATCTTTCAAGTTCTACTTATAGTGTATCTAATAGTCAAATTATTTCTAATGGGATAACCTATAGACATAATAATGCCGAAACAAAACAAGTATTTTTAAAAGATAAAATAAATTTACAAGAAAAAACTTATTCCTTTAATAATAAATTAATAAATTCTTTAGATGAATTTTTATTAAGCTTTTATTTTGTTGCTGGATTAAAGCAAAACTACAAAGGTTTTGATAATTTAGCAAAAGGATGAAAAACTAAAATACATTTTGAACTCTTACCAAGTGATTTATCTAAGTTTAACAATTCTGATCATTTAAATTTAGCTTATTGATATGATTTTTACTTACCAATTAGCGATTCTGACTTAGGTACTCCTATTTTTAGAACTCCAAAAATTGCTATGTCACTAAAGATTTCTAATGAAAATATTGTAGATTTTAAGCAAAAAATAAGACTAAATGAGCTAAGCTCAAATTTACCAGCTACAGCTTTAAGAACTACACTTGCAACTGTTTATGTAACATACATGACTCCATATGGTTTTCCTTCGACCAAAAAAGCCGATAAACAATTAGATGATAATGATATAACACAAAGATTTGGAGCTTCAGATTTAAATTCTGAACAAACAGCAAAAGCATTTGAAGAACTTTTTGGACATCCTGAACTAGTAAGATTACAAGCTTATTTAAACAATGCTAAGTTTATTTATAAAGCAAATTCTAATTTCAAAAGTCGTTTTAATCCACAAACAAGAATATTGTATTTTTATTTAATTTCAGATAATAACCAAATTCAGTCAAAACCATTTTCTATTGTAATAACTTCAATACCTAAACCCAAAGTTAGTGCAACAACAGCAGAAGAATCAAAATAACTCAAGAAAGAAGAAAAATAATTACTAATTTAAGTAGGTAAAATAATGACAAAAAAATCTAAAATAGTTTTATGAAGTTTTTTAGGTGGAATATTTTTCCTTTTTACAGCTACTGCTTCTGTTTTAGTAGCTACTAATTCAAAAAGAAAAAGTTTTCAATCTTTACTAAATCAAAGACATAGTGAACCAACAGGACTTTCAGAGCAAAATAATGCAGATCAGTTAAGCGCTAGAGACTTTGAAAAAGTCGTTTCAGGCTTTAAATTAAAGCCAGAATTTTCAAATTTAACTGCAGAAACTGTTTATTCCTTGCTACAAGATCCTAGTTATTCTTTTAATATTTTAGACATAATTGACACAGATAATAAACTTGATCTAGCTTTTGAAGTTAAATTAAATAATTCTAGTGATGAAACACAACAGACTAAAGTAGAAAATAATACTATTAAAAACTTAATCATATTAGCATATAAAAATAAAACTTATAGCGAACAGAATTTACAAGACAAACCTATTTTTGTTTATCAAACTAACTTTACTTTAAAAGGTTTTAAAGAAGATTCAAAAACAGCAAATAAAACTCAAAATGCTTCAAAATCAAGTACTTTCGCATCAAATACTCAAGCAGAACTAAACAAAGAACAAGAAGAAAAAGATAGTAAATTTTTAGATTTCAATATTTCATTTTTAGATTCTTATTTTAGTGTTAATGAAAATTTTAGTAATTTATTACCTTCAGATTTTTTAAAAAAATTAGAAGAAATATATACAAAACAAAAAGATACTATAAATAATTCTTCATTTGGTTTGATTACTCTATTAGGAAAATTTAAATTACTAAATTCTTTATTAGATCCTATTGTTTTAAAGCCAAATCAAAAACTTCTTTTTTCAGTTAATAGTTTAAAAAATCACAGTTACATAATTAATGATCGAGAAGGAAAACTTTTATTAGAATTTAATTTAGAACAAGATAAGAAAATAATTAATACAATTTTTCTAGAGATTAGAGGTTTAAATTCAATAAAAGATTTAACCCAAGAAATAAAAAAAGACTTATCTATATTTCCGAATGCTTATAAATTTTATAATAAATTTGACATAAATAATGTTCAAGATTTTAGTTTAAAAGAAAAATTACAAACTAAATTAGAAGCTAAATATTATGACAAAAAATCTAAAAAAATAAAATACGACACAAACTTAATTGCTCCTTCAGAACTTGTAAAAAATCAAGAAGATTTAAAGGATTTCCTACAATTTAATACAAATAATATTAGAAGAATATCTTCTGCTTATGAAGTTAGTTTTGAACCAATTTTCATAGAAAATAGAACAGAATCTGAAAAAGAAACTATTAAAAATTTAGCAAATTATGAAGGAAAAGTTCGCGCAGATTTAAATATAATGTTTAAAAACAAATCAAATAACATAACTTATTCTTCAATAATTAAAGATGTTGATTTTAAATTATTTAATAATCAATTTGATAATTATTTAAAACTTGAATACGATGCTCAACTGGCACAATTACACAATTCAGACAATGTTTTTTATATTAAACCTGAAAATAAATTCATGTTAATTTCAGACATTTTAAGAGGTTTAAATACAGTAATTCCTTCTTATTATAAAAATATAAGTAATAGTAATCAAGATAGATGAGATAAAGATTCACAGTTTTATTCATATTCTTTTAAAGAGCTTTTAAGATTAAACGACTCAAATAAAATTAGTATAATATTTAAGTTTATAGAAAATTATTTTAACAATCTTTTATTAGATGATCATTTAAATTCTAGTTCACGAAAACCAGGTTATATTATTAAAGAGCTTCTTAGAAAAGTAAATAATACTAAAAGTAATCCATTGCCTAAAACCTTTTCACCTACTAAGGTTAATTTTGATTTAAGATTCGATTCTGTTGCACAAGAATTAATCATTAGTTTTGTAATGTCTCCAGAAGCAGATGGCTATGAAGAAGAAGCAAAATCAAGACAAATCATAATAAAAGGCTTTGCTAAACCAAATTTACTTGATCAAATTAAAAATAATTATTTACCTACAGTATTTTTAGATGCTTCTAATTCTGAAAAAATACCAGCTGTGATAGAAAAGTCAAACTTAGGTTTTAATTTATCACCAGAACTAAAAAAACATTTAGAAAATCATTTGTTTGAATTTAAAAATATTTCTTCTTCTGCTACAGACTCAGTTTCTTACTCAAGCGTTGATACACAACACAAAACATATTTTGTAAACTCAGATGTTTTATCAGGAATAATTTTAAATAATTCAGGTTTAAAAATTAATAGTATTAAGTCTGATTCACCTGAAGAAATTCAACAAGGATCAACAATTAAAAATGGTTCAATTTTCTTCACATTCCAACTTTTAGACACTATAAATGATAATGAAAAACACTATATTTTAAGTTCTTTAAAAGATTCAAAATTAGGAGAAGTGGCTTTATTTATAAAAAAATTAGATAAGGATAAAACAAAAGATTTTAGCGATCAACCAAGTTTTGTTTTAGGCTTAGAATACAAAAATATTTCGACAAATTCTACAGATACAAATAATGATAAAATCAATGAATCAATAGTTGCTGTGATTTCTTCTGATAAAAAAACAGAGGTAAAACCAATTACATTAGATTCTAATTCTGCAGTAGATAAATCACATTTAAATATTAGCGTTTTAGATAGTAACAAAAACTTTTCAAATGTGTTCTTTGCAAATGCTTTAAGTACAATAATTTTGCAAATTAAAGTTAATAATACTCAAGAAAATTCTTCATTAGAATTTGAATTAAGAACCAAAGCAAATAAAGATAATGTTTATAGATCAGTACTTAAAACAGATAATAAAGATACAAAAATAAAGGCTTTATTTAATCGTGGAATTGACTTTGCAGTAATTGGTTCGAATTCTGTGGATCAAAAAAGTTCTATTTTGTTTAAATCCTTATTAGTTTTTGAACATATAAATCAACAAGATTCAGAGCAAATATCAAGAATATTATCAGAGCAATATTTAAAATAAAACAACAAAAAAACCTTGAAAAATCAAGGTTTTTTTGTTGTTATTTACTTTATTTTTCTTGAATTGGATGTAAACCAACAAGATCAGCTTTTTCAATGAAAGTAATAGAAGCTCCACCACCAGTTGAAATATGACTAAAACTATCTTGTAAATTATTTGCCTCAACTGCTGCAACTGAATCACCACCACCAATAACTGTATATGCATTTTCTAATTTACTAATTTCTTTAGCTAACTCTTCAGTTCCTCATTTAAAATTACTAAATTCTGCAACTCCTAATGTTCCATTTCATAAAACTGTATGAGCGCCTTTTAGTTGATTTTTGAACAATCTTAGTGTTCATGGTCCTATATCTAATCCTTCAGCATTTTCTAAAATTTGAAGAGGAAATCTAGGATTATAAAGTCTTTCAGTGTCTTTAAATTCATACGCCATAGCATTATCGATTGGTAAAATAATTTTATCTCAGTATTTAGCTAATAACTCTTTAGCTAGTTCTATTTTGTCATCTTCAACAATAGAAATTCCAATCTCAAATCCCAAAGCTTTTTTAAATGTATATGACATTCCTCCAGCAATAAAAACTTTGTCTGCTTTTTCTAATAAAGAAGAAATAATTCCGATTTTGTCAGAAATTTTTGCTCCTCCAACTATAGCAACAAATGGTCTTTTTGGTTGATCAATTAATTTTGAAAGAGCTTTTAGTTCAGTTTCTACTAAATAACCAATAGCTGATTCTTTAATATGTTGTGCAATTCCAACATTTGAAGCATGTTCTCTATGCAATGTACCAAAAGCATCGTTAATAAATACATCTCCCAGTGAAGCTCAGTATTTTCCTAACTCTGGATCATTTTTGGATTCTGCTTTGTTGTTTAAATCTTCGAATCTTGTATTTTCTACTAATAAAACCTCTCCAGCTTTGAGGCTACTAATAGCTTCTTCTAATTCAACTCCTCTAGTTGTAGGAACAAAAATTATTTCTTGACCCAATTCGTTTGCTAATTCTTCTGCAACTATTCTCAAGGATTTTTTTGCTAAATCTTCTTGAGATTTTACTCTTCCGAGGTGAGAAAATAAAATTACTTTTCCACCCTCATTTATTATTTTTCTTATAGTAGGCAAAGTAGATTTAATTCTTTTAGTTGAAGTAATTTGACCATTTTGTATTGGAACATTGTAGTCAACACGTACTAAAACTTTTTTATCTTTTAGAACTAAATCATCAATATTTTTCTTGTTTAAAAAACTTTGCATAGTGTTTAGGTTCTCCTTTGATTTTTTTCGATTTGTAATTATATATGAGAAGAAAAGAAAAAAGATAATTTTTCTTCTAAAATTATATATATTTGTACAAAATTCCTTCTTTTTCTTCATTTTTAACCAAAAGAAGGAAGAAATGAAGAAAAATAAAGCAAAACAAAGAAAAATAAATAATTTTTTTGCTTTTTTTCTTTACAAATTCCTATAAAATATGATTAATAACTTATTGTAAGCTATATACTTAACAAACAGGAGAAAATTATGGTATTAAAATTTTACTGTACAACCATTTGTGCTAAAGAACCACAGGAAAATGGTGAGCCAAATTGTACATATAGATTAAGATATGCAAAAAAAGTTCATGGTATTTATAATAATTTTCATGATATTGTAGTTTTAATTAACTCATTCAATACACCAGCAAGGCTTTGAGTTAGAGAAGACAATAATTTCAGAAGAGTTCTTAGATTTCCACTGAATATAGACAAATTAACTACTGAAGAAAGATCAGAGTTCTACAATGATGTTTTTTCAGATAAAAAAGAACTTTCTACTTCTATTGAGTTAGCTGAAGAACAATTCCAAGAATTAGCTGAAAAAAACAAAGAAAGAACACTAGAATTAGCTAAAATTGTTTCATTAGAAAAAATTCAAGAACTTCAAGAAGATACAGAATCTATCATTGAAACTACAGAAGCTGAAGAAGAAATTCACGAAGAAGAATGCGAAATCTGTAGAGCAGCAGCTCAAGGAAAAGAGCCAGATCTTGAAGAAGAAGTTGTGGAAGAGGAAGTTGTTGTTGAAGAACCAGTTGAAGAACCTCTAATTAGCAATAAAGATTGTGAAAATTGCCAAGCATTAAATGAAGAAGAACCAGTTGAAGAATTTGGTGAATTTAACTGTGAAAGTTGCGAGTCATTAAATGAAGAAGAACAAATTTATATTGAAGAGCCAGTTCAAGAAGAATTTGTTGAGGAAGAAGCAACTTTTGAAGAACCTTTAGAATTAACTCAATTAGAAGAAGATCATTTTGAAACTGTTCATCTAGAAGAAGAATTTTGTTTAGCTTGTCAACACATTGCTTCATGTGAAATATGTCAAAGATTGGAAGAACATGAAGTTCTTTATAAATTAAAAGATGGAACTGTTATTAACTTACTAGAACAACACGTAGTTGAACCAGAAGAAGAACAACAAGAAGAAACTGACTGTGGTTGTGAATCAAAAACAACTGAAGAAGCTTGTGCATGTGAAGAATGTAAATGTGATGAATCAGAAGAAAATTGTGGTTGCACAGATGAAGATAAAGCTTGTTTAGATTGTTCAGAATGTGAAGAATGTAAATTTGATGAATCAGAAGAAAATTGTGGTTGCACAGATGAAGAAAACAAAACTTGCCAAGTTACTACTGTTTCTGATGAAGAGATTCACTGTGAACTATGTGAATTAGAAAACACAGAACTAGAAGACTTAGAACCAAGATTATTTGAAGATTTCGAAAATGAACAAGTAGAACACATTGAAATTGAACATGTTCAAGATAATGAATCCTGATGTCATGATGAATGATGTAGAGAAATCGTTGAACAAGCAGAAAAACCTGAACACACATTATCTTGTGGTTGCGACTTTGATTACAACGCTAACCCACTTGTTGTAGAACACACACACGAAGAATTACATCATTTTGAAGAAGAACAACCAACAGAAGACTTACATGTTCACAAATTAGTAGAAAATGAAGGACAAGCTGAAGTTTTAATCCAAACTGAAACTCCAGATAATAGAGTATTTAATACAACTTCAACAGGAACTTGTCCAGTAGGAAAAACAACAGAATGTTCACAATTACAAGAAGGTGGTTGCCTAAGTTGTGGATGTGGACATCTATTCTTAGTGTCAAACGATCAATTAGCAGCTGAAGTTCAAAGAAGAAACTTACCAATGGTTCTTGACCCACAATCTTCAGAATCATATTTAAGTTCTAGAACAGATTCAGAACAAGAATATAAAGTTAGTTGATGATCAAATAAAAACTTAATTCTTTGATTCTTGGTATGATTCTTACTAGCTGGTGTAGTGGTTCTTATAGTTCTTGTATTTGTATTTTACGCTCGTGTACAATAATAAAAACAAATAAGCTTACAATTAATATTTTAAAAGATACTTTTTTAAGTATCTTTTATTTTTTTTGTTAAAATATAATACATTAAAAGAAGGTGTAGTTATGTCTCAGAATTATGAAATTGCAATTTTAACATTACTGATTATCTTTTTTTTGTTGTTTGTAGCAAAACAACTATTTTTTCTTATTAAAAAAATACCTTCGAAAAGAACGAAATTTGAAGAGCTTTCGAATTCGACCCAAAAGCGTTTGGTTCACGAAATCACTACAGCTGTTAAATACTTATCAGCAACCAACACCGGAGCTATTATTACTATAGAAAATAAAGTAGCAATTGATAATTTAAGAACTGATGGAATTAAAATTGATGCAAATATTTCTTCTTCACTTATTCTTGCTATTTTTAACAAACAATCACCATTACACGATGGCGCAATAGTCATTAGAGATAATAAAATAATTTATGCCTCTACGTTTTTTAAACTAACGCAAAAATCCGTTCCAAGTAAATATGGATCAAGACATAGAGCAGCTTTAGGTATCTCAGAACAATCTGATTCAACAACAATAATTGTTTCAGAAGAAAGAGGAGAAATAGGGATAAGTCAAAAAGGAAAAATCGAGCCAGTATCTTTTGATAATTTTGCTCGTAAACTTGAAGCTATCCTTAAAAATCACAACATTATTAGTACATAAATAAATTAAGGAGCAGTTATGACACTTTTAGAACTAATTCGGAATAAAGACATTAACGCAGTTAGGCAATACGCAAATCAGGTCACTGCTGCTCAACTTGCAGAAGAAGTTTCAGAATTTTCTTTATATGAAAGATCTATGTTTTTTCGTATGCTCACAACAGAAACTGCTGCTGAAGTTTTTTCTTATTTTTCATTAGAAATTCAAGAAGAATTAATCTCAGGTTTACCAGATGAGCAAATGAATGCATTGCTTGAAGAATTATATACAGACGAAATCGCCGACCTTATCGAAGAAGTTCCAGATAATGTTGCAAAAAAGATATTAAAAAACGTTGATAAAAACACCAGAAATACTATTAATTTACTTTTAAAATACACAGATGAACAAATTGGTTCAATTATGTCTGTTGACATCGTTTATCTTAATGAAAATTTGACTTCAAAACAAGCTTTAGATAAAATCAGAAACTATAAAGATGAAGCAGAGTTAGTTCATTATTACTATGTTGTTAACTATCAAAAACAAATTGTTGGTGCAATTACTTTAGAAGATATTGTATTTTCTGATCAAAACAAACTTGTAAAAGATATTTGCTTTGCAACTCCGATTGTGAAAACTACAGATTTAAAAGAAAAAGTTGCCCACCACTTTGCTGAAAATGATTTTTCTGTTTTACCTGTGGTTAATTCAAAAGATAGACTAGTTGGTATGATAACAGCAGATGACATAATCGATATTGTTCAAGAAGAAGCAACAGAAGATGTGTATAAACTTGCTGGAATTTCTTCAAAAGAAATAGAAGATTCTTATATAAAAACTACCACATTACAGATAGTAAAATCAAGGATTTTTTGATTAATTATTTTAATGTTAGGTTCTACTTTATCTCAAGTTATAATTCAGTTTTTTACCGATTCTATTGCAGAAAATCAACGCCTTAAAATATTAGGTTTATCAATTTTTATTAGCACTATTGTTTCGATAATTCCTGTTATTTCAGGAGCTGCAGGAAACGCAGGTTCTCAATCTGCAACTACCATTGTACGAGCTATTTCATTATCAGAAATTGAACGTAAAAATTTCTTTAAGCAAGTGTTTTTAAAAGAATTAGCTGTTGGTAGCATAATAGGCTCAATTTTAATGGTTGTAAACTTTATTAGGTTAATAATTTATTTTACAATCAGCAAGGACCTTTTCAATACAGAATTAGCGCACTATGAAGTTGCAACTAACGATCATACAATTATGATAAAACACGTACAAAATGGCTTAACTCAAAGAGATTATATTTTAATTATTTCAGCAGCTGCTTCTTTTTCTTTGTTTTTAGTAATAATTTTTTCAAAAATATTAGGTTCATCAATTCCTTTACTTGCACAGATTCTTAAAAGAGATCCAGCAGTTATGTCTGCACCAATTTTAGCTACTTTAACAGATTCTATTTCAACATTTATTTTTTTCGGAATCACTATATTAGTTTTTATACTTATTTAACTTTCATTTAGTCTCTATTTATCTATCTTTAATTTTGAATTTCAAGATTTTGTCTTGAAACTTTTTATTTTCTTGATTTTTAATTTATAATTAAATAGTTATATATTAAAAGAAAGGAGATTAAAATGAGCTTCGATATTAGAAAATATTTAGTGCCGGAAAAAATCAAAGAAAAACCACTAACATTTTCAGTAGGAATTATTTTATGGTTCCTGTTAGTATTTTCATATTTACTTTTCGTTGTTGACTGAGGTTTAGCTTTTGGTCTAAATGGAGCAGCAGGTGAAAACGGATATGGAACTTTGGGATACTACTTTCCAAAAGAAGGAGTAGATGACATCACTAAGCAAGGGACTAACTTTGGAATTACAATAGGAAGAGCCATAGGTTCAGTTGCTGTAGGTTGAGCAATTGCAAAATTTACACATAAATATGCAGTTATTTTAGCGCTTGGATTTATGCTTTTTGGAATTGCTGCACCTTATTCACCAACATATGCTGGTTTTGTTATTATGAGAGCTTTACTAGCTATTGGAGGTACAACAATGATTGTTTTAGTGCAACCTATTGTGTCTGCATACTTCAACAATCGTCAAAAAGCAGTTATTTCACAATTTACACCTTGATTTTATCCAATAGGTACAATTATTACACTAGCACCATTTGCAGTTGATACTTCAGTTTCAAAAGCAGTTAGTGCACATTGACAAGAAATCTACTTAGGATTTGGTTTAGTAACTTTAATTCCATTATTGGGTTATATATTATTAGGTTCTAGATTCGATATTTATCCTTCAACAATTAGAAAGGAAAAAGAAGCACAATTAACAAATCCAGATCAAGAAAAATTATCAATTTGAAGATTCATAAAACAAAAAGATACTTGAATTTGAACATTATTGTATGGATGTTGATTAATTGCTGTTGTTTTCCCTTCCAGTTTTTCAAAAACTCTATTTGCTGGAATGTCAAACAATATTTATGCATTAGACACTGAAATCAAAGGCCAATTTAATCCAATAATCAATGTATTTTTAATTATATTTTTATGTGGAATGTTTGCAGGTCCATTCACTGTTGGACTTTGATCTAAATATAAACTAAAAAGAAAACACTTTATTGCATTAATTTTAGGTTTAGGAGTTTTATTTTACGTTTTAGCAACTATAGTATTTTTATACATGGTTGTTCCATCTAACTTAAATGCTGAACAAACAACATTAAAAATGGGTGGATTAGGTAATGGTACTTGATTATTTTATATTTTAGGATTCTTGATGGGAGTAATGCTTTGAGGAATTCAAGGTGTTATATTAAATCTACCTCACGAATACAAAGGTTCAAATCCTAAAAAAGTTGGATACCAATTTGGACTTATTTGAGGATTAGGTTATGCCTTTTTCTCAATAGCAACAGTTATTGTAGCTGGAATCCAATCAAAATCAACAGAAGGTGCTTACGCAGTATTTATTATTTTCGCAGCACTTTCAGTCTTAGGAATTCTTATTTCAAAAGAACCAAATTCATCATACAAACTTTGACCTTCTCAAGGTCTTGAAAAAGTTAATAAATAACTTAAAAACACTATAAAAAAGAAGAAAAAAAGAAAAAAAGAGGTACAAAATGAAAGCAACAAAAATAGTTTTAATTGGAGCAGGTAACGTAGGAAACTCCTTTTTATATTCAGCAATGAATCAAGGATTAGCTTCAGAATATGGAATTATTGATTTAAATAATGACTTCCGTGATGGAAATGTTTTAGATTTTGAAGATGTTATTGCATCATCAGTAAGACCTTTTAAAGTTTTTTCAGCAGAATATGAAGACTTAAAAGATGCAGATTTTATAGTTATTACAGCTGGTAGACCTCAAAAACCAGGTGAAACTAGATTAGAACTAATCAAAGACAACATCAGAATCATTAGAGAAATCGGAAGAAAAGTAAAAGAAAGTGGATTTAGAGGAATTACAGTAATTGCTTCAAATCCAGTTGATATTATTACTAGAGCTTACCGTGATGAAACAGGTTTTGATCATGCTAAAGTTATCGGATCTGGTACAATCTTAGATACAAGAAGATTACAATTTGAAATAGCCAAAAGAGCAAGAGTTTCTACAGAATCAGTTCAAGCATATGTAATGGGAGAACATGGAGATAGCTCATTTGTTGCTTTTTCAGCAGCTAAGATTGCTGGAGAATGCCTATGCAGATTTTCAAAAACAACAGGAATTACAAAAGAAAATTATGAACAAGAACTTGAATATCCTGTGTCAAGAAAAGCTTATGAAATTATTAACAGAAAAAGAGCAACATTCTACGGTATTGGTGCTGCTTTAGCTTCAATTATTAGAAATATTATTCAAGATTCACGTAAAATTATGATCGTAGGAGCAAACTTACATGGAGAATACGGATTTTTCGATGTAAACGTTGGTGTTCCAGCAATAATTGGAAGAAATGGAATTGAACAAGTTATTGAAATTTCTTTAAATGCAAAAGAAAGAGAAAAATTTGCTAAATCAGTTCAAATCATTGATTCTATGTACAAAGAAGCAGAAGAATAATAATAGTTTAAAAATTTAGTAAAAAGCAAGAGAATTTCTCTTGCTTTTTTTGTTTTTTTCTTCATTTTACTATACAATTTTAAATTAATATTATGGATACAAAAACTAATTCAAAAACTTTATACAATGCATATTTAGATAATTTTTTAGAACCTATTAAACCAAAATCACATCAAAAATTTATTGCATTTAGCTGAAAATGAAAAGAAGATTTTTGATACAGTTTTATTATTCGTAAATTAGACTTAGAATTTGATTTAAATAATCCAAATCTCTTTTATTTAAACTCTAAAATTCAAGATAATATAAAAATCGATTCTGTAATAGATCTTGGAAATTTATATGTTTTTAAAGAAAATGATATAAAAATTATTCAAAATAAAATTTTGAACAAAGATTTTTTAAATATTAAATTACAATCAAAATTTTTTAATTTTGCTAAAAAAGTAATTAATACTCAAAAAATAAATATTTTCAGCGTCTTTTATGATACAACTAACTCTCTGTTTCAAACTAAAATTTTACAATTAGCCAATGAACATAATGAATTTTGATTCAATAATAGATAAAAGCAAACATCAAAAAATCTATATTTTCTAAAAATAAAGTTTTTGAAGAGTCCTTGTTATTATTTACAAAGGAAGAAAAAATTAAACAAAATATCTTGCAAAAACACAAACAACAAGCACAAATCATTATTAAACAATTTCTAAAAACTTTAGACAGCTTAGATTACGAAATTCGCTACAAAAATCAAGCAAACAAACACTGAAATAATAAACAAATTAAATTAATTACTAAAGCTAAACAAATTAGTAGTTTAAAACAAAAATAGTTCTACTTTTTAAATTGTAATTTTCTTTCTGTTTTGTTAATTAATCTTACAATATTTTCCTTGTGTGCTATTACTACAAAAATATCACCAATTAATAAAAATAAAGGATTTAATCAGTAATATTCTTCTAAATCAAAGGTAAAAAAAGCAAGTTGCCCTAAAGAAAATCAAGGTATAAATGATAAACAAACCAAAATAAAAGGAGCAACAATAGAAGAAAGAGAAACATACTTAGTAGTTAATAATATTACAAAAAAAATTACAAAACCAATTAATACAATTACTAAATTAAAAGCAAAAAAAGCACCTAAAAGACAAGCTGCTCCTTTTCCACCTTTAAGCCTAAAATAAAGTGGTCAAATATGTCCAACAATCACTCCTAAAGCCATTACTAATGGAACCACAAAAATAAATAATTCAACATTTTTCTGTAAAACAGAAACTATTATTGTAGGTATAGCAGATTTTAAAACATCTAAGATTAAAGTTATAATTGCAATTTTTTTTCCATAAATTCTCAACATATTAGTAGAACCAGCATTTTTAGAACCAACTTCACGAATATCTTTTTTCTTAAATAATTTAGAAATTAAAATCGAAAAATTTACTGATCCAATCAAGTATCCAACTATAAAAATAACTATATTAAAAAGAATTAATAAATTCATAATTTGTAATTTTATAAAAATAATTTATAATTTATAAGAAACAGTTGTCAAACTAAGTAAAAATAACTTAATTTACAAAAATATTTTGCATTTTTGAAAATTAATGTATAATTTTATTACTTCAAAACTTTTAGAAGTTGGAGAAGTAGCTCAGTTTGGTAGAGCGCTACGTTTGGGACGTAGTGGTCGCAGGTTCAAATCCTGTCTTCTTCACCATGGGGGGGTAGCTCATTTGGCTAGAGCGCCTGCCTTGCACGCAGGAGGTAGAGGGTTCGACTCCCTTCCTCTCCACCATGGCTCTGTAGCTCAGTTGGTTAGAGCGTTCGGTTCATACCCGAAAGGTCAAGAGTTCGAATCTCTTCGGAGCCACCATATATTTAGACATACCGATTTGGACCTATAGCTCAGTTGGTTAGAGCAACCGGCTCATAACCGGTCGGTCACTGGTTCGAGTCCAGTTGGGTCCACCATGGGCAATTACCCAAGAGGCTGAAGGGACTAGTCTTGAAAACTGGCAGGGGTGTTAAAGCCCGCGGGGGTTCGAATCCCTCATTGCCCGCCATATATTACGAAGAAGTATAAAACTTTTAGTAGTCAAAAAAATTTTTATTTTAATGTAACTTATGCTATAATATGCTTACATTAAAACACATAGCGGAGTAGAGCAGTTGGAAGCTCGTTGGGCTCATAACCCAAAGGTCATAGGTTCGAATCCTGTCTCCGCAACCAAAAGGTTCAGTGGTAAAGTGGTTAATACGTCTCCCTGTCACGGAGAAGATCGCGGGTTCGATCCCCGTCTGGACCGCCATATGGCTCTGTAGCTCAGTAGGTAGAGCAACGGTTTGAAGCACCGTGTGTCACTGGTTCGATTCCTGTCGGAGCCACCATATATTCTTAATAAGAATATCGATTCTTACAGTTTTTAATAAATTGCTTTTTAAATAAAGCATTTTTATTTAAAAATTAAAGAAACTTTTTGTTTAGAAAGTGAAAATACATAATTTAACTCACTACAAATAGTTTCTGCACCCCTAGAATTGTTAAGTTTAATTAATAATTCTAGGGTTTTTTACACTTTATAAGCAAATTATGTCAGCAGAAGTAATCCAAGGTCTTATTTTACAAGTTTATGATTTTCAAGAAAACGATTTAATAGTCAAAACCATTACAAATAAAAGTATTTTTTCTTTTATTGCATTAGGAACAAGAAAATCAGAATCAAAAAACAAATTTGGAATTTTTGAATCTAGTATTTCAGAGCTGGAAGTTTTTTTATCAAGGTTAAATAACAAGTTATCAAAACTCAAAAAAGCAAATTCAGAACTGAGTTTAAATTTAAATAACTCAAAAATCCTTGAATTTTGAAGATTTATTTCTTTTTTTCTTAATAAATTAGACAAAACTAGTAATTATTTTTTTGAAAATATTAAACTCTCATGAAAAATAGTTAATGAACATAATTATCTTCATATTATCGTCTTTTTACTTGCTAATCATCTAGTTTTACAAGGTTATTTTATAAGTTTTAATAAATGTATTAAATGTTTAAAAAATAAAAATTTAATTTACTTTGATTTTTCACAAGGCGGAATGTTGTGTAAAACTCACTATAAAAATAATAAATTTCAAAATATTTCCTTGTTAAAATCATATTATTTTTTAAGTTTAAATGTTGATCAGTATTTAAAATTTGTAAGTACAACAAATAATTTTTTAATTTACCAAGAATTAAAGCTTTTTATAGAAACTAACCTTTATGTTTTTCCTAAAAATTTGTTATAATTTCTAAAATTTATGATAAGAATTATTGCAGGAAAGTACAAAAACTTATTAATTAAAAATCCAGATTTTAACATTGTAAGACCTATGTCAGATCGCACAAGAGAGGCGATTTTTTCATCTTTGCAATTTTTTATTCCAGGTAAAAGAGTTTTAGATTTATTTTCTGGAACTGGCGCTATTGGAATTGAAGCATTGTCTAGAGGTGCTAAAGAAGTTATAGCTTCTGAACTTAATAAAAAAGTTTTCGAAAATATTGAAGAATTAAAAAACAAATACAAAATAGAAAATTATTTTATTCAAAGAAAAAGTGCTTTAGTATTACTAGATGAAGTAAAAAATCAAAAATTTTCAGTCATCTTTTTAGATCCACCACACGCTGAAATTGAAGTAACTAAGCAATCATTTTCAAAAATTTACGAGTATAAAATACTTGAAAAAGAAGGATTTTTAATTTATAAAACTAACTTAGATAATAAACTAATTCCTGATAATTTTAAAATTTTAAAAGAAAAAAAATATGCAAGAAACACAGTATATTTTTTACAGTATAAAAATGAGGAATAAATGGCAAAATTAATAGTATTAACCGGACCATCAGGAGTTGGCAAAGGAAGTATAGAAGAAATTCTTTTTCAAAATCCTAAGTTAAAAATTAAACTTTCTATCTCTGCAACTACTAGAGAAAAAAGAGTAAATGAAGAATATGGCAAGAATTATTACTTTATTTCTAAAGACGAATTTAAAACAAAAATAGAAAATAATGAATTTTTAGAATGAAACAAACACTTTAACAATTACTATGGAACACTAAAATCTGAAGTTGATAACATAATATCTCAAGGTTTTAACCCAATTTTAGAGATAGAAACTGTAGGTGCACTCAACATTATGAAAATGTACCAAGAAGCTAACAAAACTAATGAACTTATTACTATTTTTGTAGCTCCACCAACTTTTGAAGATCTCAAAAAACGTGTAATCAACAGACAAACTGACTCAGAAGAACAAATTAAATTAAGAATTCAAAAAGCTTTAGAAGAATTAAATGAACAAGATAAATTTCAATACATAGTAATTAACAAAGATTTAAAACAAGCTGCAAAAGAAGTAGAAGAAATTATTATAAAAGAAGACAAGAACTAATGAAATATTCAATATTAACAGAAACCGGTTTAAGAGAAAACAACCAAGACTCAGTTTTAGTAGTAGAAAATAAAGACTTTTTATTAGCTATAGTTTGTGATGGACTTGGAGGACATTTTGCAGGAGAAGTAGCTTCTTCAACTGTTACAAAAACCTTCAAAACACATTTTAATAATAAAAATTTTCCGAAGTTTTGAGAAAAAGTTTCAATTTATGATTGATACTTAACAACTATCTCCGCTGCTAGAGACAAACTTTCTGAACTTGCTAAAAAAGATGAAAGATATTTAGATACTAAAACAACATTTACTTCAGTTTTTTACTTAAAAAAACTACAAAAAGCTTTTGTTTTAAATGCGGGCGATTCTAGAGTTTATAGCTTTTCAAATAATCAAGAATTTAACCAAATAACTAAAGATCACAACCGTTTAAACTTAATTTATTTAGAAAAAGAAAAATTAACTTTAGAAGAAGCGTTAAAAAACAAAGATTGACATTTAATTTCATCTAGCATCGGACCAACAAGTAAATTCTTTTTAGATATTTTTGAAGTTCCAACACAAGATTTAGATTACTTTTTACTAGCTTCAGATGGAGTATTTAATTTTTTATCAGAGAATGAATTTAAAACAATCTTAAGTTCTAAAAGAGAACTTGATAATGTAGCAATTTCACTTTTAAAAACAGCAACTAAAAATCAATCTGATGATAATTTATCCTTGATTTTAATAGGACTAAACAAGTAAATGAAGGCTCAAGTAACAAGAGTAATTGCAGGTTTTTACGATTTATGAATTCCGGAATCCAACACTTTTTTTAATTTATTAAAATGCAATGGCAATCTTAGAAATAACAAAATGTCTCCACTAGTTGGAGATTTTGTAGACTTTGAACAAGAAGGTTTTATTTATAATATTCATCCAAGAAAAAACTTTTTTATTCGTCCAAAAGTTGCAAATATTGATAAAGCCATTGTATGTATGTCTATAGAAGAACCTAATTTTTCTTCTAGACTTTTAGATAAATTTTTATTAATTGTTGAACAAAAACAAATTCAGCCCATAATTATTATCACAAAAAAAGATTTAAACAATAATTATAAAACCATTTTAAAAGACTATATAGATATGAATTATCCTATATTTTTTGTTGATAATAGCAATTTTTCTTTAGATCAAAAACTTTATAAAATGCTTGAAAATCAACTCATTTTTATTATGGGTCAAACAGGAGTTGGAAAAACAAGTTTTATTAATAATCTAACTAATAATAGCTTCAAAACACAAGCAATTTCTAAAAGCCTTAACAGAGGAAAACATACAACAAGGGTTGTGCAAATAGTCTTTTCAAACAAAATAAAAATTATTGATACACCAGGTTTTTCTTCTTTTGATATAGAAATCAGTAAAAATGACTTACCTAAAGCTTTTTCTCATTTTAGATACCTATCTCAATTTTGTAAATTTAGCTCCTGTTTTCACCATCTTGAACCAGAACAAGATTGCAAAGTAAAACAAGAATTAAAAAACAAGCAAATTCCTCAATCTCGCTACGAAAATTACATTTATTTTTTAACTCATCATGAAAACAAAACTTATTAGCCCTTCTTTATTAAATGTTTCAAAAAATCAAAGATTAAAAACAAGCAAAACGCTATTTAATTTAGGAATCAAGTGAATTCACTATGATTACATGGATGCAAAATTCGTTCCTAACACTGCAATCCAAGTTTCAGAAATTAAAAAAATACATAAAAAATTTCCAAATCAAATTAGTGATATTCATATAATGGCATACAATCCAGAAGTAATAATGGAACAAATTTTTAACGTTGTAACATATGCAACATTTCACTATGAAGTCTTCGAAAATGCTTCAAAAATAAAGGATTTTATTAAAAAATATAAATCTAAAATTAAAATTGGAATAGCAATAAATCCTAATACTTCTGAAGAGGTTTTATTACCATTTTTAAGTGAAATTGATTTAGTTTTAATTATGTCAGTTTTTCCAGGTAAAGGCGGTCAGTCTTTTATAGAAAGTAGCTATAAAAAGATTGCTAACTTAGCAAAAATCAGACAAGAAAATAACTATAAGTTTTTAATCCAAGTTGATGGTGGCATTAAAGATTTTAATGCAAAACAAGTTTTTGATAGTGGAGCAGATGTTATAGTTTCAGGAACCTACTTAGCTGTTAAACCTACAAAACAAAAAATATTAAGCCTTGTAAGAGATTAAAATACTTTTAAAAAATACATTTTATAGTATAATTTTAATACTTTTTGTTTCGACAAAATTTTTATTAATTATATTTTTAAGGAGATTTCATGGCAAATATAAAATCCAAAATCAAAGCGATTGCTTCAAATGAAAAAGCAAGAGTTAGAAATAGTGCAATCAAGTCAAGAGTTAGAACAGCTATTAAAAAAGCAAAAGTAGCTGCAATGCATAATCAAGAAAATGTAGCAGCTTTAGTAGCAAAAGCTCACAAAGAAATTAACAAAGCAGTTACAAAAGGTGTATTTCACAGAAATAATGCATCTAGAAAAGCTTCAAGACTTGATTTATTTGTTAAAAAACACCAAACAATAAACGCTTAAAAATGTAATTAACATTTAATAATAAAAACTCACTATTTAAAGTGAGTTTTTCTTTATTTTTTAAGTAAATTAATACCTGCATAACCAATCATAGCTGAATTATCTGTACAATATTTTAAAGGGGGAATTTTAGTAATAAATCCTTCATTTTTATAGCTTAAAATCAAATTTCTTAACTCTGAATTAGCAGCAACCCCACCAACTAATGAAATTGTCTTTATATCTTTAAAATCCTTCAAAATATTGTCAATTTTCATCTTTAAATATTTAATTATACTTTTTTGAAAATCTACACTTATCTGAGCAGAATTAACAATTTTTCCTTGATTTTCAAGATTATTTATTCGATTAATTACTTGAGTTTTGATACCACTAAATGAAAGATCGTAAACGTTATCAGTTATAGGAATAGAAAAATATTTTTCTACATTCAAATCAGGATTTTGTTTGTTTAACTTATCAATAACTGGACCTCCTGGAAAACCTAATTTTAATCGTCTTGCAATTTTGTCATAAATTTCACCAAGCGCATCATCTTGAGTTTTACCTATAATTTGAATATCGGTGTCATTTTTAGCATAAAAGAACTGGCTATGTCCTCCAGAAACTAACAAAGCTAAGACAGGGAATTTTATATCTAATTGATTAATATTTTCTTCTTTTTCTTCTATTTCTTCTATAAAAGCAGACCAAAAATGCCCTATTAAATGATTGATAGGCAAAATTGGTTTATTAATTACAAGAGAAATTGCTTTTGCAAAGAGATAACCCAATTGTAGACTACCTAGTAAACCAGGTTCTTTTGTATAAAAAACATAATCTACTTTTGATATATCAAAGACTGCTTTTAACTGATCTAAAATGATGGCTAAATTCTTTGTATGTTCTCTCGAAGCTAGTTCAGGAATAGTTCCTCCATATTTTTGGTGAACATCAATTTGACTAATGCTAAACATAAAAATAACTTTGTATCCTTGCAAAACAGCAATACATGCGTCATCGTGAGATGATTCAATAGCTAAAAAATATTTATTTTGAATTTTCATTATTATTTCCTATAACTTGGTTTTTATTAAATTTATGATAAAATAGTATCTGGTATGGGTCAGTACTCAAGAGGCTGAAGAGGACGCACTGCTAACGCGTTAGGGGTGTGAAAACCCGCGCAGGTTCAAATCCTGTCTGACCCGCCATTTTTTTATTGCCTTTTTTAAAAAAATAATATTGTAAGCAATAAAGAAATGACTACAACAGCAACTATTGAATAAGTAACTTTAAAGTAAATAGAATATGTTCTTTTTACTTTATTTTTTATTTCAGGATTTAAACTAATAGCATGCCGAATAGTTCTATATTTTTCAAGCCTTTTTTCACCTATTCAAACAATTATTAAAAACACACCTGAAGAAATATAAGGAATTAATCAAGTTAGAACTCTGCCTGAAAAATTAAAGACTTTTAGATAATAATCACCTTCTTGAGCAATTGTAGGATCTGAATTTGCTACAGGAAAGTAGTTTTTAAATACCATTAAAGAAATTAAATCAATTGAACCTAGTCCACTAGGCGTTGGATTTAAATTATTAGACATTATCAAAATATTAGTTCCAGATAAGAATTTTATATAACCTACAAAATCAAAGACATTATTATAAAGCTCTGGATGTAAACTTTTTTCTATAGCTGTCTGTGTTGTTCTTAATAAGATAAAAAAATTCATATTTATCAAAGAAAATACAATTGCTTTATAAAACAAGGTTTCCAAAAAGAATTTAAAGTCTTTGATAACGAAATAAAAGTTTTTCCTAAATAATTCAGCCTCTGCTTGTAAAAAATAATTTAATCTACTTTTATCTTCAATAATTTGAACTGGATTGAAGGATAATAATCAAATAAAAACTAATATTGCTTTGTGTTGTAATTTAGTTCAGATGGATAAAACTAAAATAATTAAAGTAACAAATAAATTAATAAAAATGTTAAAAATTAGCCAAACAAAAAGAATAATTTTGTCTACACTGTCAAATACCAATAAGTTATCTTTGTAAAAATAAAAACCTAAGGGCAACATTATTAAAGAATAAATTAATATAAAAATTTGGTGTAAAAAAGCAGCATAAGTAAAAGCTGACAGAATCTTTCTTAGTTTATAACCTTTTTTTTGTAAATATCAATACTGAATAATTTCTCCACCAAAATAAAAAGGCGTTGAGTTAGCCATAAACACTCCTAAAAATAATGACATTGAAATATGTCTAAATTTGATAGGAATATGAAGTTTTTTCATAATTCTATACATTAAAAAACCATTTCCAAGCGAGAAGAAAATATAATATATAACTATGAATAAAATAAATACACGCTTTTTTAAATTAGTTAAAAAAACATCATAAAATCCATTTAATAAAGAACTAAATGACTGTCCAACATCTTGATTTGTTATTTTATAAACCTGGTAAAATAAAAAAAACAAAATAACAACAATTACTGAAGCTAAAACAAATGCTTTTAAAGCGTTTTTCTTGTTTTGTTGTTTTTGAAGTTCATGTTTTGATAATGTCTTAATTTCTTTTTTTATTTCATTTTCATTGATGATAGCATCTTTATAATTTTGTTTTGTTAAATCAGATATTATTGTAGTTTTTAAAGTTCTTTTTATCTTGTTATACAAAAAGTAAATAATAGTATTTTTATCTAGAACAATCTTAATTTTTTCTTCATTTTCTGAAGAAATTGCTTCTAAAAACTTAACACTTTTTATTGTTAAATCTACTAACACTTTTTCTTCATTAAGTTTATGAATAAAATTTCTAAAATTATCATAATTTAGACGCTGCTTAAATTGATATATAGGTTGAAAATTATATTTAGTTTTTAAATTATCGATTTGTTTTAAAAAGCAATCATTTTCTTCTTTTAAAGCTTCTAAAACTCTAATATAAAATAGTGCCTGTGAAGTTAAACTATAATCTGTATTTTCTTTATTATTGAAGAAAAAAAAGTTTTGTTGATTAAATAAAAATACTTGTTGTTTAGAATATTTTTGAATTAAATATTCTTCTTGATTCTGATTAGAATAAAAAACTATTTGCTCTTGGAAATGTTCTTTTAAAAAAGTCTTTACATAATCAAGACTTTCAAGATTAACAATAAATTTAACTTCCCTATTGTTTATAAAAAATTTTCTTAAATATTCCAAACAAATAAGTTGTAATTCGTTTGTGCTTAGATATTCAAAAAAGCGTTTATTTTTATACAAAATATCAATATTTTTATCTTTAATTCAGAAGATAAAATCTGTATTTTTTTCAACCCTTTTTGTAAGTTTTTTTCAAATAATTTTTTTGTTAAATTTGTTAAATAAATTATTGTTTTTTGAGCTTCAAGACAATGATTTTATATTATCAATATTATTTTTTTTAAAATAATCAATAGCTACTTTGCTATCATCATTTAAGTTATTAAAAATACCAAATTTGAACTTGAAATTTTCCTGCAATGACAAAAGAAAATTTGCATTTTTCTCTATATTTTGCTTGATTTCTATAGGATTTAATATTTTTGCTTGATTATTATTTTTTAACTTCTCAATACTTCATTTTTCTTGAAAAACTTCATTTTCTAAAGAATTTAAATAACTAATTTGTTCAGAGTCTAAAGGTTTTAGCTCTTCTTGCTTAATTTGTAATTCAACATAATCTTTTTTCTTGTACTGAAATACATCTAAACTAATAAAAAAATCAAAGTCAAATTGTATAAATTCAGATTTATATTGTTGAAGCGAAAAATTAGTGTCCTTATCATATAAAAATACTTCTATTTTTGTTTCTTCAGATAAAACACTAGAGATGATACTTCCAAAAACAGTTGTAATTTCGCTTTTATTACAATAAAGCATTAATTTAATTTTTTGCTTATGCAACAATAAAAAATGCTTTAATTTCATAGCAAAATTAAAGACATTTTCTTCGTTTCATTCATTTTCTAAAATTCCAACTGGGGCTAAAATCTTAGAGTTTTGAATTTTTAAAGTTGATATAAAATACGATTCCAAATCATTTGTTTTATTTTTGGAAGAAGTTTGATAATTTATTTTGTTAGTATAAATACTATTCATCAAAAGAATCTTCTTCTCTTTGTGAACTATAAAGATCAAATGCTTCAGCTTCTTTTTGAACTACTTCATCTGCATTATTATCTGCAACAAAATAATCAAATTCTTTAAATTTAGGTAAATCTTTTAGCGATCTTAATTTAAAATAGTCAAAAAATTTATTAGTTACTCCATATAAAATTGGATTTCCTACTGTAGGCGCATTTCCCAATTCTTCTACTATTCCTTTTGCTAATAAAGAACCAACAATTGAATCTGAAATCTTCCCACCCCTAATTTGATTTATCATTGAACGAGTAACTGGTTGTTTGTAGGCTATTATAGCAGCGACTTCAATTGCTGAATTTGTTAGTTTGTATTTTCTTTCATTACTTACAAAATCAATTAAAAATGGTTTTACATCTTTTGCTGTAACAAATTTAAAAACATCATTAAACTCTACAATAGTTATTCCTCTATTTTCTCTGTTAAATTTAATCATATAGTCTTTTAAAATTTTTCTAGCTTCATTGACTTTATCTAGTTTTAAAGACTGTTGTAATTGTTCTGAAGTTAAACCTTGTTCACCTTGAATGTATAATAAAGCTTCAATAACTCTATATTTCATTTTCTTCTCCACCTTTGTAAATTTTTATATCACCAAATTGTTTTTCTTGTTTTAAATGTAGTATATGTTTTTTAGCCATTTCTAATACTGATATTAATGTAATAGAAAAGTGTTTTAGCGTAGGAAGTGCAAAAACTTCTTCAAAATCAAGCATATCATGTTCTTTTAAAAGATTCAAGACATAATTGCTTTGTTCTTCAGGATTTACATGCACATTATCAGTTTTAATTTGAATTTTTTCTTTTGCAGAGTTTCTTTCAAACATCATCCTTAAGATCTCAATTAGCTTCATTTGAGAAGACTTTCCATCTAATTTTGAATCTTCTCTTTTTCTTTTGTAATCAGCATAACTACTTGCTTGTTTTTCAAAGTAATTATTTCTATGTTCTAGTTGTTCTCTAAGCATTTCTGCAATTGCTTTTATTTGTTGATATTCATAAAGCATTGCCAAAATTTTATTTTTATCTATTTCTAATTCTTCATCAACTTCATCAGTTTTATCAATTAATAAAGCTCTTGCTTTAATGTAAATTAAAGTAGCAGCAATTACTAAATATTCTGAAGCTAATTTAATATTTTTATCTTTTAAATGATCGATGATTTTTATATACTGATCAGCTAATTCGACAACATCAACATCTTTGATTTCTATCTTTTTACTTCTTACAAGATCTAGTAATAAATCTAAAGGTCCATCATAATTTTTAATTTGGATATTTAATTCTTGATTTAAAAACATATTATTTTCTTGCCTTTTTAATTTGTTTTTCTGAAGGATTAATTATATAAGATTGTTCAATAATATTTTTAGATTTTAGAGCTAGTGCTTCTGCAGGTTGGGAGGAAACAAATGTTGCCTTAATAGGTTTGTGAATAATAACTTCGACAGTAAGTTTCTCTTTTCTATTGGTATCAAAAGCTGCACCTGAATTATTAATAGTGATAGGAATTATAGGTAAATAATTTTTCTTTGCAATTTTAAATGCACCAATCTTGAAATTTTGAATATTTCCATCCTCTGTTCTTGTTCCTTCTGGAAACACAACTCCATAAGTTTTTTTCTCACGTACAAACTTACCAAAATCTACTAAAGTTGCAAATGATTCTTTAATTTTTTGCCTATCTATAAAGAAAGTATCAATTAGTTGCAAGATTCATTTTGTTACTTTTTTATCTTGTAATTCTTTTTTTGCTAAAAAAGTTAAGACATTTTCTTTATCTTGTTCATCTTTATTTTGTTTTTCTAAAGCTAAATATACAAATAATGAATCAGCATTTGAAGCATGATTTGCCACTATCATTGCTGGTGTTTTTTGTATATTTTCATAACCTTTTATAACCACTTTGACATTAAAAAGTTTTAGTAAAGATTTTGCATATTTTAAAATTAAGCTAGATCTAAAATAAGGTGCAAGTTCTTTCTTTTTCTTTATATGTTTAGTTGAAAGTGATCTAATTTTGTTGATTCTATAAGCTCATAATCAGCTTCATAATACAAGTTTTAATTTAATTATCATATTATTCCTTGACCTTCATAACCACAGCTACTACAATGTTTTCTTCATTTGAAGTAGTAATGAAAAATTGATTTTCAAAATTTTCTATGAAGTATTTTCTTTCATTATATTTTAAATTAATTTTATTAAAATTAAAAAAAGAATTATCACATTTAAAT
Source organism: Mycoplasma sp. 1654_15 (assembly GCF_012516495.1). Lineage (NCBI taxonomy): Bacteria > Bacillati > Mycoplasmatota > Mollicutes > Mycoplasmatales > Mycoplasmataceae > Mycoplasma > Mycoplasma sp. 1654_15. The sequence goes on from NZ_CP051214.1 coordinate 369,701, forward strand.
AAAGCCTCTTTAATTGCCCAACGAGTAGCTATAAAATTTAGCTTTTCTTCCTCCGCATTTAGTAAACAATATTTTAAAAATTCTTCATTATGAAGTATTTTTTTTACAAAAGCTTCTGATTTATTCTTAAATCTTTGTTTATTCGTGATATCAATTCCTATCATATAGTAAATTCTCTTTCTTTTTTCCTAATTTTTTTCTTTTTTGTTGAAAATACTCTAAAAATTATAAATATAAATTATATGATAGTAAAAAACAAAGGAATGATCTTAGAAAAAATTATTAACTTAACAATCGACTTTTATTGAAAAAATAATATAGCAATTTGTCATAAGAAAAACTTAGATATTCAATTTAAAAAAGTAAATGAAAATTTAAAGCTAGACAAAAGCTATATTTCTAAAAAAAGCACAGTTGATTATTATGGTATATACAAAGGAATTTTTTTAGCATTTGAAGCAAAAAGTACAAACGAAAACAGATTAAACTTAAACATCATTCCAAAGCATCAAATAAACTATTTAAAAAAAATTAAACAACATTTTGGTTGTGCTTTCTTTATCATTTTATTTAAAACAGATGAACGTTTTTTCTTGATCAGTATTGATAAAATTGACTTTGAAAAACAAAAATCTTTAACAATTGACTACTTAAGTAAAAATGGCTTTGAACTTATTTTAACTTATCCTGGAATTATTGACTTTGTCGAATTTATAGATAAAATGCTGTAATTTTCTTCTTTTTCTTTTATTTTCTGCTAAAATTCAAAAACTATTACTTACAAATTATGTCAAACTTTTTTGATTTTGACAAAATATTTATAAACAAATAAGCATTAAAATGGATTCGGTTGGGTGTGCAAAAATTGTGCTAGCCGTTAGAAATTTTAAGAAGAAAAAAACAAACTAAAGGAAACTAAAACATGACAGCAAAATCTGAAAACTTAAAACCAGAAAAAGAAATCAAAACAAAATCAGCTGAACATAATTCAGCAAATGAACAAAACAAAGAACAAACACAACAAACAGAAGCTACTCCTATTGTTTCAAAACAAAAACTTTTAGAAGCAGGAACATATTTTGGACACAAAGCTTCACAATGACATCCAAAAATGCAATCCTACATTTTAAAAAAACCTAAAAATGGAACACACATTTTAGATGTTGTTAAAACTCAAAAAACACTTGAAATTGCTTACCAATTAATTCACAAATTAGCTTCAAAAGGAGCTTCATTTATTTTTGTTGGTACAAAAAAACAAGCTAAAAAAGTTGTAGAAGCACAAGCAGAAAGAACTAATTCAATTTTCGTTTCAGAAAGATGATTAGGTGGAACTTTAACAAACAAAAAAACAATTTTATCTAGATTAAAACAAATGCAAGAATTAGAAGTGCATGCTGAAAATAATTTCAGTAATTACACCAAAAAAGAAGGTGTTTTAATGGCTAAAAAACTTGCTAAGTTACAAAAAAACTTAAATGGTATTAGAGGATTGAAATTCATAAATAATGATAAGTTAATTATGTTAGTAGCAGATCCAAACAAAGATATTATTGCTATTAAAGAAGCTAAAAAAGCTAAAGTAAAAGTAATAGGAATTATGGACTCTAACACCGATCCATCTTTATTGGATTTTGGAATTCCAGCAAATGATGATTCTGTTAAATCAATAACTTTAATCTTTACAATATTAGCAGATGCTATTGCAACAGCTAAAGGAGGTAAAGCTTTATTTGCTTACCAACCTACAGAAAGCATTGTTCTTCCAGAAGATCCTGACAAAGAACAAAAAGCTATAAATAAATTTAAAAAATTCAGCGCAGATGCACAAAATCAAATTCACCAAAAAAACTTCACTGCAAGAGTAAAACCAGAAGCTCATTCAAAAGAAAAAGAAGAAAATAAAGAACAAAAACAAGGAGAATAATATGTCAGCAGATTTAATGCAAAAAATAAAAAAGTTAAGAGAAATTACAGATGCACCTTTTATAGATTGTAAAAAAGCTTTAGAGCAAACTGGTGCAGATTTAGACAAAGCTATCGCTTGATTACAAGAAAACGGAAAAACCAAAGCTCTTAAAAAAGCAGATAGAATCGCTGCAGAAGGTTTAGTTTTTGCAACTAAAAACCAAACACATGGAGTTATTGTAGAACTAAATTCTGAAACAGATTTTGTTGCAAAAAACAAAAATTTTGTTGAATTACTTCACTTAGTATCAGAAACTTTATTAGAAAATGATTTTTCTTCAGAACAAGAAGCTTTTAAATTAAAAACAAAATTAGGTAAAACTATTGAAGATTCAATTACAGATGCAACAGCAACTATTGGAGAAAAAATTTCTTTAAGAAGATTTAAAAAAGTTGCTATTAAACCAGAAGAACAACTAGGAGTTTACATTCACCACAATGGACAAATAGCAGCAATAGTTTTAATTAAATCTCAAAAAGAACAAGTTGCTAAAAATATTGCAATGCATGTAGCAGCTTTAAATCCAGAATTTATATTTATAAAAGATGTTCCACAAGAACAAATTAAAAAATTAGAAAATGAATTCAAAGCCTCTCCAGCATTAGCAGGTAAACCAGAAAAAATTCAAGAAAATATCCTAAGAGGTATGATGAACAAAGAATTAGGTAAATTTGTTTTAGTAGCTCAAGAATTTGCTTTAGAATCACAATACACAGTACAAAAATATTTAGAAGCTAATAATTCTGAATTATTGGAAGTTGTAAGATTTGAAGTAGGTGAAGGAATTGAAAAACAATCAGTAGATTTTGCTCAAGAAGTAGCAGCTCAAATAAAAGAGAATCAAAAATAATATAAACTTAAATTTTTCTATTACAAATAGAAAAATTTTTGTATTTTTTTATGTTAGATTTTTTAAGTAAAAGATTTCAAAAATCATTTGCTAAAATGAATGCTAAGACTACACTTAAGGAAGAAGACTTAAATGAAGTTATTAGAGAAATCAAATTAGCATTATTAGAAGCTGACGTTAATTTATTGATTGTTAAAGATTTTATCAAGGAAATTAAAGAAAAAGCTTTAGCAACAGAGATTACTACTACATTAAATCCACAACAACAATTTATTAAGATAGTAAATGAAAATTTAGTAAAAGTCTTAGGTGAAAAACCAAAACAAATTAAGTATAACAAACCGATTGAAAAAATAGTTTTAGTAGGTCTTCAAGGTTCTGGTAAGACAACTACAGTAGCAAAATTAGCTCATTTTTCACTTCGTAAAAAACATATTAACAAACCATTACTAATTGCTGCTGATATTTATCGTCCAGCTGCTATTGAACAACTAATCCAATTAGGAAAACAAATTAATATTCCTGTATTTTCGCAAAAAGATAGCTCACCACAAGAAATTGTTAGTGCAGGATTAGAATTTGCAAAAGATAATGAGTTTGATTTAGTTATTATAGATACAGCCGGAAGACTTTCTATTGATGAAAAATTAATGCAAGAATTACAAGATATAGAAAAAACTGCTAAACCACATGAAATTTTCTTTGTAGCAGATGCACTTTCTGGTCAGGACATAATAAATGTTGCTAAAACATTTAATGAACATATTTCTTTAACTGGTTCCATTATTACTAAATTAGATTCAGATGCAAGAGGTGGAGCTGCTCTTTCATTAACTAAGCTGTTAAAAATTCCAATAGTGTTTATTGGAACAGGTGAAAAAATTACAAATTTTGATTTATTTTATCCAGACAGAATGGCTTCAAGAATTTTAGGAATGGGAGATGTCCTTTCTTTAATCGAGAAGGCAGAAGAAGTAATTGATAAAGATCAAATAGGAAAAATCGGTAAAAAAATTTTTTCAGGTAACTTTAATTTAGATGATTTACTAAATAGTTTATACCAAATACAAAAACTGGGTAAGATGACTAAAATAATTAAACTTATTCCAGGTATGGCAGATAAAATAAATTCAGATCAAATTACAGAAGCAGAAAAGAAAATCAAACTTTATGAAATTTTGATTTCTTCTATGACTATGGAAGAAAGAAAAAAACCTAAATTATTAAAAAACGATTCAAGAAAAAGAAGGATTTTAAAAGGTTCAGGAAGAAGTTCACAAGAATTTAATAGACTTTTAAATGAATTCGAACAAATGTCTAAAAAAATGAAGGAAATATCGCAAAACAAAGGCGGTATTTTCAATTCAATGATGCAAAATAAATTTTAAATAAAGGACATATTATGGAAGACAAAATAGAAATGCAAACTTTAATTAATCACTTAAAACAATTCGGTTTTGTTTTTCAAGGTTCAGAAATTTATGGCGGTTTAGCAAATACTTGAGATTATGGACCTTTAGGTGTTTTACTCAAAAAAAATATTCAAGATCTTTGGTGAGATTATTTTATAACCAAAATTCATAATAACTTCGCAATTGATAGCAAAATTCTATTAAGTCCCAATGTTTGACAAGCTTCAGGACATACAAGTAATTTCAACGATCTTTTAATAGAAAATAAAGTCAATAAAAAACGTTATCGTGTAGATCATCTTTTCGAAGAATTATTCCCTGACTTAAATTTTAATGACTTTACACAAGAAAAAATTTTAGGACTTTTTAAAGAAAAAGTACTAAAATATGACAACTCATCAACACAATGAGATGAAATTAAACAATTTAATTTAATGTTTGAAACACAACAAGGTGTAGTTGAAGATAAAAAGTCAAAGATATTTTTAAGACCTGAAACTGCTCAAGGAATTTTTATTAATTTTAGAAATATTCAGAGATCAATGAGATTAAAGCTACCATTTGGAATAGGTCAAATTGGAAAATCTTTTAGAAATGAAATAACTCCAGGTAATTTCATTTTTAGAACAAGAGAATTTGAACAAATGGAATTGGAAATTTTTAGTCATCCTGATCAAGCGCAACAAATTTTTGAAGATTATTTAAATAAAATTCAAGATTTCCTTTTTAACACTTTAAAAATAAATAAAAATCTTGTTAGAATTAGGCACCATGAGCCAGAAGAATTAGCTCATTATTCACTTGCTACATCTGATATTGAATTTTTATTCTTATTTGGTTGAGGAGAATTAATAGGATTAGCTAACCGTTCAGATTTTGATCTTAAAGCTCATTCAGTAGCTTCAGGAGAAAAATTAGACTATTTAGATCCATTTACAAATCAAAAATTTTTCCCTTATATAATAGAACCATCTATGGGTGTTGATAGATTATTGCTAGCTGTTTTAACAAATTGCTACAAAGAAGAAATAATCAAGGAAAATGAAGAAAAAAGAACACTTTTATCTCTTCCCTTTTCGCTTGCACCATTCAAAGTGGCGATTTTACCTTTAGTTAAAAAACTTAGCCCAAAATCTTTAGAAATATACAATTTACTATTAAAACATTCTATTTCCGCCACCTTTGATGAAGCAAATTCAATTGGAAAAAGATATAGAATTCAAGATGCAATCGGAACTTATTATTGTATCACCATTGATTATCAAACTTTAGAAGATAATACAATAACAATTAGAGAACGTGATTCAATGAAACAATTTAGAATTTCAATAGATGATTTATTAATATTTTTAGAAAAGGCTAAACACAATTAATGAATGTTAAAGAAGTTGATTTAATTCTTAATCAAGTAAATATTTTTGAAGTAATTTCAAACTTTATTAATTTAACAAAAAAAGGTAATGACTTTTTAGGTCTATGTCCTTTTCATGAAGATTCATCTCCTTCTTTATCAGTTTCTGTTAGTAAAAAAATATTTAAATGTTTTTCATGTAACGTTGGAGGCAATGCTTATTATTTTGTAAAAAAATTTAATCACTGAGATGATATAAAAACGCTAGAGTATTTTAAAAATCAATTTAATTTAAATATTGATTTATCACACATTCAAAGCAACATTAAACACTACAGTGAAAACGAATTACAAGCATTAAAAGCTCTTGATGATGCATTTTTATTTTATTCTTTAGAATTAAAACAAAACAGCCCTGATTATGTCAAAAAATTTTTATTAGAAAGAAATTTAAATAAAGAAATCATTGACTTTTTTTCTATAGGTTATTGTCCTAAATCAGGTATCAAAGAAAAGTTGCTTAAAAAAGGACACGACGAAGCACTTTTAATAAATTATTCTTTGATTTCTTTAGAAAAAAAAGTAGATATTTTCCAAGACAGATTGGTTTTTGCTATTAAAAACCTTGACAATAAAGTAATTGGTTTTTCAGGTCGTAAAATTTTAGATTCAACACTTGGCCCTAAATACCTTAATTCATCAACAAACTCATTATTTTCTAAATCAGAAGTTTTATATAATTACTCAAATGCAGTTCAATTTGCTTCTTTTTCAAAGACTTTAATAATTTGCGAAGGCTTTATGGATGTTATTGCATTCTACAAAGATGGTATTAAAAATGCAATTGCAATAATGGGTACAGCACTAACTAAAAATCACATTCAACATTTAAAACCATATGAAATTTTATTAGTTTTAGATAGCGATCAAGCTGGTATTGAAGCCACTTTAAAATCAATTTATACATTATTAGAACATAAAATAACAACTAAAGTGTTGCAACCTTTATCTACCAAAGACCCAGATGAATATTTTTCCAAATTTGGACCTGGTTCTTTACAAAAAGCAATAAAAAATAGACAAGATGGAATAAATTTTGTTTATGAACATCTTAGTAAAACTATTGACTTGAATAATCTTTCTTCATTAGATCATTTTATTAAAGAATTTAGCAAGTATTTACAATTTTGTACAAAAAATATTCAAGACTTTTTCATCGAAAAAATAAATAAAGATTTTAACATCTCCCCTACTTCTTGAAAATTTTTAAAAACAAATTTAGAAAAACAACAACGTTATTTTAATAATCATTATATTAAAGAGCTTCCTAAATATTATAAAGATCAAGTAACACCAATATATAAAGATGACTTAGAAAATCTTGGAGTTGAATTAGCAGAACCTAAAATTCAAGAACAAAAAAAATCCACAAATAAGCCTAAAAAGGAATTCCAAATGGAAAACAGCGAAAAAATTGCTCTTATTTCTTTATTACTTTTTCCTTCATTTATCGAAGTCATTAAAAAATATAATTATGAATTTCAATCTCCTAAATTTAAAATGTATTTTTCCAAACTAGTTTCATCTAATTTTAAACAAGAAAACATAGAAACAATATATTTTAAACTTACTTCATCTACAGTCAAAACTGGCGAACGTGTTAAATTAGAAAACACACAAGATAAATTTGAAAATTTAATAAAAACCTTACAAAATAAACAAGAAAATCGAAATATTGAATCTATTTTAGCATCATGAAAAAACGGAATGATGACTGAACAAGAAGCAAAAGATGCAATCTCTATAATCCAACAAAGAAACAAACAAAAAAATGAAATTTATTAAGGAGTAATTATGACAGCGAAAAAATTAACTTCTACATCTACAGATATAAACGCACCTAAAAAAGAAACTAATAGCAAAGAAAAAGAAGCAAAAACAACTGCTAAAAAATCTTCATCAACTAAAAAAAGTATATCTACTAAAAAAGCAACTTCAACCAAAAAAACAACAACTACAAAGAAAAAAGAAGCAAAAACAAGCACTAAAAAATCTTCTACAACAAAAAAATCTACATCTTCTAAAAAGAGCACAACTACTAAAAAAACTGCATCTACAAAATCAAAAACTAAATCAAAAAACAAATCTAAAACCAACGACATTTCCTTTGTGATTAAAGAACTTAAATCTGGAATGAAAGCTTTAAATAAAAAGTTTTTATCACAAGATGAGGTGATGAAATTCTTAGAAAAAAATAAATTAGAACTTGACACAGATCAAGCTGTTGATGAGTTTTTAAGTACATTAATTAAAAATAAAATTTTAAATACAGAAACAGATGATTTAGATCAAGAAGAGTTGGATTTAAAAGAATTTGCTCAAAATATAAAAGAAAAATCACAAGAATTTTTCCACCACGATGACGAAGATTCTGATGATGATTTTATGGATTCATTACACAATGATGATGATTATTTAGACGATGGTGATTTCGAAGATATTGATGCAGACGATGAGTTAAAAATCAAGGATATTCACGACATTGAATTGGATAAAATTCATATTAGTTCTAAAACTCCTTATATATTAAATGACGCTTCTTATAGAAACAAACTTTCTGATACAAATGACATCATTAAATGATATATGCGTTGAATCGGAAAGTATGGAAAATTACTTACACCAGAAGAAGAGTTGAGATTAGCTAAAACAGCAAAAATGGGTGGTCGTGTAGGTAAAAGAGCAAGACATACTTTAATTAAAAGAAATCTTCGTTTAGTTATTAATAATGCAAAAAGATATAAAAACAGAGGTCTGACTTTTATTGACTTAATTTCTGAAGGAAATCAAGGAATTTTAAAAGCTGTTGATAAATATGATTACACCAAAGGTTATAAATTTTCAACTTATGCAACTTGATGAATTAGACAAGCAATCACACGTGCTGTAGCAGATCAAGCAAGAATTATCCGTATTCCAGTTCATATGGTAGAAACTATTAATAAAATCAACAAAATAGAAAGAGAATTACAACAAGAATATGGAGTAACTCCAACAGATGAACAGATAGCTCAAGCAATGGGTGGAGACTTTACTGCAGACAAAGTAAGATATACTAAAAAAATTAATATCGATCCCATTTCATTAGATAAAGCTATTGGTAAAGAAGAAGATAGCTCCTTTTCAGACTTTATTAAAGATGAAAGTGTAATTTCACCTGTTGATTATTCAGAACGAGAAGAAAAAACCAAAATCCTAAGACAAATGATAGAAAATAATTTAGATAATGAAGAAAAAGTCTTTATTATGAAGCGTTATGGTTTTGGAACTGATCCAAACGGAAATCAATACAGAATTCACAGTTTTGATGAATTAGCTAAAGAAAGAGGAGTAACTAAAGAAAGAATTAGACAAATTGAGTCAAAAATCCTAAAAAAACTAAGACATCCTCAGAAAAAATGAAAACAAAGGGATTTAATTTAATTTGAACACTTCAATTTTAGACATTTCTAACTATTTAAACACATTATTTCCTATAGAACAAGCTGAATCTTGAGATAAGCCAGGATTTAGTTTTTTCTTCATAAAAGAAGTAAAAAAAGTGTTTATATGTATAGATTTAACGCCAAAAATTTTAGATCAAGCCATAAACGAAAATGTTGATTTGATCATAACTCATCACCCTTTTTTATTTTATAATACTAAAACTTTGAACTATAAATTTAGTCCATATAAAAGAAAAATGGTTAAAAAAATAAAACAAGCACAAATTAACATTTTCTCGCTACATACAAATTACGATTCTAACAGTAATGCCACAGCTAATGCAATATTAAAGCATTTAGGTTTAAATGTTATACAAACTCAATCAATTGATAATTATAATCTTTTAGTAGAAACAAAAATTAAGTTTTTTTATCTAGTAAAACAAGTTAAAAATGCTTTAAATTTGAAGCATTTACAAACTAATTTAAACAAAAATATTAATATAAATAAAATAGCAATTTTGCCAGGTTCTGGTGGTATTGAAGCAGTTTTTTTAGCTAAAAAACATAAAGCAGATTTAGTTATAACATCTGATTTAAAATGATCAGATGAATTAAGTTTTTCTTTTAAAAACATTAATGTTTTGCTTGTTCCTCATTTGATAGAACAATTTTTTGCTTTCGATGTTAAACAAAGATTAGAAAAAGAATTTTCTAACCAATTTGAAATAAAAATAGTATTATTAGAAGAAATACTTTACAACATTTAAGGAAAAAATGATTAAACTTGGCTCTCACATTTCATTTAAAAAACCCGGTTATTTAACAACAGCAGTAGAAGAATCGCTTCAAAACAAAGCAAACACAATGATGATTTTTTTAGGTGCTCCTCAAACCACTAAAAGAGTTGATGTTTCTTTGTATAATTTGCAAACTTATTTAGATAAATATCAGAATTTAATTACTCCTGAAGATATTATTGTTCATGCTCCCTACATTGTTAATCCTTCGAGTGTGACTAAACATAAATTTTCAAACGATTTTTTAATACAAGAAATCCATAGAATGAACTACATCGGAGCAAAATACTTGGTTTTACATCCAGGCTCATATACTACTTTTACTATTCAAGAATCTTTAAATCAATTAATCGAGTCTATAAAATACATACTATCTAAAACAAAAGATGTTGTAATTACTATAGAGACAATGGCAGGCAAAGGAACAGAAGTAGGAACAACTTTTGAAGATATTGTTTATGTAATTGAGTCTATAAATTCAGAACGTGTTGGTGTTTGTTTAGATACTTGCCATATTTGAGATGCAGGTTATAACTTACATAATTATGATGAATTTATTTTAAAATTAAAATCAACAAGATTAATAAACTATTTAAAAGTAATTCATTTAAATGATTCCAAAAATGAATTAAATTCTAAAAAAGATAGACATGAAAATATAGGAAAAGGTTTTATTGGTTTTGAAACTTTACAAAAAATAGTGCACGAACCTTTATTTGATAATATACCAATTATTTTAGAAACTCCATGAGTAGATAATAAACCAATTTACAAAGAAGAAATTGAAAAATTACTTCAAAAATAAAGAAAAACTAGTTTTGACAACTAGTTTTCTTTATTTTAAATTTTAAGAAATTTCGTTTTTCAAAAAGAAAAATAAAACGATAAAATACTTTAACAAAAAGCATATATAAAATATTTAAAAACCAAATAGTTAGTAATCTAAATATTCACACTATATGTTCTTTTCTGTTGGAAATTTTCATTTTTCTAACAAAAGATCAATGTGATAGATACATATTTTTAGTTTTATTTATTCAACCAAATCGACTTTGAACTTGTTTATCTTTAAAAGTTTCTTGATATCAATAAAGAAAATCTAAATAAAATCACGATTCAAATAAAGCAAAAGATAATAACTGTGCCACCATATAACGAGATTTTTGATTTCAAATCTTTGTCATATTGTAATTTAGTGGAATAAAATTATTAAATAATATATGTTTATTAACTTCTTTTTCTTCATCTGTTAATTTTGTATCGTACATTCCTATATTTTTGATTTCAAATTTTTCTTTTACACTAAAAGAAGTAAAATAAACTTCAGGGAATGCAAAAGCTTTGAAAGCGTAGTCATTATCTTTATATTTTGGGTGATTGCTATAATAATTAGCAAATTCTTCTTGATTTTCTATTAGTTCTATTCTATTTCAATAAAGTTTTACATCTTCTGTTAATCCTAAGTGAAGTCAATCTGAAACACTTACGTTGACATCATTATATTCTGGAAGTACAGCAATTTTTTGTGTAAAAGAAGATAAAGTTACAATTTTTTCTTTAAAAAGACTATATTTTTCTTCTTTTTTAGGGAAATAATAATTGTAATCAACTAAAATTCTATCATCATGTAATGATAAATCATTTCTCATTCTAAGAACATATTTTGTATTTACTAACTTTAAACCAGCTCTTACAGCAACAATCATTCTGTTGTAATTCATTCCCATTTGGAAAACTCCAGGTAGCTTTAATCCTCCCGGATCTTGACTTTTTACTATTAATACGTTAGGAATGTTTTCAATTAATGTTGTATCATCTTGTTCTCAGCATGAGACTATAATTTTGCTTTTTGGAAGAACCTTTAAAACTCGTTTTACAGCATTGTAAGTGTGCTTGTTAAATGGTCCATTTAAAACTACACTTAAGTCGTTTTGATCAATTTTTTTCAATTTTTTTCAATTAAATCTCATTGTTGATTTCCTTTAAATATTCTTTTACTTGCAAAGGAGTTCCTAAACTTTTATAGTTTTGATTTTGAATTTTATAAAAGCCAACCTTTTGTTTAAATTTATTGATTAAAATATTATAAATATTAGAAAGATAAAATTCGTTATTGATTTTTAAATTATTTTTCTTCATTATCCTAAATGCTCTAAAGAAGAATTTTGCCTTTTTAAAAAAATACATACCAGAAATTGCTAAATTAGAAACTACTTGTTTTTCTACAGTTTTAACTACTAAATTATTTTTAATTTTAATATATGAAAAAAGAGGTAAATTATTTTCAAAAACAGATAAATTTGCTTGATTTTCCTTCATTTTTAAAGCTTTTTCAATAAAAAAACTTGTTTGATTATTTATATAAAAATTATCTGAATCTGCAATTAATAAAGCTCTATTTTTACATACTATATTTTCAACAAGCGAAGCAGTTTCGGCAGCTCCTTTTGTTAATTTATCAATAAAAACCAGTCTAATTTTGTATTTATTTTTTAGATATTCAATTTGCTTTGGATATTTATTTAAAAATTCTTTTAGAAAAACTACTATTTTATTTTCATAATCTAAAAAACTTTCAATTGCATATTCAATTATCATTTTTTTATTTACTAAAATAAATGGTTTATCTTCTAAAAATCCTTCTTTTTTAAACCTAGCGCCTGCTCCGGCAGCAATAATGACGATTTGAACATTTTTATTTTTCTTTTGCATAACTTTACCTAAATTATGATTTTGATTTTATATATTTCTAGTAGTATAAATTAAAATTTTATCAACTTAGCTATATAATTTTTGAATTTTTTCGATAGCTTTTAAAAAAGGTTTTACTTCCCTATGACTTTAATTTTTTTCTTTTAGATACAAAGGATTATGTCCTAGTCGCTAACTATTCTCATTTTTTCTCCATTAAATAATTAAATTTTTCTATTGCTAATAAGTAAAACATTTTTTGATGTTCTAGATTTTCATAATGGAGTGGAATCATAGTTAAAAATAATAATGCTTCAATAAACTTGATGTCGTCAATGTTTAAGTTAAACTGTTTTTGTATTTGTTTTTCTAAATAAGAATTAGTTTTTTTTACTATTTCATTTGTGAAAATTTCATAGTCAAAATAAATGTTTTGTCTTTGTTTTAAAGTAAATTTATCAAATTTTATAAAATCATAATAACCATTAAAACTATGAAGTAATTTTTCAAAATCATATCTAAGATCACCTAAAATTGAGTTTTTTTGTGCAAATTTTCCTCTTGGATCTATAAATTTAAGTTCATTTAAATCTTTCGAAATTAATAAATTTGCAGGATAAAAATCACCGTGAGTAATTCTTATCAAAGCATTTTTAAAAAGTTTGTTTTTAATTGTTTGAAAAATTCAATCTTTTATTTTGCTAAGATTTTTCATTTTAATATTATTAATAAATATATATTCAGATTTAATAAGATGATTAAAATAATCGATCTTTTCTAGCTCTTGTAGTCTTTGTTTTGTTTTTGTTAAATAAATAAAATCAAGAAAATTTACTTCATTTTCTTCATAGTTTATAGGATGATTGTAAAATTAAAAAGAATTTCAAGACATTTATCTACAATTGATTTCCAAAAACTTTCATCATATTCTTTATTCACTAAAAGAGAAGCTAGGTTATAACCATCAATAAAAGACATATAATATCCAGAAAATTCTTGCTTGTTTTGAGCAAATTTAAAATCGAAAACTTCTGGACCAAATTTATTTAAATCGCTTGGTAAATTTTTATATCAGTTTCATTCGCTAAATAATTTATCAGTTTGAAATGATGATTTAAAAATTAAATTATTTTCGACCAGTTCTATAGAATTAAATGCTCTGCTTTGAAATTTATTCTTCATAAAATTTAGCTAATAGTTTAATTTAACTATATTTCCTTTGTTATTATTAATTTATATTATTGAATATAATAAGTTTCCTTTATCATAGGATCAAACTAACTATATTATTATATATAAACTAAACAATAAAAAAAGATTAATTTAACAAGTACTATTTATACTTCAATAATTATCTGCGAAATAAAAATAAAAAATATTTGGAGTTTTTCAAAAAAAGTATTATAATTTAAAAACTAAATTTAGGACTATGAAGCATAAGGTTGCGATACACTAAAAAGAGTTGTTAGTTAGTTATCGGTTTTTATGTGGAGTCTGGTTTAAGAAAAAACCAAAGGAGACAACATTTATTTTTTATGGACAAAATTCAAATAAAACTTAAAGCATTTGATCACCGTCTAATAGACACAGCAACAGCTAAAATAGTTTTAGTTGCAAAAGAAGCAAATGCTGAAGTAAGTGGACCAATTCCACTTCCAACAAAAAAAGAAATTTTCACTATTTTGAGATCTGTTCACGTTAACAAAAAATCTCGTGAGCAATTCGAAAGTAGAACACACCAAAGATTAATTATTATCAAAACAAACAGTTCTAATTCAAAAGTATTAGTAGACAAAATTAAAAGATTACAACTAAATTCTGGTGTTAAAGTAAATCTAGAATTATCATAGGAGAAATATGAAAGGTATTTTAGGTAAAAAAGTTGGAATGACACAACTATTTACAGAAGAAGGAATTAGTATTCCAGTTACTGTAATAGAAGTTCAACCTAATGTAGTTTCAAATGTTTTAACTAAAGAGAAAAATGGTTATGAAGCTATTCAATTAGCAGCATTTGACAAGAAAAAAAGCAGATTTACAAAACCAGAATTAGGACATTTTAAAAAAGCAGAATCTAACCCAAAACGTTTTGTTAAAGAGTTTAGAAATATGCAAGGTGAATTAGGACAAAAAATTGATTTATCAATCTTTGAAGAAGGTGAATTTGTAGATGTAGTTGGAACATCCAAAGGTAAAGGTTTTGCCGGAACTATTAAAAGATATAACCAACACATCGGACCTAAATCTCACGGTGGAGGTGGAGGTTCTAAACCTATTCGTCAAACAGGTTCAATTGGTGATATTTCAGGAAACAAAGTTGTTAAAGGTATGACAATGCCAGGACACTTAGGGCATGAAAGAGTTACTTTACAAAATTTAGAAATTATTAAAATAGATTTAGCAAACAACATTTTAGTTGTTAAAGGATCAGTTCCTGGACCAAATAAGTCTTATTTAATTATTAAAGAAGCAGTTAAAAGAACAACTAAGAAAAAACCAGAAGTATTAGTTGTTTATACACAAGTAGAAACTAAGGAGGCAACTAATGAATAAAAAAGAAAACACAACTCAAACCAACAGTGCCCCTAAAAAAGAAATTATTAAACCAAAATCTTCAACTACTCATACTCACACACATAAGCACGTTCATACACATACTCACACACATGCTAAAAAAGTTGAACCTGCTAAAGAAGTAAAAAAAGAAGTTAAAGAAGTTAAAAAAGTAGTAGAGCCAAAACCAGTTGCAAAAACTACTCCAAAACCTGTTGTTGCTTCAAAAAAAGAAGACAAAAAAGTTGAAATTAAACAATCTAAAAATGTAGCAAAAGTTAATATTTCAAACAAAACTTCATTACCAAAAGAATTATTTGGAAAAACAGAAGCTCATTCTCAAGCTATATTCGATACTATCTTATATGAAAGAGGTTCACGTAGAAATCCAACTCATAAAGTAAAATCAAGAGCTGAAGTTAGTGGAACAGGTAAAAAACCTTGAAAACAAAAAGGAACAGGTAAAGCTAGAGCTGGTTCACTACGTTCTCCAATCTTTGTAGGTGGTGGTCGTGCTTTTGGACCTACAAATAATAAAAACTACAAAGTAAAATTAAACAAAAAAGTTCGTAGATTAGCATTTGTATCAGCTTTAAGCCAACTAGCTGCTAACAATCAAGTATTAGTTTCTGACTTTGCACAAAAAGAAATATCAACTAAAACATTAGTTAAAAAATTAGCTTCAGAAAAATTAAATGAATTAAGAAATATATTAATTATTTCTTCAGATTCAAACCTATTTTTATCAGCTCGTAATTTAAAAAATGTTAAAGTTACAAAATGAAGCTCAATTTTAGTAGAAGATTTAGTAAAAGCAGATGTGTTTGTAATTTCAGAATCAGATATTAAAAACTTAGAAGGAACAGTTAAATAATGAATATAAATGAAATTATTAAAGCTCCAATATTAACTGAAAAAACACATGAGCAAATGTCTGAAAATGTATATACATTTAAAGTAGACAGAAGAACTAATAAATCCGAAGTTAAAAAAGCAGTTGAACATATTTTTGCAGTTAAAGTAGAAAAAGTAAATATCTTTAATGTACCTAAAAAACCTAAAAAATTAGGACGTTTCCACGGGTTTACAAATGCATATAAAAAAGCAATTGTAACTTTAGCAGAAGGTTCAATTAACTTCTATCCAGAAGATACTCAAGAACAAAAAGAAGCAAAATTAAAAGCTGAACAAGAAACAAAAGCTAAAGAATCTACATTAAAAGAAAAAGCTAAAAAAATAGAAGAAAAAGTTGCTCAAAAATTAGGAATAAAAGCAAAAGCTTCAGAACAAGAAGCAAAATCAGAAAAAACAACAGCTTCTAAACCTAAAAAAGCAACTAAAGGAGAGTAAATATGGCGATGAAAATATACAAACCTACAACCAATGGGCTTCGTAATATGAGCTCTTTAGATTATTCAAAAAACCTTTCAGGACATGCTCCAGAAAAATCATTACTTGTTATTTTACCTAAAAAATCTGGTCGTAATAACACAGGAAAAATTACAACTAGACACCAAGGTGGAAGAAACAAAAGAAAATATAGAATTATAGATTTTAAAAGAAATAAATTTGATATTCCAGGTTATGTAAAATCTATAGAATATGATCCAAATAGATCAGCAAATATTTGTTTAATTAATTATGTAGATGGTGAAAAAAGATATATTTTAGCTCCTAAAGACATTAAAATTGGACAAAAAGTTGTCTCAAGCGATGAAGCTGATATTTTAGTTGGAAACTCACTTCCTTTATCAAGAATTCCTGAAGGTACATTTATTCACAATGTAGAATTACAACCAGGAAAAGGTGGACAATTAGCTCGTTCAGCAGGTTCTTCAATTCAAATCCAAGGTAAAGACGATGATGGAAAATATGTTGTTTTAAAACTAAAATCTGGTGAATACCGTCGTGTATTAGCAAGATGTAGAGCAACAATTGGTGTAGTAGGTAATGAAGAACATAACTTAGTAAACATCGGAAAAGCAGGACGTAATCGTCATTTAGGTATTCGTCCAACAGTTAGAGGTTCAGTAATGAACCCAAATGATCACCCACACGGTGGTGGTGAAGGTAAACAACCAATTGGACGTAAAGCACCACTTACTCCATGAGGTAAAAAAGCACTTGGAATTAAAACAAGAAATAATAAAAAAGCTTCAACTAAATTGATTCTTAGAAGAAGAAAGGATACTAAATAATGGCACGTTCATTGAAAAAAGGTCCATTTGCAGATGAGCATTTACTTAAAAAAGTAGAAGCGATGAATGAACAAAAAAATAAAAAACCAATTAAAACTTGATCTCGTAGATCTACAATATTTCCTGAATTTGTTGGACTAACATTTTTAGTTCACAACGGAAAAGTATTTAACGAAGTTTATGTAACTGATGATATGGTTGGTCA
Organism: Mycoplasma sp. 1654_15; assembly: GCF_012516495.1. Classification (NCBI taxonomy): domain Bacteria; kingdom Bacillati; phylum Mycoplasmatota; class Mollicutes; order Mycoplasmatales; family Mycoplasmataceae; genus Mycoplasma; species Mycoplasma sp. 1654_15. The sequence goes on from NZ_CP051214.1 coordinate 387,215, forward strand.
TAAATTAGGTGAATTTTCTCCTACTAGAACCTATACAGGTCATGGACAAGATAAAGGGAAGAAAAAATAGGTAGAAATTAGTTATGGAAAATAAATTACAACAAGCAAAAGCTAGTGTTAAAATGCAACGTATTTCAGCTCAAAAAGCTCGTTTAGTGGCTCGTTTAATTAAAAAACAACCAACTACAAATGCATTAGCTATTTTACAAAATACAAACAAAAAAGCTTCATATTTCTTCATAAAATTATTAAACTCAGCAGTTGCCAACGCTGTAAATAATCACGGATTAAATGGTGATAGCTTAATTGTTAAAGATGTAATTGTAAACGAAGGTCCAACACTAAAAAGATTTCAACCAAGAGCAAAAGGTGTTGCGTATCGTATTTTAAAAAGAACTTCTCATTTATCTGTAATAGTAGAAGAAGTAAGTTTGTTAGGAGATAAATAATTATGGGACAAAAGGTCAATCCAAATGGATTTAGATACGGAGTTACTAAAGAACATAACGCTATTTGATATGCAGATAAAAAAGAGTTTGCATCAAATTTATTAGAAGATGTTAAAATTCACCGTTTTTTCGAAAAACTAACAAGAGAATATTTAATTGGTAATACAAAAATTCGTCGTGATCAAGACAATAAAGTAACAGTTGTTGTTTACACAGCAAAACTTGGAGCATTTTTAGGACAAGCAGGAAGTAATCTTAAAAAAATAATTGAAGATGTTAAAAAGTTTGTTAAAAATAAAAAACTTGTTTTAAATATAGACGCAGTAGAAATTGAAAAACCAGATTTAGATGCTAAATTATTAGCTGAAGCAATTGCTATTAAATTAGAAAACCGTGGATCATACCGTATGGCTCAAAAATATGCTATTAGAATGGCACAAAAAGCTGGAGCTAAAGGTATTAAAACCAAAGTAAGTGGACGTTTAAATGGTGTTGATATGGCTAGATCAGAAGGATACTCTGAAGGTGAAATGAAATTACATACACTAAGACAAGATGTAAGTTATGCAACAGCAACAGCTAGAACAACTTATGGAGCTCTTGGAGTTAAAGTTTGAGTTTCACTCGGTGAAGTATTTGCAAAGCAAAATCAAGCACAAGAGCAAGAACTAACTGAAACAAAAGCACCAAAAAGAACTACAAGATCTAAAAAAGAAAGCGCAAAGGAATAAAAAATGTTACAACCTAAAAAAACAAAACACCGTAAAACATTTAGAGTAAAACATGACAAACGTGCTGCTTTTAGAGGAAAAGAAGTTTCATTTGAAGAATTTGGTCTACAAGCTACAACATCTGAATGAGTTAGTGCAAGACAAATAGAGTCAGCCAGAATTGCGATTACAAGAAGAATGGGTCGTGAAGGTCAAGTTAACATTAGAATCTTTCCTCATCTTTCTCTTACTAAAAAACCAATCGGGGTAAGAATGGGATCTGGAAAAGGTTCAGCTGAAAAATGAGTAGCAGTTGTTAAAGAAAACACAGTAATGTTTGAAGTAGGTGGAGTAAAAGAAGAAATAGCTCGTGATGCACTTCGTTTAGGTGGACACAAACTACCAGTAAAATGAAGAATAATAACCAAGGAAAATTAAGATAATGGAATTTAAAGATTTAAAGAAAAAAAATTCTGAAGAATTAAACAAATTATTAAATGAATATAAATCAGAACTATTTACTCTTCGTTTTAGAAACAAAACTCAACAACTAGATCATACTCACAAAATCAAACAAGTAAGAAAAGATATAGCAAGAATTTTAACAGCAATTAGACAATCAGAATTAGAACAAGAAAAAGGTAGAAAATAATTATGTCTCATTTTAATCACAAATCACATAAAGATGCAAGTCAAAAAAGACAAAATACACGTAAAAGTTTAACCGGAGTTGTAGTTTCTGATAAAAATGAAAAAACAATAATTGTTGCTGTTGAAACTTATGTAAAACACCGTTTATATCAAAAAAGATTCAAAAAAGTTAAAAAATTCGCAACTCATGATGAAGAACAAAAAGCTAAAGTTGGAGATGTAGTTAGAATCGCTGAAACTCGTCCATATTCAAAAACCAAATCTTTTAGACTAGTAAGTATTGCATCTTCTAAAGGAGAAAAATAATGTTACAAGAACAATCAAGATTACAAGTAGCTGATAATTCAGGTGCAAAAGAAGTTGGATTAATCAGAAATTTAGGTGGTTCAGTTAAGAAAAATTCTAATATTGGTGATGTAATTGTCTGCTCAGTAAAAAAAGCAATTCCAGGTGGAATTGTTAAAGAAGGACAAGTAGTTAAAGCTGTTATTGTTCGTTCTGTATACGGAATTAATAGAAAAAACGGATCACGTATTAGATTTGACGACAATGCTGTTGTTATCATCAAAGAAGATGGAACACCAAGAGGAACAAGGGTATTTGGTCCAATTGCTAGAGAAATAAGAGATAATCAAAAATTTGCCAAAATCGTTTCATTAGCACCAGAAGTTTTATAAAAATATTTGAATATAAAACTTCAAAATCCTATAAAAATGAAGCAAAATAAACAAATTTTTACAAAGGAACAATATGAAAATTAGAAAAAATGACGAAGTAGTTATTATCTCAGGTGATGAAAAAGGGAAATCAGGTAAAGTATTATCTGTAAATTCTAAAAAACAAACAGTTACTGTCAAAGACATTAATAAAATCACAAAACACAAAAAACCTAACCAACAAAACACTGAAGGTTCAATTTCAATTTATGAAGGACCAATTCACGTTTCAAAAGTAGCGATTGTAACAAAAAAAGCATCTAAAGACAAACCAGCTGAATTTTCAAAAATCGGATACATTTTTAAAGACAATAAAAAACTTCGTATAGCAAAAACTACAAAGAAGGTAATCTAATATGAACGCTTTAGCACAACACTATAATTCAAAAGTAAAAACTGCTTTAAAACAAAAGTTTAACTACTCTTCTGATATGGAAATTCCAAAAATAGAAAAAATAGTTTTAAACATGACAGCAGGAAAAGAAGTTACTAACTCAAAAGCTATCGAAGAAGTAATGAACGAAATGTCTTTAATTTCAGCGCAAAAACCTTACCAAACCGTTGCAAAAAAATCTTTAGCTTCTTGAAAATTACGTCAAGGAATGCCAATGGGAGCAAAAGTAACACTAAGAAGAGACAATATGTGAGACTTTTTAGCTAAACTAATCAATGTTTCAATTCCAAGAATTAGAGACTTTAGAGGAGTAAATCCAAAAGCATTTGACGGTAGAGGTAATTTTTCTTTAGGAGTTAAAGAAATGATTATCTTCCCAGAAATTAGTTTTGATAAAATTCGTAAATTAAAAGGTTTAGACGTAATTATCGTAACTACAGCTAAAACAGATAAAGAAGCTCGGGCATTATTAGAACTCTTAGGAATACCATTTGCTAAGAAAGCATAATAAAAAATAAAGGAAAATACATGGCAAAAAAATCATTAAAAGTAAAAGCAGAAAAACATCCGAAATTTAAAGTACGTGCTTATACAAGATGTCAATTATGTGGACGTCCTCGTGCTGTACTACGTAAATTTAAAATATGCAGAATTTGCTTCCGTGAATTAGCTCACAAAGGACAAATACCAGGTATTAAGAAAGCGAGTTGATAATATGATAATAACAGATCCAATAGCAGATATGATAACCAGAATCAAAAATGCTTTTACACGTAAACACAAAAACGTTATTATTCCTCATTCAAAGAAAAAAGAAAGAATTTTACAAATCTTTTTAGATGAAGGATATATAAAAGGATTTACTGTATCTGGAGAAGTAAAAAAAGAAATTAATGTAGAGCTTAAATACAAAGGAAATACAAGTTCAATTGTAGGAATAAAAAGAGTTTCTAAACCATCTTTAAGAGTTTATTCTTCAGCTTCTGATTTACCAAAAATTGTTTCAGGTTATGGAACCGTAATAGTTTCTACATCTAAAGGATTATTAACTGATAAACAAGCAAGAAAGGAAAATGTAGGTGGTGAAATCATTGCTTACATTTGATAATTAATATGTCTCGTGTCGGAAATCGTGTTTTACAAATACCAGCTGGTGTTGAAGTAAATATTCAAAATTCTTTAGTAACAATAAAAGGTAAATTAGGAACATTATCAAGAGAGTTTTCAAACTTTATTAGTATTGAAAAAACAGAATCTACATTATTAACTAAAAGATCATCTGAAGAAAAAAGTATTAAACAATTACACGGAACAACAAATTCATTATTACAAGGGATGTTAACTGGAGTTTCTCAAGGATTTGTAAAAGAGCTAGAAATCAAAGGTGTTGGTTATAGAGCAACATTAAAAGATAAAGTTTTAGAATTAGCACTTGGTTATTCACATCCTGTTTTAGTAGAAATACCTCAAGATCTAACCTTAGAAGTACCAAAACCTACTGTTGTAATTATTAAAGGAATTGATAAACAAAGAGTTGGTGAATTAGCTGCTCAAATAAGAAAGAAAAGAAAACCAAATCCATATTCTGGAAAAGGTGTAGCTTACAAAGATGAAGTTATTAGAAGAAAAGAAGGGAAAAAAGCTTCTAAATAAAGCTAATTAATTATGGCAAAACAAACAAGAAATCAAGCTAGAATTGTTAAACATAAAAGAATTTTAAACAAACTAACTTCTAATTTATCTACAAATCAAAAACTAAGAATTGGTGTTTATAAATCATTAAATCACTTTTACGCATACGTTTTTGATCCTGTATCTGCAAAAACTTTAACTTCAGCAACTACACTTAAAAAAGAAGCAAAAACAAAAGGTGGAAACATTCAAGCAGCTCAAGCTCTTGCACCAGTATTTGCTGCAAAATTAAAAGAACTAAAACTAGATCAAAACGATTTTATCTTTGATCGTTCAGGTTATTTATATCACGGTAGAGTAAAAGCTTTTGCTGAAACTTTAAGACAACAAGGAATTAAGTTTTAATTATGGAAAATCAAAAAATCGAAAAACAAGTACAAGAAACACAAAACAAAATGAAATCCACTCAAACAGTTCAAGCAACTAAAGAATCTACTGATAAAAAACAAGTTTCAGATAAAGCAACTGCTTCAAAAAATGAAGCAAAAACCTTTAAAAGAAAACCTGGATTTGTAAAAAAAGATAAAAATCAATTCCAATCAGAATTTGAAGAAAAAATTATCGACATATCTCGTGTTACAACAGTTGTAAAAGGTGGACGTCGTTTTTCATTTGCAGCTTATGCAGTAGTTGGAAACAAAAAAGGTAAAGTAGGATACGGACACGGAAAAGCAAATGAAGTACAAGATGCGATTAAAAAAGCAGTTAAAGACGCACAAAATCGTTTAATTACTGTACCAATTGTTAACAAATCAACAATCCCTCATGAAATTTCAGAAAAATTCTTAGCTTCTAAAGTATTACTAAAACCTGCTCCAAAAGGAAAAGGAATCATTGCTTCTAATACAGTTCGTGCTGTTGTAGAATTAGCTGGTTATACAGATATTTATACAAAAACTCACGGATCTAGAACTAAAATCAACACTGTGCATGCAACAATGAAAGCTTTACAAAAATTACGTACAGTAGAAGATATTGCTTGAGCTAGAGATATTGAAGTTGAAAAATTAACTCAAAATTAATAAATTAGTAATAAGGAATAAAAATGTCAAAAATACAATTACATAATTTAAAACCAACTGAAAATTCTCGTCCAGATAAGCACCGTAAAGGTAGAGGGCATGCAGCAGGAAAAGGAAAACAAGCTGGTAAAGGACAATCCGGACAAAGAAAAAGAGGAAAAGTTCGTTTAGGATTTGAAGGTGGACAAAACCCTTGATACAGAAGGGTACCAAAAATTGGATTTAAAAATGTAAATTCAATTACTTTCCAAACAATTTCTTTATCAGATTTAGAAAAAACATACAAAAATAATGAAACTGTAACTTTAGAGTCATTATTTAAAAACAAATTAGTTAGAAGAAAATATTTACCAATTAAATTATTAGCAAATGGTAAATTATCTAAAAAATTAACAATCGAAGTAAACGCAGCTAGTGTTAAAGCACAAGAATTAGTAAAAGCTGCTGGAGGATCAATAGAGGTTAAATAGTGTTTAAATTTTTAACAAAGATTTTAGGAAAAGTTTTTGACTACAGTGCAAATAAATACATCAATTTTAAGCATTCTTTTTTAGTCTTATGACGAGAAAAGATATTAGTAAAAAAGATTTTATTTACACTTTTAATGCTTTCAATTTTCGTTGTAGCAGGAACAATAACTATTCCAGGACTAAGACTTGTTAATCAAAATGCTATTGATCGAAATTCATTTTTAGGAATTATAAATATTGTAGGTGGTGGTGGTTTATTAAACTTTTCCATTGTTGCCTTAGGAATCGGACCATTTATTACTGCGTCTTTAATAATGTTAATTGCCCAAACTAAGTTAGTACCGCCAATTCACCGACTTAGTCAGTCAGGACCACATGGTAGACAAAAAATTAATATTATTACAAGATTACTTACTTTTTTAATTGCTGCCATTCAAGCTGTTGTTTTAGTAAGAACTGTAATAGGAAATCAAGCATTACGTTTTGTTGTACTTGAAGATAATTCTGGTTTTTATCAATATTTTATAATTCCTTTTATATTAGTTGCAGGTAGTTTGTTTGCTTTATTTTTAGGTGAACAAATTACAAATAAAGGTGTTGGTAATGGAACATCTTTAATTATTTTTTCAGGTATTGCAGTTAGATTACCAAATCAATTTAAAGTTGCTTTTGAATACTTTGTAGATTCTTCAAATTCAAGCTCAATTATCAATGATATAGTTTTATACTTTTCATACTTATTAGGTTTTTTTGTCTTGATTTTAATAGTAGCTTTTGTTTATTTAGCTGAAAGAAAAATTCCAATTCAACAAACCGGATCTGGGATGTCAAAAAATATTAAAGAAATTTCTACACTTCCTTTAAAACTAAATCCAGCTGGGATTATGCCTAATATTTTTTCATTAATAGTAGTTTCATTACCTTCTTTATTTACAGGTTTTTTAGATCCAAATACTTCAGCTACTAGACACTGAATTCAAACACATATGCAAGTAAATCAACCTATTGGTTTAACTATTTTCATTGTTGTAAACATAATTTTTTCAATAGTAATGGGTTTACAACAATCTAGAGTTGATAAAATAGCAGAAGATTTTGCTAAAAATTCTACATTTATTCCTGGAATTAGACCAGGAGAACAAACAGAAGATTATTTAATCGGAGTTGTTTTTAGATTATCAATTTTTAGTGCATTTTATTTAACAATTTTAGGTGTTATTCAACCTGTTGAACAAATGCTAGGAATGCCACAACAAATTACTTTTGGTGGGACATCAGTCATAATCTTAGTAACCACAGCACTTGAGACTATGAGTCAAATAAAAGCTCGTTATGATGCTGAAAAAATTATTGTTAAGAGAAAAAGAATTGATAAAGCAATGAATTCAACTAATAAATCCGTAAAAAAACAAGCAAATAATAAAGACTTACTATGATAAAAAATACTCAATCTAATCCTAAATCGTTAAAATTAATCTTTCTAGGCTCACCAGGCTCTGGTAAAGGAACATTGGCTGCACAACTTGTTAAAGATTTAAAAATTTTACATCTTTCTACAGGTGATCTTTTTAGAGCAAAAATTAAATCTGATGAAGAATTTGCTTTAAAAATGAAGCAAATTATTGCTCAAGGTCTTTATGTACCAGATGAAATTACAAATGAGATTGTTCTCGATTTTTTACAAAAAGCTAACTTAGAAAACGGAATAATTTTAGATGGTTATCCAAGAACAATTTCACAAGCTGAGTTTTTAAAAGAAAATAATTTTAAAATCGATGCAGTAGTTTATTTAAATGCTTCAGAAAATGTTATTTTAGAACGTCTTTCACTTAGAAGATATTGCCCAACTTGTGCAACAACTTATCACGAAAAATTCAAACCAGCAAAAGATAATAAATATTGCTACAAAGATGGTACAATTGTTCAAATCAGAAAAGATGATGAACCTGAAGCAATCAAAAAAAGAATCGATGTTTACAAACAACAAACTGCAGTTTTAATTCAATATTACAAAGACAAAAACTTACTATTTGAATTTAGTGCAGATCAAGACTTAGAAACTTTAAAAAACCAAGTAATTAAAACTTTATGAAAATCATAAAAACAGATCAAGAAATAGAAATATTAAAAAAAGCAGGTAAACTCCTGGCAGAGGTAAAACAAATCATCTACGATCTCGTAAGACCAGGTGTTTCTTTAAAAGAATTAGATGCCATCGCTTTTAAAGAGATTACAAAACGAAATGCAAAACCTTCATTTTTAAACTACCAAGGCTTTCCAGCAACAATTTGTGCCAGTGTTAATCAAAAGTTAATTCACGGAATTCCTGATGAATATATAATCAAAGATTCAGACGTTGTTTCGATTGATTTAGGCTTGATTTATGAAGGATTTCACTCTGATACTGCTTTTACTAAAGCAGTAGGACAAGTTAGCTACAATGATAAAAAAATTATTCAAGTAGCAGAAGATGCATTTTGAGCAGGATTTAATGCAATAAAAAAAGATGCAACTACATTAGATATTGCAAATGCAATATTTAAAGTAATTAAACAAAATAATTTATACACACCTAAAGAATTTTCAGGTCATGGAATTGGAACTTCTTTACATGAAGAACCTTATATTTACAATTATCCAAACAAAAATGATGTTGTAAAACTAAAAGATAATATGGTAATTTGTATTGAACCTATGATTTTGCAAAATTCAGATAAAGTAAAAATTTTAAAAGATGGCTGATCTGTTATTGCAGCATCAAATAAAAACGCAGCTCATTTTGAGCAAATGGTTTTAATTAAAAACAATAAAGGAATAATCCTTACAGGAGAAATTAAAAAATAGATGTCAAAAGAAGATAAAATTATTTTTAAAGGAGTAGTAACTCAAGTTTTTAATACTCAAGAATACGAAGTAGAATTTGAAAATGGGCACAAAGTAATAGCTCATGTTGCTGGAAAAATGAAGCTACATCGTATTAAAATAATTGTCGGAGATCATGTACAAGTAGAACTATCACAGTACGATCTTAGCAAAGGTAGAATAATTTATCGTTTTAAATAATTTATTATTAAATATCATTAAAACAGGAGAAATATGAAAGTAAGAGCAAGTATTAAAAAGATTTGCAATGACTGTAAAATTATCAAACGTAAAAGCACAAATAGAGTAATTTGTAAAAGCTCACCAAAACATAAACAAAGACAAGGATAGTAAAATATGGCAAGAATATTAAATATTGAAATACCAAATGATAAGCGTATTGTTATAGCACTTACTTATATTTTTGGTATCGGAAAATCAAGATCAAAAGAAATTTTACAAAAATGCAACATTGACGAAAACATCAGAACTAAAGACCTTTCAGAAACACAATTACAAGCAATTAGAGAAGTAGCAAAAGAGTATACAACAGAAGGTGATTTACGTCGTGAAGTACAATTAAACATCAAAAGAATGATAGAGATTAAATCCTACAAAGGTATCAGACACAGAAAAGGACTTCCAGTTAGAGGTCAAGTAACACAAAAAAATGCTCGTACCAGAAAAGGTCCTAGAAAAACTGTTATGGGTAAAAAGGATAAATAATTAAAGGATTAAATAATGGCAATTAAAAAAGACAAACCTAAAAAAATTAAGAAAAAAAATATAACCACTGGTATTGCTCACATTCATTCAACTCACCAAAATACAATTGTTACTTTTACTGATCTTAATGGAAATGTTATTGCATGATCTTCTTCAGGTGCTATCGGATACAAAGGTACCAAGAAAAAAACTCCATATGCAGCTTCTTTAGCAGCAGCTGCAGCTAGTGAAGGCGCAAAAGAACACGGAATTAAAGAAGTTAAAGTTGAATTAAAAGGTTTAGGTCCTGGTAAAGATTCAGCAAGAAAACAAATAGAAGTTTCCGGAATTAGTGTAATCGAAATCAAAGACGTAACCCCAATTCCACACAACGGAACAAGACCTCCAAGAAAAGTAATTAAAAGACTAACCAAAAGATAGAAAGTAGGATCTAAATGAAAAAAAGTGCAAAAGTGTACTACATTGAAAATAAAGCAGAACATCTTTCTGATTTTGAAACAACATTTGAATTACAACCTTTAGAACGTGGTTTTGCAAATACATTGGGTAATTCACTAAGAAGAACAATTTTATCCTCAGTTTCTTCAGTTGCTGTTTTTGGTATAAAAATTGAAGGGGTTGATCACGAGTTTTCTGTAAAGGATAAAGTTCGTGAGGATGTAGTAACTATCTTAAATAATCTTAAAAAACTTCGTTTTACCTTCAAAAAAGAAGTATTTTTACAAAATGAAATTCAAGTAGTTTCTTTTGAAGCGACAAAAGCAGGGAAAATAACTGGAGCTGATATAGAAAATACAGCTGGTTTAGAAATTGTTAACAAAGATCAAATAATTGCAAATGTTTCTGAAGCTGGAGCTTTAAAATTTGAAATGTTTTTAACTTATGGACGTGGTTTTGTTGATTTTGAAACAAACAAAATAAAAATTCAAGAATTAGGTCCAGCATTAGAATCTAAATTAGGATATGGAAAAATAATCGCTGTCGATTCTGATTTTTCAGCAGTAGAAAACGTAAATTTTTCATCAACAGAACTAAACTCATCAAATCCAATTGTTGAAGAAAAACTAACATTTTCAATCAAAACAGATGGAACTATTTTAGCAAAAGATGCACTAGCAGAAGCTGCAAAAATATTAATAGCTCACTTAAAATTAGTTAGTGATACTTCTAATTTAGATGCTGAAGTTGAATCATTTTTTGAAGAAGTAAAGCAAAAAAAAGAACCACCAAAGAAAAATTCAGCAGATCTTACTACTTTGGATTTAACAGTTAGATCATTAAATGCGCTTCGTAGAGCACAATATTATAAAGTTTCTGATTTACTAGAACTTACTTTAGAAGAGTTAGAAAACATTAAAAACTTGGGTAAAAAATCAGTAGAAGAAATAGTTGAAAAATTAAAAGAACATAATTTAGAACTTAAAAAAGGAGAATAAAAATGGCAAATCCACATCAAATTTACCGTCGTGATGCAACTTGAAGAAAACATGTACTTCGTTCATTAGCCACTCAAATTATTTTACATGGAAAAATAACAACAACACTTCCAAGAGCTAAAGAATTAAGAAAACATGTAGAAAGATTAATTACTAAAGCAAAAAAAGATACATTAGCTGCAAGAAGATTAGTTTTAGCTTATGTACGTCACGAAAAAACCAAAGATGGTATTGAAATAATGCCATATTTATTCAAAACCATTGCACCTAAATACAAAGACCGTAATGGAGGTTATACAAGAATAATTAAATTACCTCCACGTTTAGGTGATAATGCTAAAATGGCTGTTATAGAGCTAGTTTAATTACAATTTTAAATTAAAATTAGTTTTTAATTTATTAAAAAACAAGTATTAAAAAACCACTAAAATTTAGTGGTTTTTTCTTCATTTTTAAAGCTTTTTACTTACTTATTATTTCTTTGCAATACAAAATGTTTTTAAAAATATTTTAAATATTTTCTCTCTCTCTATTTCTTTTAAATACTTATAATCTCTATTTTCTTCTTTTTTAAAGTCATTGGAATTACGAAATAATTTATTTTGCCGAATTTGTTATGTTTCTTAAAAGATAATCGAATTTTTATATTGTTTATCTACTACACATTTATTCCTTTGTATTTTTTAGTAGTTGATACAAATTTTCGATATGTAATTTAAAATCTTCTTCATTTTTTGGATAAATAGTTATTAATTTAGCATACATTTAAAGATTTAAACTTTTTGATGAATACATCTTTGCTAATTTATATTTTTGAGATACTTAAATTCTAAAAAATTATTTAGACAATATGTGTAAATAATTTTATTACTTTAGAATAATCTTTTACTCTAGGTACTATATGTATTTTCTAATTTTGAAAAGGTAATGGATAATTGAAAAATGTTAAAAATTTAAAACATTCTTTTTCTTGTTTTCTAGCAGAATTTATCACATCTTTATTTGAGTTATATTTATTAACTTTTGATTGAATAGGGACGGATTTTTGATAACCTTTTATCTTCATTTGTCTACTTTTCTTCTTTTTTTGTATATATTTTAAATTTTTCAGTCGATTTTTAAAATTATAGATTTAAATTATTAATTATTTTATATAATTAAAATAATAATTTTTATACATTAAAAATTTTACTAGCAAAAATGTTATCAAAATAAGGAAATTATGAATTATATTAGAGCAAAAAGATTAGTACCAGAGATCAGATTTAAAAATTTCACTGACGCTTGACAAAGTTGGAAACTTGAAAATAAAGGATTTTTATATTCAGGTTTAACTTCTAAAACTAAAAAAGATTTTGCAAATGGTAATTCAAAATATATTAGTTATTTAAATGTTTACAAAAATTTTAATACTGATTTAAAAGATAAATCTTCAGTTTTTATTAAGCCTGATGATAAACAAAACGTTATTGAAAAAGGTGATATTTTATTTACAATGTCTTCTGAAACTTATCAAGAAGTTGGGTTGTCATCTGTTGTAACTGAAAAAGTGAATGAAAAAATTTACTTAAATTCATTTTGTTTTGGTTATAGATTAAATGAAACAAATTTTTTATTTCCACATTTTGCTTCATTTTTATTTAGAAGTGATGCTGTAAGAAACAAAATTATTCTCCAAAGCAATGGAGGCACTTCTAGGTTTAATTTATCTAAAAAATCGTTTTTAAATATTGAAATAAAAACTCCTCAAATTGAAGAACAGCAAAAAATTGGTCAACTTTTTTACACGTTAGATAAAATCGTAAGTCTTTATGAGAGAAAGATAAATTTGTTTGAGAAGCTTCGAAAATATTTCTTGCAGAATATGTTTGTAAAGGAAAATGAAGGAAAACCGAATGTCAGATTTAATAAATTTGACACTTTATGAACTCAAAAAAACATAGAAGATAATTTTATTATAGATGGTGGAGGATTTGTTTCCAAACAAGAAATAAAAAACAATCCAGGGCAATATCCAGTATATTCATCACAAACTTCGAATAACGGGAAAATGGGTTCTATAAATTATTATAAATATGATGGAGAATTTATAACCTGAACTACAAGAGGAGCTTTAGCAGGGAGTATATTTTATAGAAACGAAAAATTCAGTGTTTCTAATGCAGGACTATTACAAGCTAAAGACAACCAACTTTCAGATGTAAAATTTTATTATTATGTGTTGAAAAATTCTAATTTAAGAACCATAATGACTATAGGCAGTATACCTCAATTCACTGTGCAGATGATTAAAAATATTAACTGTATAATTCCTGATAACAAAGAAGAACAAGAACAAATTTCTAATTTTTTAACTCATATAGATATTACTCACGCACAACTAAAGCGTAAGCAAAAGCCTAAAAATGGCCTTTTTCTTTGAAATTTAGTACTTTTTGAAGAAAAATCATATTTTTTACACAAACATCTTATTTAAGAGCGATTTTTGTATGTTTTTATTAAATTTAACTTACGCTTTAGTTGTGCGTGAGTTAAACTGAAGTTCTTTAAAAGCTCGGAAATTTTCTTTTGTTCTTCTAATGTAGGAAAAATTATTTTTAAGTTTGAAACAGCTGATCAATTGATATAAACTTGAGTGTTTCCTTGTGCGTTTTTAATTATTCCTTCTCTTCCTTTTGAATTTAAGTAAAAATAAGTAAATAATGGATTGAGAAATAATTTATTAAGAACTATTCTCTGTGTTCTTTGATTATAAATAAATTTATTATCTTCAGGGATTAACAAAACTCTTCCTAAAATGTTGCAACTTTGAGTTTTATCATTCAATATCATAGCTAAATCATCTTTATTTAATATAAAGTTTTTACTTTTTCATTTAAATCAATTCGTAAGTTCTGGTCATTATAATTATTATTTTCATTAAAACTACCAATACTGATTACTTTGTATTTTCCAGTAGTATTAAAATATTCTTCTAATGATGTACCTCCAAAAGAGTTGACAACTTTATCAAGTTCTTTAGCAGATCATTTATAGTTGAAATCTTTAAATCTAATGCTTGGTTTTGCTTCATTTTTCTTCACAAATATATTCATCAAGAAAGCTTTTCAAGCTTTTCCAACACACTAATTTTTCTCTCGTAAAGACTTACGATTTTATCTAACGTGTAAAATAAAGTAGAAATTTTTTCTTGTTCAAATCTATTTAATAAAATAACAACCGGTAAATTTAAAAATGTTGATAAAGCCAAAGAAGAAAAAGTTCCAGTAGAAGAATTTAAACGCACATTTTCTTGAAATGTATTAGAGGATAATAAGTAATAAACATATTCTAAGTCAAAAGTTTTTTTAATTATTGCTCCAACTATTCCTTGTTTCGTTGCAGTTAAAATTTTATTTATAGAAACATTTCCAATAGTTGCTCCTGTAGTAAAAATAATATTATTCTTAGGAATCAATCAAGCGGAACTATTATTTAATCCTAGTTTTGAAATGTATGAATTAGTTTTTAATATATATTTTTGGTTAGTGTCTTCAATTTTTACAAAAGGAATTTCATTAGCATAAAAACTTTTATTAGCTGTAGAAGGAGTTCCTCCTTCTGAGGCATATTCAAACAGGTTTTCAACCTTACCCTCTATTCAAGTGTGAAAAATCATTTTTCACAAAAAAGGCAATTGCAAAAAAAAAAAAAAAAAAATAATGTAAAATGTTTATCAATACATTAAAGAAAGGAGGAAATTTTATGAAAACTTTATTAGATGTTAACAAACTATCTAATTTTTCAATTTCAACTTTAGATGATATTGATGCTTTAAAAGATATTGTTATTCAAGATAATATTGTTGAAATAGAACAAGAAGCTGCAAGAATCCGTTTTACCATTTTGTGTGTAATAATACAGCAATAAAAATACAATAGAAAGATAATGATGAAAATAATAAAAATTTTAACATTTGACAGAAACAAAAATATCCTTATCTTTATGTTACAAAATCTTTTTGTAGCATTTTTATCATTGAATTTGTTTTCTTATAAATTTATAATTGATTATTTTTTAAATCAAATCAGATTTGAAGAATTTATACCTTGATTATTAATTTGTTTGTTTTCTCTTCTTTTTTCTATATTACTTCAATGAATTTTAACTTTTTTAAAGATTTCAGTAACTAGAAAAACTTATAAATTATTACAAGAAACTATTATTACTAATTTATCCAATCAAACTTATTTACAAATTTCTAAACAAAGAAATAAAACTGTAGCTTTATTTAATGATTATTTAGAGTCATCAATGCTTTTATTAGAAGTCTTTCATAATTATTTATTTAAGTTTATTTCTTCATTTGTAATTCCTCTTATTTTTATGTTTGTATTAAACCAATGATCTTGAATAATTTTTCTTACAATAATTTTTTCTCAGATTTTAATTTTTATATTCTTCTTAATTATTGTTCCAAACTTTCAACAAAAATTTCAAAATTTAATGCAAAAATATGAAGAATATGCACAAAAACAAGTAAAAACATTTTCTCTATTTTCTGTTTTTTACTTTTTTAACAAAATAAATATTTTTAATAAATTAATTTTTAAAAACACAGAAAATGTGTTTGCAAATAATTTCAAATTTAAATTAAAAACAGATTGAGCAAATTCAGTAGCTACTTCAATTTCATTTTTATTTACAGGAGTAGGGATAGCAGAAATAGCAGTATTAATTTATTACAAATTTATAGACATTTCAAATTTCTTGTCTTTATTATCATATTTAATAATTATTTCATCTGCTTTTTCTCTTTTATTTAACTCAATTTTTCCATTAATTACATATACTCCTACTTTAGTTAAAATTTTAGAAGAAAATAAAGAAATTAAAAAATATAAATATGAAGAAATTGACCAGATAAATACTATAACAATCAAGGATTTATCTTATAAGACTGATGAAAAAACTATAATTTTTGATAAACTAAATTTAGAAATTATTAAGAATAAAAAATATGCAATAATTGGTGAATCGGGCACTGGTAAATCAACACTTTTAAAATTAATTGCAAATTTAGATGAAAATTATGAAGGTTCAATTTTTATAAATAATGAAATTGATTTAAAAGACTTGAATCCTAAAAATACTTTAAAAAATATAGGTTTAATCAATAATCAAAACACAATCTTCAATGATACATTCTTAAATAATATAGTTATGTGAGATGAAAACCCAGATTTAGAAAAAGTAAATAAATTAATAGAAGAATTTAAAATTAAAAAACTAGAGTTGGATGAAAAATTTGATGAAAATTCTTTATCTGAAGGTGAAAAACAAAGACTAATTTTGGCAAGGTTAAAATATGATGATTTTGATATTTGATGTTTAGATGAAGCATTAGACAACATTGAAAAAGAATTTAGTAAGCAAATTTGAACAAACATATTACAACAAGATGATAAAACAATTTTAGCTATTAGTCACCATTTTGAAGAAGAGATTTTAAATCAATTCGACGAAGTAATTAGACTATAAAAAAGAAGGAAATATGAGTACAAAATTAAAATTAATTTTCTATAATATTTGAAATGTTTGTTATGTATTACAATTTTTAATCACTAGTTTTATTATTACTGTTGCTCCTTATTATTTATTCACTTTCTTACAAGAAAACAATTATATAAACTTAGTTATTGCTTCAATTATATTAATCTTTTCTTTTATAATCTCAGCTATTTTTTCAGGATATCACAGTGCAATTTTCGCTGGTTTTATTAACATTTTAAAGTTAAAAAATATATCTAAAATGATTCAAGTTTTTAATGAAATAAACTTAAGTGAATATAATAAAAATTCTGAAGGTTATTACTATTCAGAGATTAAAAACAACAACGGTGAAAGATTTGAAAAATATTATTATTCTTTGATTGAATTATCGAAAAATGTTTTATATATTATTGCAATTTTAACTTTTTCATTTTATCAACATTGAGTTTTAGGCATTACACTTTCTTGTATGTTGATATTGTTTTTTATATTTTCTTTATTTATAAAGCCAAAACTAGAAAAAATATATATAAACAAAACAGAATCTTGAAATGAATTTAATGAAAATACTACTCAAATTCTTTCATACTTACCTTCATTATATACATTAAATAAAAAAGAAAAATTAAAACAGTTATTTTCTAAAAATTTAGATAAAAATTTAAAAATTTACAATTCTTATTTAAAAACTTCCAAGTTTTTTTCTTTAATTTCAGAAAATATGAATTTAGTTTTTAAATTAGTAGTAAGTGGAGTAGTAATAATTTATTTTGGAATATTTTTTAAAGATGATGCAAGTAGTTTAATAGCTTCAGTTTCTATAATAGTTTTAGTCAATATATTATTAGAGAACTTTTTTGATTATTTATCTGATACTAGTGAAAACTTTTTAAACTTTTTAAAAGTAGAAAAAGCTAAAGCACAAATCCAAGATACTACAAATATAATTCCTTTTAAATTAAATATCACAGAATATAAATTTTCTTTAGAAAATGAAGCATTTTCAAACATTGTAGTTAAAGATTTGACATTAAAATTAGAAAATAAAACTTTATATAATAACAAAAATTTAATAATAGAAAAAAACAAAAAATATATTATTAAAGGCTCAAATGGTTCAGGTAAATCTACTTTAGCTAAAATCTTTTTAGGACTTGAAAAAAATTATTTAGGAAATGTCTTATTCAATGATAAATACGAAATTAAAGATATAGATTTTAAATCACTTAATCAATATTTTAACTATTTATCAAACAATACACTTTTAATAGAAGCTAATATAGAAAATAATATAAATTTATTCGACCAAAATTCAAATAAAAACGAAATTAGTAATTTAATTGAAATTTTAAATTTATCTTCTATTGATAAAGACAAAATTTTAGGTCAAGAAGATGATAATGACGTTTCAACAGGACAGATGCAAAGAATAGCTTTAGCAAGAAATCTATATTTCAAAAAAGATATTTTAATTATTGACGAAGGTCTATCTAACATCGATAAAGATAATTTACAAAAAGCTTTAAAGATCTTGCTAGAAGATGCAAACCTTACACTAATCTATATTTCACATCACAATGATGCTGAACAAGAAAGTCTTTTTGATCAAATAATTGATTTAGATAAATAAAGATTACATTAAAATAATTTCTATTTAATTTTGTAAAAAAAATGCTTCATTTTTGAAGCATTTTTTACTCATTTGCTATGTCAAATTCTTTGGGTAATTTTGAATTAAATTTCAAAAGTGTTCCGTCTAAATTTGTAAATTCAATTTCGTATGCATGTAGTCTTTGATTAAAAGCATCTACTTTTGTTCCATAAACAGGATCACCAAAAACTGGATGTTTTATATAAGAAAGATGAACCCTAATCTGATGTGTTCTCCCAGTTTCTAATTCACAACGTATAAGTGAAAAAATTCTTTTTTGATAATAAAATACTTTTTCTACAAAAACATGAGTAATAGCTTCTTTAGAATTAAAGTGAGAAACAGCCATCTTTTTTCTATTTTTTTCATCTCTAGCAATTGGTAAGTTAATATGGCTAATTTGATGCTCCAATTTTCCTTCTACTATTGCTTTATATTTTCTCTTTATTTTTCTATCTTTTAGTTGTTGAGCTAAAAAATTATGCATTTTATCATTTTTAGCTACTAACATAAGACCTGAAGTGTCTTTATCCAATCTATGAACAATCCCCGGTCTTAATGCACCATTTACATTAGATAAATGATTAAATTTATATAATAAAGCATTAACTAATGTGTTTTCGTAATTTCCAGGCGCTGGATGTACAACCATATTTGTAGGCTTATCAACTACTATTACATTTTCATCTTCATAGACTATTTTTATATCTATATTTTGTGCTTTGGCATTTAAAAGTTCTTCTTTTTCTTCATAGTTTCCTTCAATTTTCATTCCCTCTTTAAGAATAAAATTCTTTTTGCTAACTACTTTGGAATCTATGATTATCTGATTATTTATAATAATTTCTTGAACAAAAACTCTGCTTAGTTCTAGTTTTTTGCTTAAAAATACATCTAATCTTTTTTCTTCATCAGCTATTAAATTAATTTTTTTCACAGTAGTAAAATTATAACAAAATAAACTTGCTAACTAAATTAGGAAAAATAAATAATTTTTGTATTATTTAAAGTAAAATTTAGTAAATATTACAAAAGCAGGAGTATTGAATTTATGGCAAAATATATTTTACATACAAGTAAATGTATCTATAAAGATGGTAAATGATACAATAAAAACGGCGAAGTGATTATAGATAATACCCAAGATTCAAATGAATCTAATTCTGATAAATCAAGTTTTAAATTTACATTTAAAGATTTTGTTTCTGAACTAAAAGGTGATAAAAAAGAAAAAGTGAACAAATCATTAAAACAAGTTAGAAAAATAATTGAAAAAACTGAGAAATTTTTAGAAAATTTAGAAGGTTTATCAGAAGAACTAGAAGACATATTAGATGAATCTGAAGATGAAGATGAAGAAAAAGATAAATAATCATTATATTATGTAACAACAAAACCACTTGAAACTTCAAGTGGTTTTGTTGTTAAAATTTCTTTATTTTTTCATTTCTGCAAGCTTTAAATAATTAAATACAACTTCTTTATCAAAAATGTATTTGTTCTTTAAATTATCTTTTACCAGTTCGTTTACTTGATGAATTAATACATCTTTTAATTTATGAGAATACTTCATTTTTAAAGAATTTGTAAAAAATTCAGATACATCTAAAAGTTTTACTGATTTCATTGGACAAATCTTTAAATCTAAGTCATAATCTATATATTTAACTGTGTTGTCTTCGAAAATAAACGAAGAAGCTAAATTGATATAAATATTTACTTCATTGCCTTTAAATCTAATTAGTGCATTATAAAACTTATTTTTAGGAAAGATTCATAATGTCGGATCTTTTACTACTCAATGAGCTTTATCACTTTTTACTTTTGTTCACTTTAAATTGAGTATTAAATGTTTTGCTGTGTTTTGAATAATTTTTGCAGTATTCCATTGACGATAAAGTGTTCCGTTAAATTTGTAAGCTTGCACATTTACAGTATTTGACTTTTCTTTATCTTTAGTCATTGTGCCTATTTTCTACTGGTTATTCTTAAGTTTTATTAAACAATTTTATATATATTGAATAATTAAAAATTCTACCACTATTTTGTAAATTATGTTAATTTTTAAATATTTTTATTTTTTTAAAAAGTTTTAAATTTGAATATGTATAATTTTGTTTATACAATTTTTTTACACAAATTAATCAATGAATTTACATATCAAATTTTAAAAAGAAAGAAGGTGTTATGAAAGTTAATTGAAAAAAACTTTTCATGTTTTCCACTTTTGAAATTGTAATTAGTGGATTTTTATTAGCAATTTTTTCAGTTTTATCTTTTATACTAAAAGTTCATTTACCATCTAAATTAAATGTAGCTTTTGAAATTCCATTTTATTTATTTTTAGGAATTATTTTAGGTCCATTTAAAGGAGCAGTAGTAGCGCTAATTTTTGATGTTATGAATGCTTTAATTAAAGGTCAAATCCACCTCTGGGCTTATGAATATGCAATTATCCCTCCATTTATAGCTATTCTAGCAGCAGGTTTTATGTTTTTATTAACTACAAAAAAAGATATTTGACTTATTTTACCAGTGGTTTTAACCTTCACAGTAGCTCTTATAGTATTTATCTACTATTTATCTATGAGTGATGCACAAATTCAAAAAACATCAAAATCATGAAAAGGAATATTTAATAAACAATTAATTATTACTTTATTAATCATTATTTATTCTTTTATATTCTTAATAGGTGGTGGTCTGTTTTTAATGTATTTAAAAACAAATAATAAAAAATGAAGATTAGCTTTTATTGTCTTTGTTTTACTAGTCTTTATTATGATTGTTGTTAGATACTTCTGACATCCAATTGCTTTTGTTAGATATTACAATAGATATTTAAATAGAACTGGAAAAGATAGATATATTTCTGATTATTTCTTCTTCTATTTAACTCCGATGATATTAAAATCAGCAGTGACCTTACCTGTTTATACAGTATGTTTAGTGACTTTGACTCCAGTTGTTTTAGAACTAAACAAAAAACATAATTTTAAATTCAGATTAGGTTGAGCAAAATAAAAAGCAGTTTATCTGCTTTTTATTTTTTTGTAAAAGTAATTATTAAGCCAAAATTCAGACATTTTATTTATAAGTTATTTTTTAATATATTTAAATTTGAAGAAATTATAAATTAATTAAAGAGCAAATTTTCAAGTAAGTAATTTAATGTTTATAGCATTTAAATAAAACTTAAATAAATGAAGCTTCTTTGTAATAATAAAAATTTAACTTCAAAAAAGAAGAAAAAAGTAATTAAAATGTATTTTTCACACTTGAATAGAGGGTAAGGTTGAAGATTGATTAGACATTATACGAGGAGAAAGGATAACTAAATCTGAATTAGTTCAAGGTTCATACCCCTTGATTAGCGGTGGCATTGAGCCGATGGGTTTCATAAATAAATTTAATAGAACTGAAAATACAATAATAATAGCACAATATGGTTCTGCAGGTTTTGTCAATTTTCAATCTACAAAGTTTTGAGCAAATGATGTTTGTTTTTGCTTATTTTCAAAATCTACAAAAATATAATTTACAAATTTATATATTTTTATCTTTATTCTAATCAAAACAAAATTTATTCTCTTGTGAACTATAATGCATTTCCTTATAGTATCTCCAAAGATGAATTAAATAATTTTTCTCTGTATATTCCTTGTACACAAGAACAGCAAAAAATTGCTTCACTTTTTTATACGTTAGATAAAATCGTAAGTCTTTACGAGAGAAAGATAAGTTTGTTTGAGAAGCTTGAAAAAGCTTTCTTGACGAATATGTTTGTAAAGGAAAATGAAGGAAAATCGAATGTTAGATTTAAAAATTTCACCGACAATTGAGTAGAGGCTAAGGTTGAAGACATGTTTGAAATTAAGAGAGGAAGAAACATCACAAAAAAAGAGTTAGAACAAAATCAAGGAAAATATCCAGTTTATTCTTCTCAAACTTCAGGAGATGGAATACTAGGTAAAATAAACACTTTTGATTTTGAAGGTTACCATTTAATTTGAACTACTCATGGTGCAAATGCAGGAACTGTATTTTTAAAAGGTGATAAATTTTCTACAACTAACAACTGCTTTCTATTAGCAATTCAGAATAACAATAAATTTAGTTATATGTTTTATTTGCTGTCTTTATCTTTGATGCCTAAAAATTATATTAATTCACACGGTGCTATTCCTCATTTTACTTATCAGGGAATTCAAGAATTAATATTAAAAGTTCCTTGTTTAAAAGAACAACAAAAAATCGGAGATCTATTTTTAAAGGTCAAAAATACTCACGCACAACTAAA
This sequence comes from Mycoplasma sp. 1654_15, assembly GCF_012516495.1. Taxonomy (NCBI): domain Bacteria; kingdom Bacillati; phylum Mycoplasmatota; class Mollicutes; order Mycoplasmatales; family Mycoplasmataceae; genus Mycoplasma; species Mycoplasma sp. 1654_15. Next base: position 409,826 of record NZ_CP051214.1, read on the forward strand.
GCGTAAGCAAAAAAGCCTAAAAAATGGCCTTTTTTCTTTGAAATTTAGTACTTTTTGAAGAAAAAATCATATTTTTTTACACAAACATCTTATTTAAGAGCGATTTTTGTATGTTTTTTATTAAATTTAACTTACGCTTTAGTTGTGCGTTAGTTAAATCAACTTTAGTAAAAAAAGTAGAAATTTTGTCTTGTTCTTGTATTTTAGGAACCTTTAAACTCAATTCATTTAAAAAGGCAAGTGAGAGTGTGTATCTTTGCGCTCCTTGTGCATTTTTAGTTAAAACATTTCTATTATTAGAATTTAAAAATGCATAATCTAAATAGTAAGTAGAAAATGTTTTTGTGTATGCTCTATATCTTACTAAATGATAAGAATAAACTGCGTCTTTAATTGTTTTGGCAGATGTACTAAATTTTCCTATATCTTCAGGTGTTTCAGATGAAGGAGTTAAAAACACATCATTTTCTAATATATTAAAATTTTTTATTTGTTCTTTTGTTGCTGAATTTTTTTTAAGATTCGAATATTTAATTTCCTTTTTTGTAAAAACATCCATATAATTCAACATTGCTACTTTATGATCTTGATTTCTAATAACTTTATCTACAGTACTTCCTTTGAAAAATCCAAAATCGCTTAACTTTATACTCTTTCAAATATCAGAAAATAAATTGAATCTAATACTTGGTTTTGCTTCATTTTCCTTTGTAAACATACTTTCTAAAAATGATTTTTTAATTTTCTCCAGCAAGTTTAACTTTCTCTCATAAAGACTTACGATTTTATCTAACGTATAAAAAAGTTGACCTATTTTTTGTTGTTCTTTTAAACAAGGAAAATTGAAATTAATATCAGAAAGTTGATGAATCATTAATTTTGCATTTGCACTAGAATTATTTACATATTGTTTTGAAATCATTGCTAATGATTTTGAGGTTCAAAAATAATCAAAAAGTTTTAAATTTTTATTTCTACTATTCCACAACGATCAGTGATTGAAAATTTTCCATTTCTATAGAATATTGTTCCAGCATGAGCACCATCAGTTGTTCAAGTAATAAATTCACCATTGAAATCATATGTATTTATTTTCCCAAGTTCTCCATTGTTTTCAGTTTGAGAAGAATATACAGGAAATTTACCTCTATTATTTTCAATAAAGTTTTGTAAAATTACTTTTCCTCTTTTAAGATAAAATAAATCTCCAACCTTACCCTCTATTCAATCGTCAGTGAAATTTTTAAATCTAATCTCTGGTACTAATCTTTTTGCTCTAATATAATTCATAATTTCCTTATTTTGATAACATTTTTGCTAGTAAAATTTTTAAAGTATAAAAATTATTATTTTAATTATATATAATAATTAATAATTTAAATCTATAATTTTAAAAATCGACTGAAAAATTTAAAATATATACAAAAAAGAAGAAAAGTTGACAAAATGAAGATAAAAGGTTATCAAAAATCAGACCCTATTCAATCAAAACTTAATGAATATGAGCCAAATAAAATTGTGATAAATTCTGCTAGAAAACAAGAAAATGAGTATTTTAAATTTTTAACATTTGACAATTATTCATTACCATTTCAAGGTTGGAAAATACATATAGCTCCGAGAATAAAAGATTATTCTAAAGTAATAAAAATTATTTACTCATATTGTCTAAATAATTTTTTAGAATTTAAGTATCTAAAAAATTATGAATTAGCAAAGATGTATTCTTCAAAAAGCTTACATCTTCAAATGTATGGTAAATTAATTACTATTTACCCAAAAAATGAGGAAGATTTTAAACTACACATAGAAAATTTGTATCAATTACTTAAAAAATACAAAGGATTAAATGTAATAGTAGACAAACAGTATAAAAATTCAATTATTTTTTATAGATATGGAACAAATTACAGCCAAAGACCTTATTTCGTAAATCCAATTACTTTAAAAAAAGAACCAGATAGAAGTAAAAATTATTTTTATCTACCTTCATTTGTAAAGGATGTTTTTGAAGAACAACCTATAATTTCTACTAAACTTTCACAATATAATTTGCCATATAATATTTATCAAAATACATCTGGCTTTATATTTTTAGGCGCGAAACAAAATGATAATAAATTAATTACTATTAAACAAACTCATATTTATACTTATTTTGATTCTAAAATAAGTTTAGTTAGTTTGAGAAAACGTGAAGAAAAGTTTTGAAAAATCATTAACCCTACCATTTTTATAGAATCTTTTTTTGAAAACAATTATTTTTATGTAGTAAAAGAGTTTATAAACGGTAGAGATTTGAACAATGTATTAAACTCAAATTTAATTTATTCATTACTAGATCATAAAAATTATTCTGATTTTTTGTTTAATATAATTTTAAATTTAGTAAAAGTTATTGATTTTCATCATAAAAATAATATTATTTTAAAAGATATTAATTTAGGAAATTTTATTATTACAAACAAAAACGAATTTCATTTTATTGATTATGATTTTTCTTTTTTTATTGATGAAGACTTTAAAAAGAAATTTGATTTAAAAAATAATGTCATTTTGGATACGGATTTATTTCAAATTGATAAATCCAATAATTTAACACATTTTCAAAAAGATTACTTCAAGTTAGCGATTATGTTTTTACAACATTTTTTTAATCATTTTTATTTTAAAAAAGATAACTCTTTATTTTCTTTGGATTTACTATTATTTTGAAAATTTACTAAGTTTTTTGGTTTAAAATCTTATATTTTTAAATCAATTAATTTACTACTATACCAAAATCCAGAAAAAGTTAATTTTGTACAAGAATTAGAAAAAATCAAAGAAAAATACTATAAAAAAGAAGCATTTTTAATGTTTTCAGAAAACTATATAGTCAATAAAGTAGAAGATATTTTAGCTAAAAATCCTAAAATCAAGTTTAAATTTAAAAGTTGAAAACATAAATTAATTTTTTCTGTTATTAATAACATAAACATTGAAAATATAGAAAACAAAAATATCCAGTATAAAAATCTGAATAAACTAAGTGTATCTAATTTAATTTTTTATTGTTTTTATTTATTAAATAACTTTATTAAAAATAAAAACTCAGAAAATAAAAAAATCTTGAAAGAAACTATTGACATTTTAATTTCAAAAGTTTCCAAAGATAACGAGTATTATGCAATTAAAATAAAAAATGTAATTTCTCCGTATTTGCAAAATGGTATTTTAGCTTTGATTTTTCTTCTTTTTAAGGTAAAAAACATCTTCACTGAATACAAAACATTATTTAATAAATTATTAAAACAAGCTTTTAAAACTTTTACATTAAAAACAAATTTATGATTTGGAATTTCAGGTTATATAATGTTTTTTATAAATTATTATAAAGAAACAGCTTCTAAAAAAGCTTATAAACAAATTTTATCTTTAATAGAAATATTACTTTTATCATATAACGAGTCTGATAATGATATTTTAGACACTATAAAAATTAACAACAACTATTTTGAATGAAACATAAATGGCAAGTTATATGTTTTAAAAAGCTTTTATTCTATAATTAAACAAAATAAAGAAAAAAACAAAGGAAACTAACAATGAAATCCAGTTTTTTAAAAAATATAAAAGATGGCTCTAAAATATTATTATTTGAAAAAAAGCTTCATTTTTCTTTATTTTTAGTTAAAAATATTAATATTGCAATTTGGTCATTACATTTTTATTCATATAATTTTATAATAAATTATTTTTTGAATAAAAATGATAATTTCAATGTTTTTATTGCTTGATTAGTTGTAGGAATTATGACAGTAATTTTGGCAATTATTTTAAATTGAGTTTCAAATATTTTAGTAGTAAATATAAGAACCAATACATATGCAAAATTACAAGAAAAAATTATTTTAAATTTATCACAAAAGTCATATTCATACATTATTGCAAATAGAAGTGAAACAATTTCGCTTTTAAAAAATAATACAGAAACTTCAATGACTTTATTGACTTTATTTATGTTTAATATATATGAAGCTTTTGGAAATTTTTTTATAACTATTATTTTTATGCTTGCTATTTCGTATTGATCAGGTATTTTTATTCTAACATTGTTAATTGCTAGATTAATTATTTTAGTTGTAATCTATAAATGCTCTCCTTATTTACAGAAAAAAATTGATATATTATTAGAAGAATACAAAATTTCAAATCAGAAGGAATTTAAACACTATACTGTCTTTTATTTATATTATTTTTTCAATAAAATTGATTTGTTTAAAAAAATAATATTAAAAAAATTGTCTAATTTTTATTCATTTTTCTTTAAAAATAATTTACAAACTGATTGGTTTGATTCTTTAGGAAATACTTTAGATTTTTCTGCAATTGCAATATCAATTATAGAATTAGTTGTATTAATATATTATCAATATATTGAAATTGGAGTTTTATTTGCTTTTATAACATATATTACTCGAATAAGTTATTCTTTTACTCATATTTCCAACTCCGTTGTTGCTTTTAGAGTATATACACCTGTTTTAAATGAAATTTTAGAAAATGCAGGTAGTCAAACAAATTTAATGAGTTTTAAAGAAAATATTTTATCTATAGAATTAGTAAATATTAACTTTAAATATAACGAAGAATCCTTTATTTTTAAAGACAAATCACTTAAAATAGAAAAAAATAAAAAATATGCAATTTTGGGTGATTCTGGATCTGGAAAATCAACATTATTAAAAATAATTTCAGGTTTAGTTACAGATTATGAAGGTCAAATACTACTAAATAACAAATATGAATTAAAATCAATGATTGCAAATGATATAAGAGAAAAAATTGGATTTATTGATAATAAAAATGTTATTTTTGAAGACACCTTATTAAATAATATTGTTCTTTGAGACTCAAAACCAGATCTTGCTAAAGTAGAAAATTTAATGCAACAATTTAAAATTAAAAATATAGATTTAAATACCCAAATAAACAAACAAAGTCTTTCCGAAGGTGAAAAACAAAGAATTTCACTTGCAAGGGTTTTTTATCAAGATTTTGAAATAATTTGTTTAGATGAAGCATTAGATAACATAGAAAAAAATTTTAGCAATCAAATTTGAGATTATATTTTAAAGACTAATAATAAAACAATAATAGCTATTAGTCATCATTTTGATCAAAACCAACTAAATAAATTTGATAATGTAATTCAAGTGAAAGGTTAATATGTCAAGAAGATCTAAACTAATTTTATTTCAATCATGAAATGTATTTTATGTTTTAGAAACAGTAATTACAAATTTTATTTTTGTTGTTGCACCTTATTATTTATTTGATTTTTTAAGAGAACAAAACATTAATAAAGTAATTTTAACTTTAATTATTTTTATATTATCAAGAGTAATCTGAGGAATTTGTGTAGGATACCATAAAGCTATTTTTTCTGGATTTACTCCACTAATAAAACTTAAAAATGTAGAAAAATTAATTCAAATATTTGACAAAATAAATCTTAACCAATACAAACAAAAAGGTGATGGATTTTACTTATCAGAAATTAGAAATATTAATTCAGAATTAGTTGAGAAATATTATGCTTCATTATTAAATATCATTTCTAATTCATTATTATTGATAGCTACCTCAGCATTTGGATTTTATCAATCTTGAATTTTAGGAACTATTTTAGTAATTTCTTTCTTCATTTTTCTTGTTTTTTCTTACTTTATTAAACCTAAATTAGAAAAATATTACGATCAAAAAAATCAAGCTGTAAATGAATTCTATGAAAAAACAGGAAATATTTTAAATTATCTTCCGGCTATGTATACATTAAATAAAACACAGCAAATTAACCAGCTATTTTCAAATGTAATATGAAAAAACATTAATGTTTATAAGTCATTTTTAAAGTACAAAAATTTAGCAAGTTTTGTTTCTTATAACTTAAACAAAATATTACACATTACATTAGGAGCAGCAATTACTATATTTTTTACTATATATTACAAAGATAATGTAGCAAAATTATTATCTAATCTCTCTGTAGTAATTTTTGCAAATATCATTTTTGATGAATTTTATACAGATTTAAGTAATTTTACAGACGATTTAATAAATTGACTTCAAGTAAAAAAATCTAAAAATGAAGCTGCTAAAAAACTGAATTCACATTTTGATATTGAATTATTAAAAGATAAAATTTTTCCTTCAGATTCAAATGTTTTTGCTATAAAAATAAAGGATTTATCCTTAAAATTAGAAGATAAAACTTTGTATAATAAAATGTCATTGAATATAGAAAAAAAACAAAAATATTTGCTAAAAGGTTCAAATGGTTCAGGAAAATCAACGTTAGCAAAAATTTTGTTAGGACTAAATCACAATTACGAAGGAAATGTAGAAATTAACAACAAATGTGAAGCAAAATCATTAGATTTTCACTGAGTTAACAAACACTTTAATTACTTAGGAAATAATTTTGATTTAGTAGAAGGAAGTTTAATTGAAAATATTAGTTTATATGAAGAAAATCCTGATTTAGAAAAAATAGATTGATTAATTAAAACACTCAATTTATCTTCTATTGATGCAAGCAAAATTTTAGGTCAAGAAGATGATAATGATGTTTCAACAGGACAGATGCAAAGAATAGCTTTAGCACGAAATTTATACTTTAAAAAAGACATTTTAATTATAGATGAAGGATTATCAAACATTGACAAAGAAAATTTAGATATCGCTTTAAATTTACTGTTAAATGATAAAAACCTTACTTTAATTTACATTTCGCATCATAGCAAACTAGAACAAGAACAACTCTTTGATCAAGTTATTAATTTAGATTAAAACAACAAAAAAATATGAACAGAGCGTTCATATTTTTTTGTTGTTTATTAGAAACTATTTGTTTACAAATTCCTTAATTTTTTTCACAATTGCTTCTTTTTCAAAGCCAATTTGTTGTAGTATATCTTTTACTGGAGCAGAAATCCCAAATGTATCAATCCCTATATTTAAGCTAGCATGTTTTGTTCAACCAAATGTAGAAGCTAGCTCAATTGAAATAGATTTAGAAGGATCTCAAATAGGTGTATTTTGTCAATTAGATAAAGAAATTAAATTAAAATCCAACTCATCTGCTATTTCTTTTGCAAGAGCTAATTCAGAACCTGTAGCTACAATAGCGTATTCAGAATTGCTTCTTTTTACAAAATAAGCACCCTTTTTAAATTCTTCTTGATTAGTATTTTTCAAAGATACAATATTTTGTCTAGTTAAAACAATAACAGTAGGTACTAATTTTGAATTTACTGCAATTTCATAAGAAGCTTTTACTTCAGTTTCATCAGCAGGACGTAAAACGTGTAAGTTAGGAACAGATCTTAACATAGCTAGTTGCTCAACTGGTTCATGTGTTGGCCCATCTTCTCCGACTTGTACTGAATCGTGAGTGAAAATATAAGTAACTGGAAGTTGCATTAAAGAAGAAAGTCTTAAAGCAGGTTTTAAATAGTCTGCAAAAACAAAGAAAGTAGAAACAAAAGGCTTAAAGTAAGAATGAAGAGCTAAACCATTAGCTATAGCTGCCATTGCAAATTCTCTAACTCCAAATAAAATATTTCTTCCTTGTCTGTTTGTAATAGAAAAATTACCATCACCACCTTTAGCTTTAGTAGAACCACTAAGATCTGCAGAACCTCCTATTCAAGAAGATAAAGTTTGATTTAAATGTTCAATTACTGCCCCTGAAGAAGCTCTAGTGGCTATATTTTCTTTAATATCAATTTCAATTTTGTGTTCTTTTTCTGAAGCATCTATTCAATTTTGTAGCTCTTTTGAAATTTTAAAGTTTTTAAATGCTTGCTGAGATCTTTTTACTAAAGTATCTTCGTATAGTTGTTTTACTTCTAAAGGAAGAGTAAATTCATCATAATTTCAGTCTAAATTTTGTTTTAAAATTTCAATATCTTTGCCAAGTGGAGCTCCATGTACTTCAGAAGTTCCTGCTTTTGGTGTGTCTTCTCCAATTATTGTTTTTACTTCTATAAAAGAAGGAAGATCAGATTTTTTGGCTTCAGAAATAGCTTTATCAATGTCTTCAACTTCGTTTTTAGCAACAAAAATATAGTTAAAACCTAAAGCAGTCATTTTTTGTTTAATATCTTCAGAAAATGTAGCATTTACTTTAGTGTCTAACTGAATATCATTTGAGTCATATAAAACAATTAACTTATTTAATTTTAGATGTCCAGCTAAAGAAAATGTTTCATTTGCCACACCTTCTTGAAGATCCCCGTCACCACATAGAACATAAGTATAGTGATTGATCTCAGAAAATTTAGATTCTAAGTGTGCTTGAGCAATCGCCACACCTGTAGCAATTCCTATTCCTTGACCTAATGGTCCAGTTGTAGCTTCTACACCCTTTGTATGTCTATATTCAGGATGTCCTGGAGTTTTGGAGTTTAATTGACGAAAATCTTTTAAATCGCTTTCTGAAATTAGACCCATCATTCTTAAAAGTGAATACAATAAAGCAGACCCATGACCTACTGATAGTATAAACCTATCTCTGTTTATTCAGTCAGGGTTTTGAGGATCGAAGTTCATGTGTCTTGTAAATAATGTATGAACAATTTTTGCTGCACTTATAACTATTCCAGGATGTCCTGAATTTGCTTTGTTTACTGCTGCAACTCCGTTCATTTTCAAAGTATTTATTGCTAGTTTGTCTATATTTTTATACATATTTTCTCATTTCTCTATCAAATATTAGGTGTACATTTTCAGGCTCTATATTAATTAATAACTTTACAGATTCTTTAACTTTTCCTAATATTTTTTTAACAGTAGTTGCATAGTCAAAATTATCTTTTGTGTTCAAAAAAAGCTTTAGAGTCAAATTTGTAGATTTTAAATTAATATTAATATCTAAATGTTGTACTTCAATTGAATCAATTTTTTTTAAAGCTTTTTTAATTTGTGAAGCAAATGCTTTTTTGTAAACTAAATATTCTTGATTTAAAGAATAATTTACAACTACAAAATTCATTATTAATCTCCTCTTGAAACGTATTTTCCAGTTTCAGTAGATACAATTATTTTTTCACCTTCTTTAATAAATAAAGGCACATCTAATTCATATCCAGTTTCTACAATAACTTTTTTAGAAGGATTTGAAGAAGTATTTCCTTTAACAGCATCATAAGCTGTAGTTACTAGTAGTTCAACTTTTGGTTTTAATTCGATATCAAGTACTTCGTTTTCATATTTTCTAACTAAAACTTTTGCACCTTCAACTAAAAAATTTACTTCTCATTGAACTTTTTCAAGATCAATACTAATTTGTTCATAATCTGTATCGTTCATTAAAACAATACTTGTTCCGTCGTTGTATAAGTAAGACATTGTTAATTTTTCAATGTGAGCTTTTTCTACTTTTGTACCACCTGAGTAGGTTTTTAAAGTAATTGCTCCTGTTTTTAGGTTTTTGACTTTAGCTTTAACATTAGCTTGTCCACGTCCTTGTTTTGAGTGCTGTGATTCAATTACAGCATAAATTTGACCATCATCTTTAAAAGTGATTCCTGGTTTGAATTCATTTACATTTATCATTGGTTTTCCTTTGAATTTTTTTATAAATTTAATAAATTTTACTTTATTTTTATAGTATAAAATAAAAATTTTCTCTGTTTTGTAGTATATAAATTTATATCAGAATTTAAAAAAAATAATAAATTTGTTTACTTTTTTAATTTTTTTTGTAAAATTCTAATTATTATTCAATTAGGTGCGATATGAAAACTTATAAAAAATATGAAGATATACCTAAAAAATACAGATTTGATTTAGACTATCTATTAGAAGGTAGTTCTATTGAAGACAAACTTTTATCTATGGATTCATACATTCAACAACTAATTGAAAACAAAGATACTCAATTTGATTCAGTTGATAAATTTTTAGAATATAAGAAACTTTCTGAAGAATTTTCTATTTTTAATAATAAAGTATTTAATTACATAAGTAACAAATTAAATACAAATTTAGTAGAACCACAAATGAATAAATTATTCGGTCAATATAAATTTAAAATGAGTAACTTTTACTCAGCATTAGGATCAATTCAAAATTTATTTTTTGCTAAAAAAGATTTAATAATGCAATGAAAAGATGATCAAAGAGTTGAAAAATACAAATTAGAAATTCAAAGATATCTTGATTTTGAAAAGCACAGATTAGGAAATGAAGTTGAAGAGTACTTAACAAAAACTTCTTTTGGAGACATTTCCTTACAGTCTACTTTTGCTGTATTAAATAACTCTGAAACTAAGTTCAAAGATGTAATTTCTTCTTCAAATAAGAAGCATATTTTAACAATTGCTACAGTTTCACAGCTATTAAAAAACAAAGATGAATCTATTAGAAAACAAGCTTATAATAATTATTTAGATGGTTATTTAAGACATAAAGAAACATATTCATCATTACTATATCAACACATTAAACACAAATCTGTTGAAGCTAAATCTAGAAATTTTAATTCCTTGATTGAATATTCTTTATTTTCAGATCGGATTAGTGTTTCATTATTAGAAAATTTATTCAAAAGTGTACAAAAACATACAAAAATTTATGATAAATTTAAAAAGGCGCGGAATAAGTTCTTCAAAATTAAGTTTAACAAACCTATGAAGGATTGAGATAACAAAGTTTCATTAGTAAAAATTAAAGAAAATTATACTATTGAAGAAGCTCAAAACTTAGTGCTCGAAGCTTTAAAGCCAATGGGTAAAGAATATAGCGATATGATTAAAAAATCATTTAACCAACGTTGGGTTGATTATAATAATGTTCCTAATAAAAGAAGTGGCGCGTATTCAATTGGTGCTTCATACGGTTTAGATAAAAAATATATTTTAATGAATTATGACTTTACTTTTAATTCAGTTTCAACACTAGCACATGAATTAGGTCATTCAATGCACTCTTATTATTCAGATACGAGATTACCATATTCACAAGCTAGTTATCCAATATTTTTAGCAGAAATTGCTTCCATTTTTAATGAGTTAATGCTAGTAGATAAAGCATTTGAAAATTCAAATAATGATTTAACCAAATTTAAATTATTAGAAGATTCAATTTTGGAATTTTATCAAGTAGTGATTAAACAAACAAAATGAGCAGAGTTTGAATTTGATATGTATAATTTGATAGATCAAGGTCAACCAATTAACTCATATACTGAAATCGAGAAGGTTTATGCTAATGTAATGAATAAGTATGAAAATGAAGAAAATAAAGTAAAAATAGGTAATAAAAGCAATATTTACTCAGTAATTGTTCCTCATTTTTATTATGGTTATTATGTATATAAATATGCTATAGGATATATTGTTGCTAATGTATTTTTCCAAAGATATAAACAAGAAGGAAAATCACAATTAGAAAATTACATCAATAAATTCTTATCAGCTGGAGGTTCTAATTGACCTGCATTAGTATTAAAAGAAGCAGGTATCGACTTAGAAGATCCTAAAATTTATCAACAAGCATTTAGTATACTCGAAGATAATGTAGACAAATACATTAAACTAGGTAATAAACTATTTAAAAAATAAGTGTTTAATTTCTAACATAAAGAAAATAAATTAATTTTTATAATTACTAGGAAAATATGCTAATAAAACCTTTATTAGTGAGTTTTTTTATGATTTTACAAAGGAAACAAAATGAAATTAAAAAAATTACAATGAAAATTTAAAAATACAAAATCGAACATCGAATTTGCTTCAGAAAAAGAAGTAAAATCACTTTCGAATCTACATATTGATAATAACTTAATAAACTTAAATAAGACCCATATTAGGCACAAAACAACATTTTGAGAAGACTTATTTTCAAAGGATTCATTTATAATAAAATTCTTATGAAAATTATTTAAAATAATTCTTGAATTTATTGTTGTTGCCTGAATAGTAATAACTCTTGTGTTTTTCCTAATAAATTCTACTCCAGGTGAATTAGGAATTCTAACTGGATTATCAGAAGCGCAAAAAAAAGCTGAACTTGCAAAATACGGGCTTGACTTACCGCTAATTCAAAGATATTTTAACTATCTATGACACTTTATTAATTTTGATTTTGGTATTTCAATGACACTGAGACCTAGAGTTGATATTAACTCATTTATTTGACAAAGATTTTTAACTTCTTTTTCTGTGGGTATCTTCTCTGTGTTTCTAACAATTGCAATCGGAGTACCACTTGGAATTTTAGTAGGAAAAAATCCAGGAAAATTTTTAGATAATTTCTCTACTGTAGCAATTGCAGTTTTTTCTTCAATTCCTTCACTTGTTTTTTCTTTAATTTTATTAATCATAGGAAAAGCAATTAAAGTACCTTATGTTTTTGATGTCCAAGATTTTGCTACATATGTTCTACCCGCCATTGCTCTTTCGATAGGTTCGATAGTTTCATATGTTAGATATATTAGATACGAATTAAATAATGAACTAAACTCAATGCATGCTAAATTCGCTTATCTAAAAAACTTAACCAGAAACAGATTTGTTTGAACTCATGCACTAAAAGCTTCTTTATTTCCAATAGCAACATTTTTCCCTGGAGTAGTTTTAGGTTCATTTGTTGGTTCTGTGTTTGTAGAAAAAATATTCTTAATTTCAGGATCAGGTGGAATTTTAATTGATGCAATTCAAGCAAAAGACTTTAATATAATTTTATTTTTAGTATCTATTTATTCTTTATTAACTATTATTTCCTATACATTAAGAGATATAAGTTATGAATTACTAGACCCAAGAATCAGAAGAAAGGCAAGATAATATGACTAATACCAAACAAAATTCTATTAGCGAGTATTTAAGACAAGTTGCAGCACCAAATGCAGTTTTACAACCTTTAGCATATCAGCAATGAAAATTGATGTCTAAAGAAGCAGAAGCATTTGATCAAAACTTTTTCCAACCTCACCAAAACGCTTTTAAAGACTTTATCAACAGATTTGCTCGTTCATTTGCTGGAGTATTTGGAATTGTAATTATTTTCTTTTTAATTGTATTAGCAATTATTCTTCCTTTTACTACAGGAGATCCAATTGAAACAAGACCAGATCAAAAAAACTTAAACTATTTTACAGAAGGGTTTATTTTTGGTACAGATAACTACGGTCGTGATGTTTGAGCCTTTTTATGACATGGACTTCGTTTTTCTTTAACATTAAGTATTATTGTCGCTATTATTGAAGTTGTTGTTGGAACATTTTTTGGTGTTTTGATGGGACACTTTACATTGTTTGACAAAATATTTACCTTCATAATCAAGGTAGTTTCAAACGTTCCTACAATTTTGATTTTAATTTTGATGACATTAGTTTTAAGACCTTCATTTTGAGTATTAGTTTTTGCATTTAACATCACAGGTTGAATCGGATTAGCTAATCAAGTAAGAGCACAAGTAAAAAGAGCAAAAAACTTTACATGGGTTTCAGCTTCAAGAGTTTTAGGAACACCAAATAGAAAAATCTTGCTAAACTTTGTGCCATTAATTATTCCATTGTTAATTACAAACGTAGTTTTTGTTATACCAGGAACAATTTTAGGAGAAACAGGATTAGCATTTATTGGTCTTTCTTTACAAACGTACCAACATTAGGAAATGCTATAAATGATGGTATTCCAATTGTTACTTTATATCCAAGATATGTTTTAATTCCTGCCTTTTTATTAATTCTATTAACATCAGCAGTTCAAATGATTGGTAACGCACTTCAAGATTCATTAAGGAGACAAAGATAATGCAACATACAAAAGATTCATCTTCATTAAATCCAATGCTTAATAAAGTAGATTTAAAACTTGAAAAAAAATTAGAAAAAAATGTTGCTGATTTCGCAAGTAAATATCAATTAATTGAAAAATCTAATGAATCAGAAGAATTAAAAAGTAAAAAAATTAAGTCACTAACTGATAAATTTAAATCAAAAGAATTTGCTCTTAAACAAAAAGCTACAAAACAAAAAAGAAGATCTCAAACCCCATTTTTTAAAAGAATTTTTAATCGTTTTCATTTAGCTTATAACAGAAAACATTTTGATTTTGATTCTTTTGCTAAAAATGTAGAATATCAAAATTTTGCTTCAGGAAAGAAGAAAATTGTAGCAGAAATTGATAATTTAAGACTTTCATTTACTAATCCAGCAATGCACAATTATCGTTCTTTAGTAATTAGAAATACTTCAATTAAATTTTATGAAGGAGAAATTCACGCAGTCATTGGAGAATCAGGTTCTGGAAAATCAGTTATTACTTCAACTTTATATGGTCTAACTGGAAATAATGCTGTAATTGAAGAAGGAACAATTAAATTATTTAACAACGAAGTACAAGATTTTTCTTTTAGAGATTGAGAGTTATCTAACTATCGTGGTAAAGTAATTTCCGCTGTCTTTCAAAACCCTATTTCTACTTTAAATCCAACTAAAAAAGTAGGAAAACAAATTACAGAAGGAATGTTAATTAATGGAATTGCTAAAACCAAATCAGAAGCAAAACAAAAGGCAATTGAGTATCTAAAATTAACAAAAATCAACAACCCAGAACATGTTATGGAATTATATCCGCATGAATTATCTGGAGGTATGATCCAACGTGTGGTTATTTCAGCGATCTTATCACTACAACCTAAAATAATCGTTATGGACGAGCCAACAACTGCTTTAGATACAACCGTTCAAGCGCTTGTTTTAGATATAGTAAGAGATTTACAAAAGAAGCTTAAAATCACAATAATTTTCATTACTCACGATTTAGGGGTTGTAGCTTCATTAGCAACTCATATTTCAATTATGTATGCTGGACAAGTAATTGAAGAAGGAACAAGAGATGAAATTCTCAACAATCCACAACATCCTTATACTTGGGGATTAATTATGTCAATGCCAGATGTAAATAAAGGAGATAGACTTTCAACAATTCGTGGTGTTGTACCTTCTTCTTTAAATGATATAGTAGGTGATGCTTTTGCAGTTAGAAATGATTATGCTCTTGAGCAAGATTTTTATGAAGAACCAAAATTTTATTATCTTTCAGAAACACATAGAGTTAAATCTGCACTTCTAGATCCAAGAGCACCAAAAGTAACACCACCTAAATTAATAGCTGAAAAACACGCAAAATGAGCGCAAACTCATCAAAGAAAATTTAACTAATTGCTTTAAAAATAAAGGAAAATATGGAACAAAAATATTATCTAGAAAAAAGAATTAAAAAATTTGGCATCGTAAATCAAACCATAGCTAGAAAACTAACTAAGGGTACTATTGAAATGCTAAACGCCTTTCCAGAAAAAGAACAATTAGTTAAATTTAGAAGTGTAGATATCACTTATGGAAGTGGTAAAAACGCCCTTAAAGCTATTTCAGATTTAAATTTAAATATATACAAAGGTGAAGTACTTTCTTTAGTTGGTGAATCAGGTTCAGGAAAATCTACAACAGGATCTGCTTTAGCTGCTCTAACTTCACATAGTTTTGGTTCTATTACTATAGGAAATGAAGTACTTCCACATAAAACTACAAAAATCAATGGTAAATTAAACAATTATTTAGTAGCAAATGTGCAGATGATTTTTCAAGATCCAGTTAGTTCATTAAATCCACATAAAAATATTTTTAAAGTTGTATCAGAAGGAATTGACAATTTAGAACTAAAAACAAAAGGTGGAATCAAAAGTATCTTTTTTCAAAACTTTGACGAAAATGTTTTTAGATCAGTCGTTGATATTCTTACAAAAGATAATAACTGAACTAAACAAAGACAAGAAAAAACATTAAACGATTTTTTTAGCTTAATTGAAAATAATAAACAATATGCTACTCAATTTTTATATAACGAATTTATCTTTTCTTTAACAGATAAAAATGTTAATAATGCTTCTGATTTTGTTCAATCTTCTCTAGAAATTAGAAAACAAAAAGAAGGATTATCTACAGCAAAATTAAAACATGAACTTATTTTAGAAATGTTAAAATCTGTAGGTCTTGATGAAAGTGTATTAAAGCGTTTTCCTTTAGAGTTTTCAGGAGGACAGCAACAAAGAATTGGAATTTCTCGTGCTTTAGTTTTAAGACCAAAGTTATTAATAGCTGATGAACCGATTTCAGCTTTAGACGTTTCAATTCAAGCACAGGTTATTAACATTTTTAAAGATTTAAAACAAAAATATAATCTAACAATTTTATTCATTTCACATGATTTACGTATGGTTGAATACATCTCAGATAGAATAGCAGTTATTAACAAAGGAAAACTACTAGAGATCGGTCCAACAAAAGAAATTATGAACAACTTCTTACATCCGTATACAAAATCATTAATGGAAGCAATTCCTACTATTGATTCTAAAGGAGAATCACTACTAGGCTATATTTATGATCCAAAAATTCATGAATATTCAGATAGAGAGCAACCTGAATGAATAAACTTAGGAAACAATCACTTCGTTTTAGCTACAAAAAAAGAAGTATCTGAATGAAAAAAAGGAGTTTATAAATAATGAAAAAATTAACGTCAGGGGCAAAATTTATAATAGCTACTACTAGTGTAGTAGCATCTTCAGCTGCAGTTGTCGGAGGGATTAAATTATATGGAGAACACAATGAATTAGGTGTTTACCATTTGCAGTTAGAACAAAAAGATTCAAATGCTGTTGAAAAATTTGGTCAAATTCATTCTGCACAATTCCAAGACACATTAGGAAATACTGTCGCTGATTTTAATTACACATTAGATGCAAACGATCCTGACAACAAAGATTCAATGGTTATATTAAAACAAAGAGTCAATGGAAAAATGACAATGTCCGTTGATGATTTTCGTTTATGATATTTAAAAACTCACAACCGTCAAACTCCTAACTTTGTTGTAAAAATAGGTTTAATGACTTTTATCAACGAATATTTTGAAGCTCTTAGTCCACAAGAGTTTGTTGATTATGCAAAATGATTTATTGAAAACGTTTCTTGAGGTCCAGAAACACTTTCACTTTCTTCGTTTACTCTTAAAAAAGGTGTTATTCTAAATGGTAATGCAATTACTTTAGGTCAACACCAAGGAAAAAGAAAAGAAGAAACAAATATTACTTTCTATCCAGATTCTTTCTTTGGATCATTTCCTTTATTTACCAATTCAGCAGGTAGAGGTAACGAACCTGATAGTTTAACATATCAATTAAATTCAAAATCTTTTTCAAAAGAACAACTTCAAGACTATATTAAAACAATTCCACTAAGATTGGTAATAGCAAACTATGAAGACAAACTTACATCTGGTGGATTCGTTGGTCTTGATTTATTAAAAGGTAAAAAATTCCACAGATACGATCTTAGAAAAGCTTTAATTGATACATTAACAAAAGCAAAAGAAGCACAAAAAACAGTTCAATCTCAAACTATAAAAAACAAACAACTAGTTTATACAAATGGTTTTAACGATCCTGATTTAATCTCTGTTAAAGAAAGAAAATCTGATGGAAGTATTAAAGAAAAAGTTGTAAATAACGTTCAAAATAAAGAAGAAAACAACGATATTTCTTTCCAAGTTGATTACAATGAATTATTAAAAAAAGTTCCACAACCTAACTCACTTGCAAGTACATATTTTTATGTTTTTAGTGATCAACAAGATGAAAATTTAAAACTTTCAGAACTTAGACAAAAATTTTCTACTGCTGTATATCTCTATGCTAAAAACAACAAAATAAGTATGGCAAATAATCCAGAAATTGTTTTAGATGATCAACAACTTAAAAAAGAATTTACAGTTGAAAAAATAATTAATATAAATAGAGAAAGAGGATCTCAAACTTATCGTCTTCTTGACAATAGATCAGGAAGAAATCAAGAAACAGTTAATTTTGTTCTTTCAAATCCTGATTACAATCCAAAAGAAGAAAGAAATTTTAAAAATAGAAAAACTGTTGTTTTTACTTTCAGACCTAGAATTACAAGACAAGCAACAGCCACTAATAATGACGAATTAAACTCATTAATGTTAGCTGAACTTATCAAAGAAACACAAAAAGACCTAGAAAAATTGTCTAAAAATGGTTTTAGAAACTTCTTTAATTTAAACCTTGCAAAAGATAAAAAAGTCTTCTTATATGAAGATAATAACACTGTAAATTTCTTCAAATCTAAACAAGATGCACAAGATAATTTTAGTGAAGATTATGACGCTACAAAAATAAAACCATACACAATTATTAATGCTGAAAAACAAGATAAAGATCACTTAAATATTAAGTTAGTAGATGAGAGCAAATACTCTGAGTACTTAAAAACTTTTAATTCTAATAACACTTTTGCAGAAAGATTAACAAAAGCTGCAAAAGACTTTTCTGATGTAAAAAAAAAATTTAAGGAATTACAAGTAAATAAAACAGTTCAGAGTTTAGGTTCATATAGTCTTGATTATGTTGATTCTTCTCAAAAAGTCAACATAAATAAAGCACTTTTAATTCAATTTTTAAAAGACAATAAAGACCAATTTGTTAAACTTTATCAATCAAACAACATTGCACATGTTGAAAATTTAGATAAATTAATTACCCTTTTATCAAAAGTTTGAGATAGACAATTAGCTGAATATGAAATAAATAACAATTATTTATCTACAAATGCAGAAGACGATACATTAAGAAAAATAACTTCAACAGATAAAGAACAACAGATTCAATTAATTTCTGAATTTGTAAACGCAAGTGTTAATTTGCTAGAAATTCTAGATCAAAAACCTACTCCTAAAGAAAAAACAGAACCTGAATTTTTAGTAGAAAGACAAATAGATTTATCTGAAACAAATCCAAATTTAAAACAAGCAAAAGAAGAGTTTAGAAGCTTTAAATGATCAATCGATTATTTTGACAGAATCACTCCAAGAATGATTAGAGAAAATGATGAGATTGTAAATAATCAGCCAACTAAAACATATACTCTTTTCTTAGATTACTACGATAGTTTAATTGACACAATTTTAGAAAATGATCCATATGTTGCAAAAGAAATTAATGGAACTTACGTAAATCAAAGTATTGATCCAACTACAGGTGAGACAAAATATACTTTAGAACAAGGAAAATACAACGGATTTTATCCTTCAGATCGTGTTTCCTTCATTTCTCTTCTTAAAGCAAGTTCAGACAAGTTCAAAACTACAGGAATTAACTATCTAAAATACGTTGGACAACATGAGTATGGACACCACCAAACTCTTCAATATGCACAAAATATTTCTGAAAAATCTAAATTAGTTCAAAGTTCTGCACTTTCCAGTAATGGTATTGCAGTTGAATCTTTATACAACAAAGATATTCTTCAACTTTATTTAGATGCAAGGTCTTCAGGTCTTAAAATTAGAAAAGCAGATGCTTTATATGAACCTTCAGATAAAGGATTGTATTCAAACTATACTTTCAATAAAGCAAAAGATGATACAGAACAACGTTGAGAAACCGAAAAAGATATTTTTGGTGCAACACAAGATCAACCTGCAGAAGATGTTTTAGATAATAAATCAAGAAGATATTTACAGTCTTTTGATAATTTAAAAACTGCTGCAGACTTAAGAAATCTTAAATTATACGACTTGTATTTATTAAATGCATTTGACTTTGATTCTGGAACAATAAGTCCGCAAATTGTAGGAAAATCAGAATATTTTAGACTAGGTGATGAAATAGTTTCTAGAATAGCAAGTAAAGAATCTTTTGCTAAAAATAGAGAACTTAATCTTGAGCTTTTAGAAATTGAAAAACCAGTATCTGAGCAAAAACTCAACAAAGAACAATTTGCTGATTTTGTTTCTGATTTCTTAGAAAATGTTTTAGCTTCAGCTACAAAGAAATCTGAAGAAAAAACAGTAGTAGTTTCTTTTGATAAATTAAAAACTTTATTAGAAAAACAATACAGTATTATTGAAAATGCAGACATTAACAAAGACTTTAGTAAAAAACAAGCAGGAGATATTTATACTGCAAAAGTTAAAAGAACACTAACAAAATTCTATGCTTTACAAATCAAGGATTTTTCTTCAAATATAAAGGATTTAGCTTCAGAATTTAAAGCATCTTTAGAACAATTTAATAAAGACCATCCAGATTTAAAAGCAGAGGATTTGACAAAATTAACAACTCCTCCAACAACAACTAAACCAGGAAAAGTTAAACCACCTAGTGTTGCTGATTTAAGTAAAAATTTAAAAACTCTACAACTATTAACTAAAAAAATACAATATGAAACATTTATAAAAATAGAGAATTTAATTTCGCAAACTTTTGAAAAATTAAACGAATCTCTTTCTATTAAATCATTAAGTGCTGACGCTATATTAAGCTCAACTTCTAGTGCAAATAAAATTCAAACAGTTTCAGATGCACAAAAATACAGCACAGAAAAACTAGAAGAATTAATTAAGAAAGCAAAAAATAAAGAAGCAGGATTTAATACAATTTCAGAAGATCAAATTAAAAGTTTAGAAAATACAATTAAAATTTTAAAATCTTCTGCAAACTCAACTGCAAATAGTAAAATCAAAATTCCTGCCGTGTTAATTCCTGTTGATCCAGTTTTATCTGAATTACATTTTGCTATATTTTCCTTGCTTGGAGCATTACAACAAGAAATTAGCGATTTAACTACATCATTAACATCAGAACAAACAAAGATTTCAACTTTAAAATCTTCAAAAAATCTTTTAAATGATGAACAAAAACAGCAATTAAATGCTTCAGAAGCTAAAGAGCAAGAGCTTCAAACTAAATTAGAAAAATACAACCATTTACTAACTAAAGTAAATGAAATAAATTTAAATCTTTTTGGGGAAAATAGCCAAATTCAAGAAGTTAAAGACCAAAGTCAAGGATTTATTGCTGGTGATAATGTTAAAGAACTTTACAACAATTCTTTAGTTGATGGTAAAGAAAATATAATTCAATTTGATAAAGATGGACAAATAATTGCTGGAACTTATGAAACATATACTTCTTTAGATGATCCAACTAAGACTAAGTTTAAAAACTTTGTTCCAACCTTATTTTATAAAAATGGTAAACCTTTAATTGATATTAATTCTTTTGACGACAAGACTTCATTAGACGAGTTAAAACAAAAAATTAGAGATTTAACTAAAAATTTTGTAGACAAATTAGATATGAATTACAGCAACAATGGTTGAGATACCGGTGTTGAACTTTCAACTTCTGCATTTTCATTTAGTGATGGTATTGCTAATTCTTCTTCACCAGCTACAAAAAGTAAATATTGAGACTTTTTAAGCCAAATGTTAGGTGGTGAGTACAAAGAATTATTTTACTCATATGACGATTTTAAAGATCTAAATGAAAAGGATTTATCTTTTACATTTGATTTAAGTAAAATAAATTCAGATTACAAAGTTACAAATGTTTTTGATATTGTTAAAAAAGTAAAAGATGATTATATATCTCAGAATAAAGCTGCAGATACAAAAAAAGAAGAATGAGATCAATATTTAACTAACTTATCTAAAGAAGATAAAGCATCAGCAACTTTACAAACTTTAAAACAAATTTCACGCGATCCTAATTTAACTATTGAAAAAGCCAAAGGTAGAATTAGAGAAATTCTTGATAGTTTTGATAAAGCAAAAGAAGCTAATAAACAAATAATAGCAAAACTAGAAGCTGGATTAAAGTCTTTACAAAGTAAAGGGCAACTTGATAAATATAAAGATTCTGTTTTCGGAAAAACACAAAAAATTGCAGCATTTACCAAAGTAAATAGAGAAGCTATTGACATTAAATCTAAAGAAATTACTAAAGCTATTCAGAAAGCAGAACAGAAACTCAAAAGTCAACAAAGTATATTATCTACTGTTTCTCATAGAACAAATAATTCATCTTTAGAACAACAAATAAAACTAAAACAACAACAGCTTCAAAACTCAACTGATGAAGCAACTAAAAACTCAAAACAAGATATTATTAATGCATTACAAAGAAAGTTAAATTTTAACAGTCGTTTAAATCCAGATTCTGTTAAAAAAGATCAAGAAGCACTTCAAAAACAATTAAAAGAGCTTAAAGATCAAAAAGCAAAATATGTAGATAATAATTTCTATTCCTATCTGCCAAAAACAGAAACCTTCACTTTCAGAAACAAAGATGAAAACGGAAAAGTCTTTGATTTAGATGCATTTAAAAGAAAATATGAGTTTTTTACTTGAGAAAGTTTTCAAAAATTAACTAAAGAACAACAGGATGCATTAAAACAAGATTCTTTTTATTCTACAAAAGATTCTAAAGATTTATTTAGCGAAGTAAGTGATTTACTTTTACTAAAAAATTCTTCATTTTACAAGCTAATGAACATTGTTTTATACATTGCAAGACAACAACAACAAGTTTTACAACAAGAATTAGAAGCAAGAGTAAATCAACAAATTCAAGCTTATAGAATACCTGATGAAGCTAAAACAGCTATCAAAAAATACATTGATGAAAAAATATGACCTTTAACAAAAGTTTTTGATGATTTAATTGCACCAAAAATTCTTGATAATATAAAAATCCATGATAATAAAACAAATAAAGAAATAAAAGTTTCTGAGATTAAGTTTTTAATAGAGATGATGAAGAAATATTTCCATTATCTAACATTTGGAAATCACAAACCTCAAACTTTAGTTTCATTAACAGCTTCATCAATGCCACTTGGAAAAGTAATTAAATTAGGTGAAAATGAATACTATCAAAATCCTAAATATGATTACATAGCTAAAGCAATTTCTTCTAACTCTAAAGTAGTTTTAGATGCAACCCATGTAGTAGGAGATGAAGGAAGCTCTGACGAAACAGATGCAACAATGTCTCCTTTATGAAAATTACTAAATTTAAATTACAATTTCTTTAAAGACAAAATTTCTAGAATTGTTAAACAAAAAGAATTTTTAAACTACAATCAAAAAGAGATAGTAAGAGACAAAGTAGAATCAAAAGAATTAACAGAAAAATTCTTTGGTCAAAAAGGTGAATTTGCCTTCAAATCTAAAGAAGAAAATGGAAAAAAAGTTCTTGATAAATCACGTATTTACCTTGATAATTGAAGCAAAGATGAGTTTTTCGATCAAAACTTTTTCGTTAAAAGTAAAGAAAACGAACAACAAACAATCTTTACGACTTTATCTTCATTTATAGAATTTATTTCTTTAGATGTTTTTAAATACAGAGTTGCTCAAGATGCAAACCAAAATCTTCACCGTAAGTGAGATATAAACTATGCTCTTACTAAATTTGACTTGTACAACTTCATTTTAAATGAAGAGAAAAAGCCTATTTTTAAAGACGATTTTAGTATAACCACAGAAGCTGACTTAATTGCTAAATTAAAATTAGTTTTAACTGATAAAACAGAAGAAGAAATTAAAGATATAGTTCAAACAACTACAAATAACTTGATGGAAAAATTTGAAAAATCTTCTTTTAATTTATTGATTAAAAACCACAAATTTAGCAATAAAAACATAGATCAATTATTCCTACCAGAATTAGGATATCAAGGATTTAATACTCTTGAATTAAACAGAGGTCAAGACAAAGCTTCAAATGGAATTGATGCTTTATATGATGTAGACTGAAGTATTTCTAGTTCAAAAGGTAAATGATTAGATTACTACTCACAAATCGCTTCAACAAACTCATTAAACTTAGATAAAGAACAAATTTTAGAATCTGACATTGAAAAAGATGGACAAGATTCTGATTCAAGAATTCAAAAATTAATTAAAAGATTTACAAAAGATAAACAAGTAGATCTTTCAAATGCTTCACTTTTTGAACTTCAATATCTAATTGGAACAAAAAATATTTTAACCTACTCAGAAACACCTAAAAAAAGCTACCAACACTGAAATGAGCTTTTTGACAATGGTGTTAGAAGAAGTACAACCGATTTTAATTTATCAAGTGTTTCAAAATACAACTCTTCAAGATTTGAAGATCGTGTTGGAGATTATTTCTCAGATTATGTTTATAACTTCGCAGAATCATTAACTAGAGACTTGGTACAAACAACATTTTTACCTTCTGCTAAAACATTAGAAAATCTTCCTTCATATCTAAAGGGATTTTCTGAAAAAAATACAGGATATGAATACTTTGTAGATGAATCTATTTCTAAAAAATGACTTCAATCATATACAAATCCAGTTTCTTTGGCACAAGGTCAAGGATTAGGATATGACTATGTCTCAAATGCTTCAATTGCACAGACATATTTAACAATGTTTAATACTGATTTAGGTAAACATTATTCAAAATTACTATCTATTTATAGAAAAAGAGCTAATGAAAAACAAGTATTAATTAAAGATTCAATTACACAAAGATTGTTAAATCAAGTTAATGGTTTAAACCAAAAATTCAATAAATTTAGAGATGATAAATTAAATGACTACATTTGAGCTGCTGATGATAAAAAACAAAAATTATTAGATATTAAAAAAGAAATTAAAGCTGCACAAGATAAAAGAGATGAAGAAGTAGAACGTCTAAAAACCATAGCAACTGAACAAGAAAATAAATACATTACTCCAACAATTTCTGCTTTAGATGATGTTTGAAGAGAATTTTATGGTGAATTTGGATCTAGTTCTTCTTTTGCACTTGTTGGACCAAAATCAACCCTTGCAACTAATAGAGCAACCAATCAACAAAGACGTGTAAGACGTGAAGGGTACATTGGAAGAAGTAATTGATCAAACAACGGATTTTTCAAAGATCGTTTCCAAAGAAAAGTACTTGACTGACAAATTTATGATGAAAATCGTGAACCAGTTAAAGACGATAATTTAGCAATCAAAGATCTTAAAGGAAACAAAGTAGAAGATAGAGCTTCTGCTGTTTGATATTACACATTAGAATCTCAAGGTATAGGAAAACAAACAATTTCAGCAATCTGAAGAGACAACAAAAGAGATCAATTAGTATTTTGAGGTTATAACAAAAAAGAAGAAAATGACAAAATTAAATACTTAGCATTTGAAGATGAATCTACAGGTCAAAGATATTTCTTAGAAGTAAACAAAAAGAACACAAACAACATTTTCTACTTCAAAAAACAAGCAGATGTGTCTTCAAAATGAACACTAGAAGATGAAGGTTATGCTTCTTGAACAACAAATTGATCAATTTTATCTACATTCTCTAATGCTTTAATAAGTCCTGGAGTTAAAGGTGAAAAAAGATTAAGAGCTTTCTTTGCAGATGAAAACAAAAACGAAATTAAAGACTTATTAAAACTTCCTACTGATACAACTTACTTAGCAGAAAATGGGAAAATTTATACACAAGCGCCTGTTTTCTTAGAAAAAACACAAGATAATAAATATTACTTAACAATTAAAAACCAATTTAGTTAGGATTTAAAAGGATAATTATGAGCATATCTAAAAAAATTAAACTATTACTTAGTTCTCCTTTGTTAGCAAGCCCTTTGCTAGCGCTAGCTTGTGTGCCAACTGATTCTAAAAAACTTGTTGAAGCAAATACGCTTAATGCCACTAATACAGTTTCTACAAGAAGAAATGGAAATGATTTTGGTATTGCTGTTCCTTCAATTAGTTCTTTAAACTATATCAAATCAGCTTCAGCAAACAAGATATTACCTTCATTAGTTGAAGGTTTAACTAAATCAGCGCCAGCAGCAAACACAGCTATTGGTAATATATTAAAATTGCCTACAATTAGCTTCGAAATTTATTCAGGTGGTAATGGTGAAACTGTAGGGACTAAATTATTAGAAAACAAAAATTCTATCAAATCTCAATCAAGAACTTATACTGTTTCTAACTTTGGAGTAACAACAGGTGTTTTAGCTCCATCTACAAACGAGAATCCTTCTTTTATCGGTGTTTTAAACTCAGAAAATAAATATGTATCTCTTTTATCTCATTTAAACAAGGGTGCTTCAAAATGATCTAATGGTGATAAAGTAAAAGCACAAGATTTTATTGATACTTTATTATATATTTTAGACACTAACACAGCTTCGTCTAGATTAAATGAATTACTAACAATGAGCATCAAAAACGTAAATGCAATGAAGGAAATTCAAAATGATTACCTTAAAAAATTCGGGAAAATTTATTCAAATCCTTTTGGTAGAAGACGTTTTGTAAAAACAGAAGATGGACAAGTAATTGAAGATCACTCACAACATGTTTATCAATCTGAAAACAAAGGTGATGAAGAAGTTGTAAACAAAATGAAGCAAATTGCAAGTGGAATAGGTCTTTATACAGGAAGAATTTTTAACGAATTTTCTAATCAACAAATTAGAGACATAATCAAAAACAATGCTTCATTAAATCCTTCATTTTCTGTAAATTCTAGTCAAATTTCTTATCTTAAAGATGGACAAGAAATAACAAAAACATTAACAAAAAATCCATTCTTAGATCCACTTCAAGTATTTGAAGGTCCTGAATTAACTCCAAAATATAAAGCATTTGCAGCTGATGAATACGATTTAAGAATTCAATTTGAAGACTCAGCGCCAAAATCATTTGTTGATGTATACTACAGAGTTATTTCCTCTCCAATTCTATTACCAGTGAATAGAAAATTTGTTGAATATACTTTAAAAAACAAGGATGATTTAGGTTCTGATTTATCTAAATTCTTATGAAACGGACCTTTTGATATTAAAGAGTTAAAACTTGGTTCACAAGGAAATATGACCTTGACAAAAAGAAAATCTTATTACTCAGTCGAAAAAACAGTTCCTAATCAAGTCAAAGTTTATTTTGCTGATCAACCAGAAACACTATCTAACTTATTTTCTGATGGTTATATAGCATTTACTCAAATTTCACCAGCTTTTCAAAAGAAATTTTGATCTCAATTAAGCGCTAGAAAATACATGAGAAAATCTCAAGGTTATGGAACAATTGCTCTTCAATTTAATTTAGATAATTCAAAAAGAGGAAATAGTTATTTACAAGATCCTGATTTAAGAAAAGCAATTTATTATGCAATAGATCGTGAAGCAATGCTCAAATTAGCACAATTAGATTCTTCATTTGGAGTTACAACTTGAACAGCTTTTGGTCAAGCAAAATCAGAGCGTGGAATTAATTTAGAAACATTTTTTGATACTCAAAAATTTAAATCAGAGTATGTAGAAAATGGACAAGAAAAAGAATTTCCACTTCAGTCTCTAGAATTTGTAGATCACTTAGCAAAATCATACAACTTTGAAAATTTATCTAGAAAAGATCCTTCATATGATGTTGCAACAGCTAATTTTTATCTTGATAGATTCAAGAGAAAATATCCGAAATTAAAAGAAGTTAAATTAGAGTTTATCTACACTTCAGGTCCACAAACTGGAATTGCAATTGGTATCCAAGACTTAATTAATAGAGCGTTTAACAAATTTATTAACATTGATATAGTAGCTCTTCCTGAAAACATTTACAAACAAAGAATAATTAGTGGTGATTTTGACTTAACCACACAAAATTTTGATACTTTTGGATCAACAGCTCAAGGATATATAACAGCGTTTTTTACTCCTGATGAAATAAATCCAGTAGAAAATAAACTAAATGGTTTAGTTTATAATCCAGCTTCTTCATTTACTTATCAAAATTGATGAAATTCAATGGATGAAGAAAAACAAAAAGAAGTAGTTCAACGTTTAGGCATTAAAGGTAAGTTTTTATCTAAATTCAAAGAACTTATTACAAGAAAAATGAAATTAGACCCAAAAACTAAAAAACCAATAATGACACAAGTTGTTTCTAAAATAAATGGAAAAGACATAGAGTATGCAAAAGATATGAATGGAAATGATATTTTAGTTCCTGTTTTTGAAGAAAGTACAACAGATTACAGCGCAAGAATTAATTCATTTTTCAACGGAGTATTCACACCTAAGGAAATACATGAAAAATGAAATTCATTAGAAGTGTTTAAATTAATTGCTGTATTTGAAAAAATATTAAGAGAAAGCGCACCCGTAGTTCCTTTAATGGAAGTTGATACTTATTGAACTATTTCAAGACTAAGAGGTGTTGGAAATACCTTCACATTTGCACTTCAATTTGCATTTGATATTAACAACAACCAATATGGTTTGCCAGTCGAAGATGCATAAAATCTATTCATAAATTAATTAAATATGAAACAGTTAAAAAAGAAAAAATATCGATAAGTTTTTATAATTCAAAAATAAAAAAATATTTAAAAAATAAAGAAAAATGAAGCAAAAACCTTATTAAAAAATACTTCGTTTTAGCTACAAGAAAAGAAGTATCTCAATAAAAAAAGGAGTTTAAATAATGAAAAAATTAACGACAGGAGCAAAATTTATAATAGCTACTTCTGCAGTAGTAGCATCTTCAGCTGTAGTGGTCGGAGGAATTAAGTTATATGGAAAATATAATGAATTAGGTGTTTATCATTTACAGTTAGAACAAAGTGATTCAAATGCTGTCGAAGACCTTTCCAAAGTAAGTTCAGCAGAATTTCTAGATTCTGTTGGAAAAGTAGTAGCTAAATATGATTTCAATTTAAAAAATACACCTGAAAACAAAAATTCAATGGTTATTTTAAACCAAAGAGTAAATGGTAAAATGACTATGTCTGTAGACGATTTTCGTTTATGATATTTACAAAATTACAATAGACAAACCCCTAATTTTAAAGTAAAAATTGGTCTAATGACCTTCATAAATGAATACTTTGAAGCATTAAGTCCTCAAGAATTTGTAGACTATGCAAAATGATTTATTAAAAATGTTTCTTGAGGTCCTGAAACTCTTTCACTTTCTTCATTTACTCTTAAAAAAGGAGTTATAGTAAACGGAAATGCTATAACTTTAGGACAACACCAAGGAAAAAGAAAAGAAGAGACCAACATTACTTTCTATCCTGATGCTTTTTTTGGTTCTCTTCCTTTAGCTTCTAATTATGCAGGTAGAGGAAATGGTCCAGATAGTTTAACCTACCAGCTTAATTCTCTTGCTTTTACTAAAGAACAATTACAAGAATACATTCAAACCCTCCCTCAAAGATTAGTAATTTCTAACTATAGAGATGAATTTACAGCCGGAGGTGTTGTTGGACTTGATTTGTTACAAGGTAAAAAAATTCATAGATATGACCTTAAAAAAGCTCTAGAAGATACATTAGAAGCAGCTAAAAAATCTGCAAACCAAAAGACAAGAAAAGAAGTAATTAAACAAGAACAAAAAGTATTTGACAATGCTTTAAACGATCCGGATTTAATTGCTTTAAAATCACCTAATACAGATGGATCAGTTAAAGTTACAACGACAACTAGTACAACTGAAACTAATAATGCAAATCAAGATATTGAAATTAATATAAACTATGATAATGAATTAAAAAAAATTCAGTCTTTAGATTCTTCTTATTTCTATGCTTTTAGTCAAGAAAAAGACCCAGCTAAAAAACATAATGAATTATTGCAAAAATTTACAACTGCTTTGTATATTTTTGCTAAAAACAACAACATTAGCTTAGCAGATAATCCGCAAGTTGTCTTTGATAATGCACAAATTGACAAAGAATATACAATTGAAAAGTTGATTAATAGACATAGAGAAAGTGGTTGAACTAATTATCGTTTATTTACAGAAGACTTCAATAGACCTGATGCCTTAGAAACTGTGGATTTTGTATTATCAAATCCAGATTTTGATGCAAAAAAAGAAAGAGATTCTAAAAATAAAGAAAAAATTACTTTCAGTTACAACTTTAGATATAACCGTTCAGCTACTGGTTCAAATAAAGATGAGTTAAATTCTTTAATGTTGCTTGAATTTATGAAAGAAACACAACCTGAGTTGGAAAAATTATCAACTAATGGTTTTAGAAATTTTTATAACTTCAAATCAACAAAAGATAAAACCATTTTTATGTATGAAAATAACGATGCAGTTACTTTTCACCAAAGCGTTAAATTTGCACAAGATAATTATTCAGAAGACTTTGATGTTAAGAAATTAAAAAAAGTTTCAATAGTAGATGTAATTAAACAAGATAAAGATCATTTAGAAATTAAACTTGCAGATTTAGAAAAATATGAAGAATACTTGAAAAAATTTAATGAAGATAAAACTTTTGCAACTAAATTAGATAATGCTAAAAAAGCTTTTTCAGATGTTCAAAGTCAACAAACATTAAATGGTAAAAATATAGCAAATTTAGTAGCTGATGCTATTGCTTTCAACGAAGAAACTCAAGAGTTAGAAATACAAGATCCTTCATTAGTTTCATTCTTGAAAAAACATTTAGCAAAACTAAAAGAGTTTTACACTAAACATAATATCGAACATTCAGAAAATCTAGATTTATTTGTTTCACAATTAGAGACAATTTGAAATAAACAATTAGACAATTTTGAAATTACAGGAAATTTCATCGACCCTACTAATGCTCATCTTTCATCTGTAACTGAAACTGATTTAGAAACAGATATTTCTTTAGTTTCTTCATTTGTTGACGCTACTGTTTCATTGATCAAAACTATCGAAGAAAAACCAAAACCTAAAGAAAAATCTTCTTCAGAATTTACAATTTCTAAAATTATCAATCTCGCAAGCGATAATCCTAAATTAAAACAAGCACAAGAAGAATTTAGAACATTTAAGTGATCAGTTGATTATTTTGATAGAGTCACTCCAAGAATCATTAAAGAAAATGACGAAATCATTGATTTAAAACCTACAAAAACTTATACTTTATATCTTGATTACTACGATGGCTTAATTGATACAATTTTAGAAAACGATCCTTATGTAGCAACAGAAATAGATGGTACACACTTAGAAACTTCAATAGATTCAGAAACAGGTGAAATTAAATATAAAATAGCAGATGGAAAATATACAGGATTTTATACAACAGATCGTATTTCCTTCATTTCTCTTCTTAAAGCAAGCTCAGATAAGTTCAAAACTACAGGAATTAACTATCTAAAATATGTAGGTCAACATGAATATGGACACCACCAAACTCTTCAATATGCTCAAAATATTTCGGAAAAATCAAAAGCAGTTCAAGGTGCTGCTCTTTCAAGTAGCGGAATTGCTGTAGAAGGTTTATACAACAAAGATATTTTACAACTCTATCTAGATGCAAGATCTTCTGGGCTTAAAATCAGAAGAGCAAATGCTTCATATGAAGAATCAAAAGATGGTTTATATTCAAACTATACTTTTAATAAAGCTAAAGATAAAGAAGCTCAACGTTGAGAAACAGAAAAAGACATTTTTGGTTCACTTCAAAATGAGTCTATTGAAAATTTAATTGATAATAAATCCAGAAGATATTTACAAACTTTTGGGAATTTAAAAACTGCTGCTGATTTAAGAAATCTTAAACTTTATGACTTGTATTTATTAAATGCATTCGACTTCGATTCAGGAACAATTAGTCCTAAAATAGAAGGAAAATCAGAGTATTTCAAACTAGGTAATGAAATACTTTCTCGTATAGCTAATGAAAATGATTCTGTTTCACATGATCCAATAGAACTAAAAGATTTAGATGTTCCTAAACCTATTTCAAATACAAAACTAGACAAAAATCAATTTACAGATTTTGTAGATACTTTTCTTGAAAAAGTTCTATCTGCTTCAATAAACAAAAACAAAGAGAAAAAATCCAGTGTTTCTTTTTATGATGTAAAAAATATTCTAAAAAAAGAATTTAACATTGTATCAAATGCAAAAGTTGATGAAAATTTTACAAAAGAACAAGCAGAATCTATTTATCGTGCAAAAGTACACAGAGCACTTGCAACATTTTATAAAGAAAATTTTTCTTCATTTTCCTTAGTAATTCCTGAATTAGAAAAAGAGTTTAAACCTGCATCAGAAAAATTAGCACAAGAGCTAAAATCAATACAAGAAGAAATAAAAAAATCAGACCCTAAAGCGCCAATTTCTGAAAAAGAACTTGCTAAAATAACAGAAGTTGCAAATCTTCAAGTTAAAAACGTTATTTATACAACTTTTTTAACTAGTGCACAAAATTTACTTAAATTAATAGCACTTTTAGAACAAAATCTCAATGTAAAATCACTAACAGTTGAACAAATTTTACAGCAAGTAAAAATAGAAACTTTAGGTGATTTACAAAAATATGGTATCCAAAATCTTGAAACTATAATTACTAAAGCTAAAAATAAAGAAACAGGATTTGAAAATCTTTCAGAAGAGCAAATAAAATTATTAGAACAAAATGTTCAACAATTAAAAGAAACTTATAAACAACTTAGCCAAACACAAAAAGAAGATACTAAAA
The DNA here is from genome assembly GCF_012516495.1 of Mycoplasma sp. 1654_15. Classification (NCBI taxonomy): domain Bacteria; kingdom Bacillati; phylum Mycoplasmatota; class Mollicutes; order Mycoplasmatales; family Mycoplasmataceae; genus Mycoplasma; species Mycoplasma sp. 1654_15. The sequence continues at coordinate 442,208 of NZ_CP051214.1, forward strand.
TTTCTGAAGGAACTTTTCCACAAGATATTGTTTTACTTCAATTAAAATCAGTTGTTGAAGTTCTTTTTAATGCACTTAGTTTAGAAGTTGATGATTTACAAGCACAACTTTTAGCACTAGAAAAACAAATCAAAGAAACAGACCAAACTAATAAAGAACAATTAGATAAGTTAAATCAAACAAAAACTGAATTAACTAAAAAAATAACTGATTTTGTTAATAGTAAAAAAACAGTTGAAGAAATCAGAAACAGTCTTTTTGAAGACTACGAAGATGGTTATGTTTTAGGTGGTGATATAGAAAAACTTTATAACAAATCCTTATTAGATGGACAAGGAAACTTAATTAGTTTTGATCAGCAAGGTCAAATTATTGCAGGTACATTTGAAAAATATCCTTCTGATACAAAGGTAGGTGAGTTTAAATTTAAAAACTTCAAGCCAACATTATTTTATAAAAATGGAAGACCATTAATTGATATAGATACATTCAATGATCCTACATCATATAATGAATTAGAAGAAGCAATAAAAGCATTAACTAATTCATTTAAGTCTATGTTAGAAGTAGATTATGCAAATAATGGTTGAGATTCATCTGCTAGAATTTCTACTTCCAACTTTACAATGAGTGATGGAGTTGCAAGCGCTAACAGTTCACAACAAGGATCAAGTAAATATTGAAGTTTTTTAACTCAATTTTTAAATGGTAATTTAAAGGAATTTTTCTACTCTTACAACGATTTTAAAGACTCAACAGAAAAAGATTTAAGTTTTGAATTAGATTTAAGCAAAATAAATAGTTCAACTATGAATGTAAGCGAAGAAGTAGAACAAATAGTAGAAGCTAGAATAACATCGCTTGCTAATCTTTCAAGATTTAGACCTGAGTATAAAGCTGAGTATGTAAAATTAGCAAAATATTCTGAACAAAGCAAGAAAACCAAGTCAGAAAATAATTTTGAAATTAAATTTGATTCTTTTACTAAACATTACAGAAATAAACTAAAAACTTCTAGCCCACCAAAATTTTCATTACCTGAAATTCCTTCATTTGATTCTCTTAAAAATAGAAAATCAACAACAACAAAATCTAAAACTCCAGCATCATCTTCGCTAGCAGCAGCATTGCTAGCAGATGCTCCTGCATCTTTAACTACTACTTCAACACCAACTAAAAAAACAACAAAATCTACTAAAAACACCAAAACAACACCATATTATAATTTTCCAGCAACAGATAAAATCACCTTTAGAAATAAAGATGAAAATGGAAAAGTATTTGATTTATCTACATTTAAAACAAAATATAAATACTATACAAAAACTCAATTTGATAAACTATCTGAAAAAGACAAAGCAATATTAAAACAAGATAGTTTATATTCTGAAGTAAAAGAAAAAGATTTATTTGCTGATTTTAGTGATTTAGTTTCATTAAGAAATTCTTCATTTTATAAATTAATGAATATTGTTTTATATATTACTCGTCAACAAAGAACTGTTTTAGAAGAAAAAATTCTAGATAAAATAGACCAAACATTAAAACAAGTAGGTCAAGCAAAATTAGATAGAAAATATTCAATATATAAAAACTTTTTACCTTTATCTAAAGTATTTGATGATTTAATAGCAAAAAAAGTCTTAGATGCTATTAAAATTCATGACAATAAAACTAATAAAGATATTCCTCTTTCAGAACTTACATTCTTTATTAATATGTTAAAAGAATATTTCAGATACATAAGTGAAGGATCATTAAGACGTCAGCCATTACTATCTTTAACAACAGCTTCAATGCCAGTGGCAAAAGTAATCAAAATTGGAGATAATGAATATTACCAAAATCCAAAATACGATTACTTTGCAAAACTAGGTGGTTCTGATACTAAAATTGTTTTAGATGCTACATATACAGCACCTGTAGAAACAGATCCTACAAAAATCCAAAGAACAGAGATTTCACAAATTAAATCTTCATTATGACAATTATTAAATCTTAATTATGATTTCTTAGAAACTTCACTTAAAAAGAAAGATTCAGCCGGAAAAGAAATCAAAAAAGATTTAACTTTGAAATACTTTGGTCAAAAAGGTGAATTTGCCTTCAAATCCAAAGAAGAAAATGGAAAAACTGTTCTTGATAAATCTAAAATTTACTTAGCTGACTGAGATAAAGAAGAGTTTTTTGAAGATAATTTCTTTGTTAAAGATAAAGAAAATCAAAAAGAAACTATTTTTACAAGCTTAAGTTCATTTATAGACTTTATTTCTATAGATGTTTATAAATTTAACATTGCACAAGATGTAAACCTAGATCTATATCGTAATTGAAATGTAGATTATGCTCTTACAAAGTTTGACTTATATAATTACATTTTAAATCAAGAACAAAAACCAGCTTTTGAAGCCGATTTTGCTATTAAAACAGAAACCAAATTAATTGAAAAATTAAAATTAGTTCTTAGTGATAAAACTGAAGAACAAATTAAAGAACTTGTTCAAATTACAGCAAATAATTTAATGGATGTGTTTGAAAATTCTTCATTTAATTTATTAATTAAAAACAATAAATTCAGCAACGTAAACATAGACCAGTTATTTTTATCAGAAGTTGGATATAATGGATTTAATACTCTAGATTTAAATAGAGGAGCTTCAGTAGCTTCAAATGGAATAGATACAATGTATCAAGTTGATTCTTCTATTTCTGCAACGCCAAGAAGAATAGGAATTGACTACATTTCACAAATTGATCCAACAAATACATTAAATTTAGATACACCATCGATCGTAGAAACTGATATCGAAAATAGTGATCCTTCAAAATCTAGAATAAATAAATTACTAAGACGTTTTATACAAGATAAAAATGTTGACATTTCAAATGCAAGATTATTTGAACTTCAATATTTAATAGGAACTAAAAATCTATTTACTTATTCAGACTTACCAGAACCAAAACAAAGATGAACAAGACAATTAGGAATTTCAACTAGATCTATATCAACTGATTTTAATTTCTCTTCAATTGATAGATTCAACTCATCTAGATTTGAAGAAAGAGTTCAAGATTACTTCTCAGATTATGTTTATAACTTTGCAGAATCACTAACTAGAGACTTAGTGCAAACCACATACTTACCTTCTACTACAACTTTAGAAAATATTCCTTCATATTTAAAGGGATTTACTGAAAAAAATACAGGTTATGAGTTTTTGGTTGATCCAAGTTATTCTAGAAAATGATTACAATCTTATACAAACCCTGTTTCACTAACACAAGGTAAAGGCTTAGGTTATGATTTTGCTTCAAATCCATATATTGCAAACTTTTATTTAAGAATTTTTGAATCAGATTTAAATAAACAATATGCTGATTTATTAAGTATTTATAAAAAAGCAGCAAAGCAAAAACAAGTACTTATCGCAGATTCAATTTTTAACAGAGAAAGTAAACAAATCAAGGAAAAAGAAGACAAATTAAAAGAATTCGAGAAGGAAAAATTAGAAAATTACGATTGAATAGATGATGATAAAAAACCAAAAATTTTAGACATCAAAAAACAAATCCAAGAACTAAGAGACAAAACTGATCAAGAAATTCAAAATATCCAAGATGTTGCTTTAGATCAAATAAATAAATACATTACTCCAACCACAACTCTTTTAGATACTCTTTGAAAAAATTACTATGGACCTTTTGCTCAAGATAGTGCATATACAGGAGTAGGACCAAAAGAAAGAAGAGGGATAAGATTAGAAGGTTATATTGGACAAAGAAACTTTTCTAATAATGGATTCTTTAAAGATCGCTTCCAAAGAAAAGTACTTGACTGACAAATTTATGATGAAAATCGTGAACCAGTTAAGGACGAGAATTTAGAAATAAAAGATCTTAAAGGAAATAAAGTAACTGATAGAGCTTCTGCAGTTTGATATTACACATTAGAATCTCAAGGTATAGGAAAACAAACAATTTCTGCAATCTGAAGAGATCATTTAAGAGATCAAATTACCTTTTGAGGATATAACAAATTAGAAGATAATGACAAATTAGAATATTTAGCATTTGAAGATACAAGTACAGGACAAAGACATTTTTTAAAAGTACAAAAAGAAAATACCAATAATATTTTCTACTTCAAACGTCAAGCAGATGAGACTTCAAAATGAACACTAAAAGACCAAGGTTATGCTTCATGAGCTACTAACTGATCAATTTTATCAACATTTTCTAATGCATTAATTAATCCTGGAGTTAAAGGTGAGAAAAAATTAAGAATTTTCTTTGCAGATAAAAACAAAAACGAAATTAAAGGATTGTTCCACTTACCTGAAGATACAACATACTTAGCAGAAAATGGAAAAATTTATACACAAGCACCAGTTTATATAGAAAAAACTCAAGATGATCAATATATGATCACAATTAAGAGTCAATTTAGTTAAAAAAAGGAAAAAAATATGAACAAACAAAGAAAAATTAAACTTCTATTATCTACTCCTTTACTTTTTACTCCCTTATTAGCTCTTGCTTGTAATCCTAGTTCTGAAATTAAAAATTTTAGTAGTTCTAATAAAAAAGCCAGTTTTGGTATTGCAATTCCTCCAGTTAACTCTTTAAACTATGTAAAATCTAATGCATCATTTAAAATAATGCCATCACTTGTTGAAGGTTTAGTAAAAACAGCTCCAGCAGCTAATACTGCAATTGGTAATATCTTAAAATTACCAACAATTACTTTCGATATTTACAGTAGCAGCGTTCCAGAAGTATTAGGTTCTAAACTATTAAGAAACAAAAGTGCAATCAGTTCACAAGGTAGAAGTTATCCAGTAGCAAATTTTGGAGTTACCACAGGAGTTTTAGCTCCTTCAGGACAAGATTCGCCTTCATTTATTGGAGTTTTAAACTCAGAAAATAAATATGTTACTGTCTTGTCACACTTAAATAAAGGTGCTTCAAAATGATCAAATGGAGATGAAGTAAAAGCACAAGATTTTATAGACAATATTTTATATATTTTAGATACTAATACAGCCTCTACAAGATTGAACGAGCTTCTAAATATGGATATTAAAAATGTAAGAGCTATGAGAGATATTCAAAATGATTATTTAAAACGCTTTACAACTAGTTATAAAAATCCTTTTGGTAGAAGAAGCTTTATTAAAGATGTTGAAGGCAAAATAGTAGAAGATCAATCACAGCCAATTTTCCAATCACAAAACAAAGGTGATGAAGAACTAGTTAAAAAGATGCAAGAAATTGCAAGATCAATCGGTCTTTATACTGGAAGAATTTTTAATGAGTTTTCAAATGAAGAAATAAGAACAATTTTAAAAGACAATAAATCTTTAAATCCTTCATTTTCTGCAAATTCTTCTTCAATTTCCTTCTTAAACGAAAAAGGTGAAGAAATTAGAAAAAGCTTGACTAAAAATCCATTTTTAGATCCATTACAAGAATTTGAAGGTGCAGAACTTACTCCAAAATTCAAAAACTTTGCAGCTGATGAATATGATTTAAGAATAGAATTTGAAGATTCAGCACCAAAAAGTTTTATAGATCTTTTCAATAAAGTAATAAGTTCTTCTTTACTTCTTCCTATTAATAGAAAATATGTTGAATATGACTTAAAAAATATTGATGATTTAGGTTCAGATCTTTCTAAGTTTTTGTGAAATGGACCTTTCGATATTAAAGACTTAAAATTAGGCCCTCAAGGAAACATGCTTTTAACTAAAAGATCATCATATTATTCTGCAGATAAAACAGTTCCAGATCAAGTAAAAGTCTTTTTTGCTGATCAACCAGAGTTATTATCTAACTTATTTTCAGACGGATATATAGCCTTTTCCCAAATTTCGCCAGTATTTCAAAAAAAATTCTGATCAGAATTATCTTCTAGAAGGTTTATGGAAAAATCACAAGGATATGGAACCATTGCTCTTCAATATAATTTAGATCATTCTAAAAAAGGAAATAGTTATTTACAAGATGCAGATTTAAGAAAAGCTATTTACTATGCAATCGATCGTGAATCTATGCTTAAATTATCACAATTAGATTCTTCATTTGGAGTTACAACTTGAACTGCTTTTGGTCAAGCTAAAACAGAACGTGGTATTAATTTAGAAACATTTTTTGATGGACAAACTTTTAAAAGTGAGTATGTAGAAGATGGAAAAGAAAAAGAATTTCCACTTCAATCACTACCATTTATAGATCACTTAGCTAAAAGTTATAATTTTGAAAATGTTTCACGTAAAGATCCTTCTTATGATATTAAAACAGCCAATTTTTACTTAAATAGATTTAAGTCAAAACATCCAAATTTAAAAGGTATAAAACTTGAATTTATTTATTCAGGTGCTGGTCAAACAGGGATAGCAATTGGTATTCAAGATCAAATAAATAGAGCATTTAATAAATTTATTAATGTCGATATAGTTGCTCTACCAGAAAATATTTATAAACAAAGAATAATAAGTGGAGATTTTGATTTAACTACACAAAACTTTGATACTTTCGGATCAACTGCTCAAGGTTATATAACAGCATTTTTTACAGCTGATGAAATTAATCCAGAAGATAACAAATTTAATGGTTTAGTTTATAATCCGTCTTCTTCATTTACTTATCAAAACTGATGAAATTCTATGACAAAACAACAACAAGATGAAGTTGTTACTCGTTTAGGAATTAAAGGAAAATTCTTGTCAAAATTTAAAGAATTAATTACAAGAAGAGTGGAAATAGACCCACAAACTAAACAAGTAAAAACTAAAAAACTAGTAGAAAAAATTGAAGGCAACAAACTAATTTACGCAAAAGATATTAAAGGAAATATAATTGAAACTCCAGTCTTTGCAGAATCTAGTACAGACTATAACGAAAGAGTTAATGCATTTTTTAATGGTGTATTTACTGCAAAAGAAAAAAGTGAAGGTTGAAACTCAATAGAAGTCTTTAAATTAATAGCTGTTTTTGAAAAAATATTAAGAGAAAGTGCTCCAATAGTGCCATTAATGGAAGTCGATACTTATTGAAAAATTTCAAGACTTAGAGGAGTAGGAAGTGATTTTACTTTCTCACTACAATTTGCTTTTGATATTAATAACAACGTTAGAGGTCTTCCGGTAGAAAATGTTAGTTAGTCTTTACTAATTACAACTTAATTTAAAACTAATCAGGAATTTTTCTTGATTAGTTTTTTATATTTTTTAGTAAAATTTTATAATTAAAAACAAAGGAAATACTATGAAAACTTATAAAAAATATCAAGATATTCCTCAAAAATATCGTTTTGATCTAGAACCTCTTTTAGAGAATAAAACTGTTGAAGAAAATCTTCAAAAAATTGATTTATATACAGAAAAATTAGTTTCATTAAAAGATAATCAATTTGATTCAGTAGATAAATTCATAGAGTACAAAAATGTATATGAAGAATTTTTGATTTTTACAAACAAGTTGCACAATTATATTTTTAATAAATTAAATACTAATTTAGTTGATGCAATGATTAATAAATACTCTGGTGAATTTAGTTTTAAAATGTCCCAATTAGAAGCAAAATTAGGTTCTATTGAAAATATTTTCTTTAAAAATATAGATAAAGTTTTAACTTGAAAAGATAATCCAAAAGTTAAAAACTATAAAAAAGAAATTGATTTTTTAATTGAATCTAAAAAACACAAACTTTCAGACGAAGTAGAAGAATATTTAACCCAAACTTCATTTGGAAACATAGAATTAGATTCTACTTTTTCTATTTTAAATAATTCAGAAACTGAATTTAAGTCAGTTAAAACAAAAGATAATAAATCACTAACTCTTACTATTTCTACTTATTCTAAATTATTAAAACACAAAGAAGATAAAGTAAGAGAACAGGCTTATAAAAACTATTTAAATGGGTATTTAGTTCATAAAGAAACTTATTCTTCTTTGTTATATCAACACGTGAAACATCTTTCTACTGATGCTAAAATAAGAAAATTCGATTCGTTAATTGATTACTGTATTTTTCCAGATAAAATCTCAAAATCTTTATTAGAAAAATTGTTTAAAAATGTTCAAGATAATTCAAAAGTTTTAGATAAATTTAAAACAGCAAAAAAACAATTTTATAAAGCTAAATTCAATAAAGATCTAAAGCCTTGAGATAATTTAGTTCCATTAGTAAAAGTTAAACAAAATTATTCAGTAAAAGAAGCACAAGATTTGGTATTTAAAGCTATTTCACCACTTGGCAAAGAATATAAACAAGTAATTAAACAAGCTTTTGAACAAAGATGAGTAGATTATTATAATGTAGATAATAAAGTAAGTGGAGCTTATTCAATTGGTGGATCTTATGGAGTTGATAAAAAATATATTTTAATGAATTTTGATTTTACTTTCAATTCAGTCTCAACACTAGCTCATGAATTAGGTCATTCTATGCATTCTTATTATTCTGATAAAACTATGCCTTATTCATTAGCTTCTTATCCTATTTTTTTAGCTGAAATAGCTTCAATTTTCAATGAACTAATGTTAAGTGATTATGTAATTTCAAATACTAAAGATGACAAAGTAAAATTTAGTTTACTTGATGAATCAATTTCAGATTTTTATCAAACAGTAATAAAACAAACTCAATGAGCTGAATTTGAATATGAGTTGTATAAAAAAGTAGATCAAGGTATTCCGATTAATTCCTACACAGAAATGGAAAAACTTTATGTCGAAGTTTTAAATAAATATGAAAAAAATCCTAATAAGCACAAAGTAAATAAGCCTACGAATATTTATTCAGTAATAGTTCCTCACTTTTACTATGGTTATTATGTATATAAATATGCAATTGGTTATATTGTTGCAAATGTGTTTTTTCAAAAATATAAACAAGAAGGAAAACAAGCGCTTGATTTATACATTGAAAAATTCTTATCAGCTGGAGGGAAAGACTGACCTGCACTTATATTAAAAGAAGCAGGAGTTGATTTAGAAGACGAATCAATTTATCAACAAGCATTTTCAGTGTTTAATAAAAACATTAAAGACTACATCAAACTTGGTCAAAAAATCTTCAAAATTAAACAATAATCAAGAAAAACAAAAGGTAATTCCTTTTGTTTTTTTATTTGTGTGAATTGAATTTATTAATAATTTAATTAAGTGTTGAAATAGAACGCATTACAATATCGACATCTTTACTTTCGAGTTCATTTATGATATGTAAATAAACTCTTTCTGTAGTATTCATACTTGCGTGCCCTAGTCTTTTAGCTACAGAAGCTATAGAAACCCCTGCATAGAGCAAAATCGAAGCATGGGAATGTCTTAATCCGTGTAAGGATATCTGTGGAATATTCACTGATAAACATTTTTTGTGTAGAATTTCGTTAATAGTTGAATTAAAAATCTTTTCTTTAAATAAAAAAATAGGTTTATTTTGTTCAAGATTTAAAACTAAAGTTGAAAATTGTGAACAAGTTTGTCAATCAAGAGGTATTTTTCTTATTGATGAATTATTTTTAGTAGGTAAAAAACCTCCATTTTCTTTATAATTTCAAGTTTTTGAAATATTTAACATCTGTTTTGTAAAGTCAAAGTCAGCTGGAGTAACAGCAAGTGCTTCAGAAAATCTTAATCCTGTTTTTGCTATTAACAAAATAAGTCAATCGTAGTTAATTTCAGCTTTTAAATCCAGTGTTTTTAACAATAACTGTAGCTCAAACAAGCTTAAAAATTTAGGGCGTTTTTTTCCTGGTGGTTTCCCTTTTACTACAACATTTCTTGTTGGATCTTTTTTGATAAAACCATCTTCAAATGCATCTAGTAAAACTCTTTTAATATGATGATGAAAATCCAAAGTAGTAGATTTTTCATGGCATTGCGCATACATATTTAAAATTTCTTGATATTTGTATCTATCAATTTCTTTTAGCTTTAAATCAGGAGCTAATTTGATAATTCAATCTAAAGTAGTTTGGTATTTTAAAAAACTAACAGCTCTAATGGAATCTTTTTTGTATAAAAATATTCAATTTTTAAAATATTCGTGAAATAGTATATCTAATTTTTTCATTTTTCCTCCGTATCAATTCACACAAAATTGCAAAATTAAAAAGAAAAATGAAGCATTTTACTAAATTCATTATCTAAAAATTTAAAATTACTCCCAATAATTTGAGAGTAATTTTATTATATTAATGTTGGACTTATTTTGATTATTTTTTCTGATTTTGCAATCACTTTTGACTTTATTTTCCTATATACATCAGCTAAATTTAACTCTCGATTAAGTTCTTTTTGATATTGTTCTCAGTCAATTTCTTGATTAAGTCCATATACATTTAAAATATAATTACCTTGATTATTTGTTAAATAAGGAATATAGCAAAGTCCATAACCATTTTTAATATAATCAAACGCAGTTTCATCTAAGTCAGCTAATTTAGCAATATTAAATAAACTAATAGAAGAAAAAGTATTAGAAATTTTCACACTTTCTTTTGAATTTAAAGAAGAAATGACATTATTAGGAAAATCTTTACTTCTAATACCTACTTTTACTCATTCAACTAAACCAACTCCGAGTGTTTTAGTTTCTGCTATACTATAAAGTAAAATAACATATTCTTGAACAGAATCTACTTTATTTCATTGTAATTCGAGCTCTTTTCCATGAAAATATCCTAAATTTGCAAGAGACATAAGATTATTAATATCTAATAAAAAAGTATTATCATTAATTTTTTCAAGCGAATTAGAAAAAATTTGAAAGTCTACTGGATGTTCTATAGCATAAAAATTTTGTTTTTCTTTTTTTAAAGGAGCATTTAATTCTTTAGGACTTTTATCTAGTTTTTCTAGTGTATAATCTGCATTTATTTTTGTTTTAGCTCGATACAAAAAAGTAGTAAATCCTTGGTCAATTACTTTATTATGAATTAAATTGATAAAGTCATCATAGAATAAATTGTTATTTTTTAATTGAGGATGCGAACCAAAAATATCATCAACATTTAAAGCATAAACTCTAAATTCATAGTTATGATCTTGATCTGGAGGAAAAGGACCGTAATAAACTCCATTAGGATGTTCGGTATAAAATGCCTTTAATAAATAATTTTCAGCTTTATCAGTAATGCTATTTTCAAATTGATATATTTTGTCTTTGTGCTCAAAAGAAAAATCTCAACTTAGTTTATTAGTTTTAATATTAGCAGCTATTCAATGAATAAACACAATTCCCATAGCTCCACTAGCTTCTAAGTCAACTAGCGTTATTGCATAGGATTTAGCATCTTTAACTTTGCTTCATTTTATGGGAAAACTTACTGTATTTTTATATTTTCCACCTAAATTAGCATTACCAAATTGTGTATCTAAAACACCATCTTTTACATCTTTAATTTCAATTTTTATCATAGTTAAATTTTAATAGAAAAGTAAAAATTTGCTTCAAAAATATACAAAAAACCAATTTAAATTTTTCTAAATTGGTATCTGTCATACATAACTTCTAAGACCTCGTTTTGTTTTAGTCAGATATTTAATTTATTAAAATTTAAATTGGTTTTTTGCTTTTTTCAATAATAATTTTTTTGTTTTGTTTTTGTAAGATTATTTTAGTAAATAAAACTAAGACATTTTAAAAATCAGCTGTAAAAGGATTTAGAAAATCATCATCATCGTCTTGTTCTAATTTAGTATCTTGAATTTCTTCTTCAAAGACCTGTGGTTCTTTTTGAATTTCGTAATCAAGTTGTAGTTTTAAATTTTGTGTGTTTTCATCTGCAGAGATGATTAAACCTACTTTAATATTTTCATCTAATTCTGGTGCTAAATAAATTCCGACTGAGTATTCAAAATTACGTGCACCTTTAGATTCTAAAAATTCTATTATTGTTTTTACAATTTCTTCATTTTCTTCTATGAAAGAATTTTTGACTGAAATTATAATAATTACTTCTTTAGTTTGTTTAAAATCAAAGTCAATAATTGAATCATTAAGTGCTGAAATAGCTGCTCTTTTTGCTCTGTCACCGATATGTTTTCCAAAACCAATGCCTGAGTTTACAAATAATTTTTTATTATTTCTAATGGCTTTTTTAAGGATAGAAAAATCGATTTGCATAAAAGCCGGTTTGCTGATTAAATCGATGATAGTTTTTACAATATCAAAGATTATTTGGTTAGCTTTTTTTCATACTTCTGAAACAATAATTCCTTCAAATTGCTTTTGAATTTTGGTATTTGAAATTACTATTAGCGCATCTGAATTTTTTTGTAATTTTTCTATACCTTCTGAAGCAATAGAAAGTCGTTTTTGATCTTCAAAATCAAAAGGTTCAACAACAATGGCTATTGTCATAGATTTCAGAGTTTTGGCTACTTTAGCAAAAATATGTGAAGCTCCAGTCCCTGTTGCTCCGCCCATACCGGCAAGAATAAATAGCAACTTAGAATCTGCTAATTGTGTTTTAATTTCTTGCTCTGCTAAAAGAGCTGCCCGCTCAGCTAAATCTGGATTTAGTTCAAATCCTAATTCTTTGCTTTTGTCATCTAATAACAAAGTTTGTGAAGGATTTAGTAATCTTAAAGTGTTGCCAGCACTTTTAGAATTTACAAATAAATATGAAATATCACGAAGTTGTTTATTTCTAATAAAATCTACTAAGATATTTGACCCACAACTACCTATTGCGATAATTTTAGCTTTTATAACTTGGATATTTGAATTGTTATTTGTCATTTTTCCTTCTCATGTTATCTTCACTTTTAACTTTTATATACAAAAATGAAGTATTTTTAATTTTCGAGCTTTGTAAGCACTCTTAATTTAGCGCTTTTCGATCTTTTATTGTTTTCTATTTCATTTTGTTTTGCTCAAATGGTTTTAACTATATATTTTGCTTGGGTTTGTTCAAAAAATAAAGTTTGATTTTTATCGAGCAATTTTTTGAAATAATTTTTTACAATTTTATCTTCTAAAGAATGAAATGTAATAATTGCTACTTTAGAATCTTTGTGCAAAAATTTATCAACTTTTTCTAAAAATGTATTTAACGATTCTAGTTCTTGATTTACTTCAATTCTAATGGCTTGAAAAACATTTTTAGCTGGATTTTTCTTACGCAAAATAAAGTTAGGTAAAGATTCTTTGATTATATCTACTAATTCAGTTGTGTAAGTAATAGGTCTGTGTTTGATAATATTTTCAGCAATATTATTAGCATGACTTACTTGCCCATAATTTGTGAATATACTAACTAATTTTTCTTTGGAATATTCATTTACTAACTCATAAGCTGAAAATGATTGAGCTTGATTCATTCTCATATCTAAACGAGCTTGTTTGTTGTATGAAAATCCTCTATTTGCTTCGTCTAACTGAGGAGAAGATACTCCCAAATCTAGTAAAATACCATCTACTTTATCAACTTGAAGTTTTTTAAGTTCTAGATCAAAATCTTTAAAATCAGATCAGATAAATTCGATGTTTGAAGAAATTTGAAGTAATTTTTCTTTTGTTTCTTCAATAGCTTGTTTGTCTTTGTCAAAAACAATAAGCTTTCCTGTAGTAAGTTTTTTTAAAATTTGACTTGAGTGTCCACCACGACCTAATGTAAGATCCAAATAGATACCATCTGCTTTGATTTTGAGTTGTTCAATTACTTCATTAAGCAACACCGGGATATGTTCCATTATAGTTCAACCCCAGCTTCTAATAATTCTTTTTCTAGTTCTTCAATGCTATTTGCATCTTGGAATTTGCTTTGTAGTTGATCAAATCTGTCTTTTGGTCAAATTTCTAATTTTCGCCCTACTCCAACAAGTGTGAGCTCTTTATTTTGAATAGCAGATAATTCAAGTAGATTCTTCGGTAAAAGTACTCTTCCTTGTTTGTCTGGTGAAACTTGAGCTGTGTTAGCAAAGAAAAATCTTGCAAAATTTCTAGTTGTTTTGTTTAATGAGTTGGCTTGCGCGATTTTGCTTTTAATCTTGTCAAATTCTTCAGCAGATCTTACTTCGAGTACATAATCTAAGCTTAGACTTATATAAAATATATTACCCAATTCTTCACGATATGAGCTTGGAATAGCTATTCTATTTTTTTCGTCTAATGTTCTTAAATGTGTCCCGTACATATCTACTTTTCACCACTATTCCCCACTATTATACACTTTTTTTACAAATGCAAAGAAATTTTTTTATTTTTTTTCAAATAAAAAACTCGGACAATTACTTTTTTGTAATTTTTCCGAGTTTTTTTAATGTTTATTTATAAATAATTAATCTTCTTGTTTTAATTTTCTAGCTCAAAGTTTTTCTACTATAGATTCAAAATCTTGATTATTATAAATAATGTCATATAAAGAAAAAATAATTGGCAGATCTAAATGTTTGTTTTTTGCTATTTTTATTACACTATCTAAAGCTGTTAATCCTTCAACTGTTTTACTTGTTTTTAAAGCATTTTCTTTATTTTTTATAAAATCCAAACCAAATGAATAATTTCTTGATAAATCTGAAAGTGCAGTTACTATTAAATCTCCTAAACCAGTAAGACCCATTAGTGTAGATTCTTTACCACCTAAAAAAGCATTAAATTTTCTAGCTTCTGATAAACCACGAGTTAAAAAAGCAGCAACAGTATTAATGCCAAATCCTTTTGCAAAAAGCATACCTGAAGCAATAGCTAAAATATTTTTATAAGCTGAACCTACTTCAGCACCAATTTCGTCTTCTAATAAATAAGTTCTAAAATATGAATTATTAAATAAAGGTTGAACTTGTTTGGAAATATTTAAATCTTTATTTACTAAGCAAACTAAAGTATGTGCTGATTTTATGATTTCTTCAGCATGTGAAGGGCCTAGTAGAGAAATTACTTCTTTTACGTATTTATTTTTGCTACTTGCTTTTCTGATTCCTTGTTGCAAAGATAAAAAGCTATTAGGATAAAAACCTTTAGAAGCATTTATTATATAAACGTTTGAATTTAGATTTAAAAGAATTTGTTCTAATACAACATCTACTACTTTAGAAGGCAAAGCAATTACAACATATGAAGAATTATCAAGCACTTTTTTTAAATCACTAGAGGTATTAAAACAAGGAATTTTCACTGTTTCAGGAAAATATTTTGTATTTTTTCCTTGACTTAGTTGTTCTAATTCTTTATTATCAATTCCGTAAATTCAAACGTTTTTATAACCTGAATCATAGATTACTTTTGCAATAGCAGTACCCATCGCTCCAGAACCTATAATACTAACTTTTTGATGTTTCATATAGTCAAATTTTAATAAAAAAGCTTTAAAAATGAAGAAAAAACCAATAAAAATTAGTTTTTTCAAAATTGTATAAATTATTATTTGCTGTTTGAAGACCTTTTAGTAGATCCCGTTTATCTTTTTGATGTTGTTGAATTTAGGAACCAATCGGAAGACTAACCAAACAGGAAATATAAAGAATATGTTTTAATTATTATAAAATGAATATTTAATGTTTCCTATGTGGGTGGTAAGTGTAATATTAAGAACACCAACTTATCTGGGATGCTTCATTTAGAAGCAGTTTTTCTATATTTCTATAGTAGTAACAAAAAAGTAGGAAATCCTACTTTTTTATCTAGTGTTATAGTAAGTTATTAATCAGCTCAAACTTATTAACTACTTATCACCGTAAAGATAATGATATAAATATTTTACTGTATCTAAATGAGGAAAAAGAGCAGCTAATTTTTGAAGTCTAGCATTCATTTTTAATTGCTCTGCAGCTTTTAGTTTTTCATTGTCCATCTCTTTTTGTGCTTGGGCAATATCTTCATCTGCTTTATCTATACCATCTTGATATTTCTTTTTAATTGAAGGATAAGCGTCTTTACCTTTATTTGTTAAAAATTCTTTGACTTTGTCATCATTTTCTAACAAAGCTTCAATCTCTGCTAATGGGATTTTATATCCATGTATGTCTATGCTATCGTTGCTCCATTGGAGTTTCTTTAGGTGCTTCCATAGGAGTTTTTTCCTTCATTGATGTGTTATTATTCATTGATGTTTCTTTCATCATTGGAGTTTCTTTAGGTGTTTCCGTTGGAGTTTTTTTCTTCATTGGAGTTTCTTTAGGTGTTTCCATAGAAGTTTCTTTAGTTGCTTCCATAGGAGTTTCTTTAGTTGCTTCCATAGGAGTTTCTTTAGCTATATAATCTTCAGCTACTTTAAACAGTTCGTCTTTTTGAAATTCAAAATCAGGTGTTTTTTCAATAATTCCCTCTTTATATAAAGACAATAAGTTCTGAAATTGTTTAGCGATTGTTTTGGACATTTCTGCCAGAGAGTATTTTACTTTTCTAAAGTCATCTTCTGTAAGGTCTTTTTCTAATCTTTGAATCAACTTTTTGTTTTCTTTTTGATGTTTTTCAATACCACTATAAACATCCATTAATCTATTAAGTTGTATCTGACCTGCTGTTTGAGTTGGCTGAATAGTTTTAACTATTGGTAAAACTGTATCAGTAATTTTTTTGTTTTCTTCTGTTAATGCAGTTTTTAGCTCATCAGCCTGTTCCTTAATAGTTTTGGTTTTAGGTTTGTTATTAGTTGTACTTCCTTCATTAGTTGTACTTTTTCCTTGAGTTGGTGTTCCTTGAGTGGTTGTATTTTCTGTTGTAGGTTTATTAGCTATATATTCTTCAGCCACTTTAAAGAGTTCATCTTTTTGAAATTCAAAATCAGGTGTTTTTTCAATAATTCCTTCATTATATAAAGCTAATAAGGACTCAAATTGTGTACGAGTTTTTTCGGCTTTTGTTGCCTGAGATCTTTTTATTTCGTTAAACTTAACTTCTGTAAGGTCATCTTTTAATTCTTTAATCAACTCTTCGTTTTCTTTTTTTAATTGTTTAATATAGCCATCAAATTTTGCTAATTTAACAAACCCTATCTGACCTGCATTTTTTGCTAGTTGAATTTTATTAACTATTGGTAAAACTGTATCAGTAATTTTCTTGTTTTCTTCTGTTAATACTGTTTTTAACTCATCTACTTGTTCTTTATTAGCTCTGGTTGGTTGAATTTGTTTTGGTGGTTGAGCTTCTGTTTTTGAACAACTTAGTGCAACTATTGGTATCATCGCCATTGTTGGCATTAATGCAAGAGGTAATAATAATTTTTTTATTTTCATAAATTCTCCTTTTATGTATTTGAATAAATAAATAAATCTTGAAATATGTTTTGTAAAATTCTAAAAAATATTTTGAGTGGCAATATTTTACTTTTTTTTTTTTTTTTGCCAAGCATTTGAAGCAAATTTTTTAAATTTCAATAAAAATATAATTAAATTAAAGCTAATCTGTTTACTTCTTTTTTATAGATTTTTAAAGAAAAAAATAAGAAAAATAAACATAAATTTACTTTTTTTATTTAATTCAGCTAAAATTTATAAATAAATTTACAACAGGAAAAATATGGACAATATTAAAAAATATATATCAGATTATTTTTTTAGAACTGAAGAAGTAATTAAAAAATACAATCCAGATGCAATTGTAGTTTTACAATTTTTTCAAAGAAAAGAAAACACAATGCTTGCTGGTATGAAAGAAGCCTTAAAACTTTTAGAAGATCATACAGATACAAGTAAGTACAAAATCAGATATTTAGAAGACGGAAGTATAATTCAGCCTAGAGAAGTTGTGTTGGAATTAGAAGGACATTATCAAGACTTTGGTGTTTTTGAAGGAATGATAGATGGAATTTTAGCTAGATCATCTTCAATAGCAACTAATGCACACAGATGTATTCAAGCAGCTAATGGAAAAGAAATAATTTATATGGCAGATCGTGCTGATCACTATATAAATCAACATATTGATGGACTAGCAGCTGAAGTAGCCGGAATAAAAACACATAGTACAGAAGCTGGAGCAAGAAAGAACTTAGAAGATATTTTTGGATCAATTCCACATGCACTTATTCAATCTTTTGAAGGAGATTTAGTAAAAGCGCTTGAATGTTATCATGAACTATTTCCTGAACTTGATTTAATTGCTCTGGTTGATTTTAATAATGATGTAATTACAGATTCTTTAAAAGTATTAAAACGTTTTGGTAAAAAACTTTTCGGAGTGAGAGTAGATACATCATCAGCTGTACAGGATAAAATGTTTAAAGACGGAGAAAACCAATTTGGTGTTACTGTAGAGCAAATCAAAAGACTAAGAAAAGCTTTAGATGAACACGGTGGAAAACATGTAAAAATTATTGTTTCATCTGGTTTTAATGCTAAAAAAATTGCAGAATTTGAAGCACAAAATGCTCCAGTTGATTCATACGGTGTTGGAGAATATATGCTTGAAATTAAAGTTCATTTTAGCGCTGATGCAACAATGATTAACAACAAAAAAATAGCTAAATTTGGACGTGGATATAGCTTTAATCCAAAACTAAAAGAATACAAAAATGATAAAAGATAAAAATGTAGTTAAAAACTCTTTGGGTTTTGATTCAAATTTATTCGTATATCAAGATAAAACAATGTTTAATTACTCAGTAGATACAATAATGCTGGGAAATTTTATAAGTTTAAGTAAAAAAACCAAAAACTTATTAGAAATCGGAACTAATAATGCAGCTCTTGCAATTTTTGTTGCTGAACGAGATAAAGATTTGAAAATCGATGCAATAGATATAGAGCCAAAAGCAATAGACTTAGCAAAAAAAAATGTAATTTTGAACAAAAAAGAAGCACAAATTAACTTAATTGCTCAAGATTTTAATGATTTTTGAAAAGAACATACAAAAGCACAAAAAAGAAAGTATGACCTAATTTTTACCAATCCTCCATATTACAAATTAGGTACAAAAAACATTAAAAACAACATAAGTGAACAAGTAAAAAAAGCCATATACGAAATAAGTATTAATTTGGAACAAATAATTTTAGGTTCTTCTAAAATAATTCAACAAAAAGGTATTTTATCTATGGTTTTACCTACAGAAAGATTTGTTGACGCAATCGAGTTATTAAGAAAATATAAATTTGAACCAAAAAAAATTCAATTTATTTTTGCCAGAATAGATACCAAACCTTCTTTTGTTTTAATTGAATCAGCATTTGCAGCAACTTGAGGAACCCACTATTTACCTAATTTATATTTACATCCTAAAAATAAGAAATTACATGTTTATCGTAAAGAAATAAAAAAACTCTATAAACCTATAAAAAGGAAGTAAAATGAAGAAAACTTTTTATGTAACCACTCCAATTTATTACGCTTCAGGTGATTTACATATTGGGCATTTATACACGACTACACTAGCTTGAGTTATTAAAAGATATAAACAATTAGTTGGTTTTGATACCAAGATGTTAACAGGCTCAGATGAACATGGATTAAAAATTCAACAAAAAGCAGAACAAAATAATTTAAAACCACAAGTTTTTGTTGATCAAGTAGTTAAAAAATTTGAAGATTTATGAAATAAACTTGATATTGATTATGATTATTTTATAAGAACAACTTCTGAAAAACATAAAAAAATAGTGGCTCAAATTTTTGAAAAAATGCTCCAAAAAGGCTTGATTTATAAAGGAAAATATAGTGGTTGATACTCAGTAAGCGACGAGGAATTTTTAACTCCAACACAAGCTGTAGTAAAAAATGGAAAATACTATCATCCTGTAAGTGATAATTTATTAGAATATTTTGAACAAGAAACTTACTTTTTTGATATGAAAAAGTTTGCTCCTTGATTACAAGCTTATTGAAAAGAAAATGATAAATTTGTAATTAATAAAAAAATCCAAAACGAGTTAGAAAAAAACTTTTTAGAAAAGGGATTAGAAGATCTTTCAGTAACTAGACCTGATCTTGAATGAGGAATAAAAGTTACATCAGATCCAAAACATACAATTTATGTTTGATTAGATGCTTTATTTAATTACATCAGTGCACTTAATTTCGATTTAGAAAATGATCAAGATTATCAAAAATACTGAAAAAACGGGGATCAAATCCTTCATATTGTAGGAAAAGAAATAACTAGATTTCACTGTATTTATTGACCAATATTTTTAAAATCCTTAGATATAAAATTACCAACTTCAATTTTATCTCATGGTTGAATTATCACAAATGAAGGTAAAATGTCCAAATCTAAAGGAAATGTTATCGATCCTATTAAATTACTAGAACAATATGATAAAGAAGTTATTAAACTCTTTTTTGCTAGTCAAATTCCTGTTGGTTCCGATGGTATTTTCGATCAAGAAAATTTAACTTTATTTTATAATTCAGCACTTGCTAATAATTTTGGTAATTTAATTACAAGAACAATTACTATGATATTCAAAAACTTCGCTAGACCTGTAAGATACAAAAAAGAAGAACTTTTAGAAGAAGATAAACAAATTTTTCAAGCAATAATCGAAACCAAAAATAATTATATTAAACACTTTGATAACTATGAATTAGACAAAGCATTTAAAGAAGTGTTTTCTTTATCAAAAAAACTAAATGGTTATATTGATATAACTAAGCCTTGATCTGAAACAAATAAAAATAGATTAGAAGTTATTTTAAATACTTTAATTAATGGAATTTATGCAGTTAATACTTTATTATCTGTATGTTTAAAAAACACTTCGCAAAAAGTTTTAAAGCTTTTAAAACTTGACAAAAATGATATACTCGAAATTGAAAATTTTTCTAAATTTGATAATTTATTTTTAGATAAAGCTGAAGTTATTTTTGAGAGAATGAAATAAAAAGTATTAAAAAAACACTATAAAATGAAAGGAAATTATGTCAAAAAACAAAAATATTCAAATAGAAACTAACAAAACACTTACTAAACAAGAACTTGGAAACAAAATTTGAGAAGCTGCTAATGAAATGAGAGGTTCATTAGAAATTACAGAGTATAAAAATTTCTTACTTGAACTTATTTTTTATAAAACTATTTCACAAAGATTTGAAGAATGATTTTTAAAATATAACGGAAGTATCGAAGACATTCAATGACTAAACGATGATTATTATGAAGATGAAAATTCAATTAAAAGTCCTTATTCTAAAAATGAATATGAAGAAATAAAAGAATCTGCAAATAAAAATTTAGGATATTTTATCCAGCATCAGTATTTATATTCTTCTTGAATGAAGGATAATGCAAGAAATTTTTCAGCAAGTTTACTAAATCGCTCAATTAACTCTTTTGATTCAAACTTAAGAGGAAAAAGTGAAAATTTATTTGAAAATATTTTTAAAACATTATCTGATGAGTTATACAAATTAAGTACAAACGAAGCAGAACAAACTAAAAAGTTAAAAAAGCTAATTGAAATTATCAAAGATATTCCTGTTAAAAAAGGACAATATGATATTTTAGGTTTTGTTTATGAATATTTAATAGGTAAATTTGCATCGTCTGCAGGAAAAAAAGGAGGTGAATTTTATACTCCTCACGAAATTTCTTTATTAATGGCAGAAATAGTAGCTTTTCACTTAAAACACAAAGACAATATTAAAATTTACGATCCAACTTCAGGTTCTGGTTCATTACTTTTAAATATAGGTGAAGTTTTTCAAAAATTTAATAAAAAGAAACACTCAGTCACCTACTATGCACAAGAAATTAATGAATCTACATACAAATTGACAAAAATGAATTTAATTTTGCACGGAGTTAATGTTTCTGAAATTCATGCAAGAAATGCTGACACTTTAAAACAAGATTGACCAATTGACAAAATAAATTCAACAGAACCTTTAAGAGTAGATTCTGTCGTTTCTAATCCTCCTTATTCATTAAAATGAGATACAGAAAATGCTGAATCTGATAAAAGATTTAGAAGCTATGCAGTAGCGCCTAAAGCTAAAGCTGACTTTGCTTTTTTACTACATGATTTATACCATATTAGTCCAGACGGAATTGTTGCTATAGTTTTACCTCATGGAGTTTTATTTAGAGGTGGAAATGAAAAAATAATAAGAGAAAGATTAATCGAAAACGCAGAAATTGATTCTATTATCGGACTACCATCAGATATTTTTTATGGTACTTCAATTTCAACAATAATTGTTATTTTAAAAAGAAAAACTAATGACGAAAAAAATCAAATATTATTTGTTGATGCTTCAAAATTGTTTGTAAAAGAAGGAAATAAAAACAAATTAGAAATTTCGCATATCAAAAAAATAGCTGATACTGTAAATAATAAAATTGAATTAAAAGACTTTTCAAGATTAGTAGATGTAAGTGAAATAAGAGAAAATGACTACAACTTAAATATTTCTAGATACTTAGATAATTTCAAAAAAGAAGAAAAATTTGATTTATATTCTACTATCTATGGAAATGTATCAGAGACAGAATTAGAAGAATTTAATGAATTTTTTACAAAGTTTCCAGATATTAAAAATCAATTATTAGAACCTACAGAAAAACAAGGTTATTATCTATTTAAAGATCCAGAAAATATTCAAGAAACAATATTTAATTCTTCTTCAGTTCAAAGTTATTTAACTTCCTATGATACATTAGGGAAAAGAATATATAATCTATTTAAAACAAATTTTACTAATTGAGATTTATTAAAAAAACTAAATAAAATCGAATTAGAAAAATTAATTATTAATTTTGTTTTTAATCAATTAGAAGAAATTAGCTTTTTAGATAAATATGATATTTTTCAAATTTTAATGAATTCATCTCTTGTTATAAATAATTATTTAGAATATTTTGAATTTAATAAATTTTCAGACAAAACAGATGAAGAAATTTTGGATTTTATTAAATCAACAGCACAGATAATAGAAAAAGAAAGAATAGTTTCTAAAAAAACCAAATTAAAAGAAGCAGTAATTGTTAAAGAACTAGAATCTTGAGATCATGAAATTATTCATCCTGATATGATTAGTTCAATATTTTTAGCTGTTAAATTAAAACAAAGACAAGAATATGAAGAACAAATTAATCAAATTGTAGATGAAATTGAATCAATTGTTGAGTCCATAAGTGATGAAGATAAAACAGATATGTACTTTGATTTTAAAGAAAAAGATGATGTTTGAAAGATTAGTATTCAAAAAATAAAAAAAGAAGCTAAAAAACTAAAAAGCGAACAAATTGAAGATAATTCTCTCGAGTCATGAATCTTACAAATAGATGAATTAGAAAATAATAGAAAAAATATCAATAATTTAATAAAAGACTTAAATCAAGAATTAATTTTGCAAACTTATAATACTTTTAAAACATTAACAAATGAACAAGTTATAGAAATTTTAATTTCTAATTGAACCAATCCTATAATAAATGATCTAAAATCTAAATCTAAAAAAATAATCTTAGATTTTGTTTTTAGATTTGAAAATTTACACAAAAAATATGAAGATGTTTTAGAAAATATAAACAGTGAAATAAAAGAAAATGAAGCAAATTTAGCTACTTTATTAACTGAACTCGATGCAAATCAATCAGATTCTATAGCTATAAATAAACTTATAAAAATTTTGAAATAAAATTTATAAAAGAGAAAATATGTTATATAAACCAGAAGAAAATGAAGCTAAATTTGAAGAAAAATTAATTTCTTTATTAAAACATTATGGCTGAGAAAATAGAGACCTTACTTTAAAACAAACCACTAATCAGTTTAATAATTCTGAATTAAATGATGTTTTAAAAAAATATTCTGATAATGTTTTAAAGCGAAAAGATGAACAAAGTTTAATTGAAAATTGAAAAGAAATAATTTATTTTAGAAATAGAGGAGAATTAAAATCAATTCCATTATCTGATTCAGAAATGGAACAAATATTAGATAAAGTTAACAAAAGAAATACAGTTGGTTTAAAAAATCAATTTATCATAAACGGTGAAGTAAGTATTACAAGAGATGCTGGAACAGCAGAGACTAATCCTGATTATGGTAAAACAAAATATTTGAATATATTTTCAAAAACTGATGTAAATCAAGGTAAAACCATTTATCAAATTGCACAACAAGTTGTAGACAAAAGAGCAAATAAGCGTTTTGATATTGTTCTTTTGATTAACGGAATTCCTGTAATACAAATAGAGTTAAAAGGTAAAAATAATTACGCCATAGATGCATTAGGTCAGATAAGGTCATATCATAAAGCCGGTGTGTATAAACAAGGGATTTTTTCACTTATTCAAATGTTTGTAGCAATGGATGAAAATGAAATGTTTTATACATCTAATAAAAATAATGCAGATGATATTGTAAATAAAGACTTTATTTTTAAGTGAACTGACGAAAAAAACGAAAAAATAACTTATTGAAAAGACATTGTACAAAGTTTTTTAAATATTCCAACATCTCACAATTTGATTGGAATATACTCAGCTTCAGATGATAAGGATATAAAAATTTTAAGACCATATCAATATTGAGCCATTGAAGCTATTGCTAGAGAATTTGAAAAGAATAATAATACTATTTGAAATAATAAAACGGACTTTATTAAAAAATGTGGATTAATTTGACATGCAACTGGTTCAGGAAAAACTTTAACTAGTTTTAAGACTGCTCAAGTTTTAATTGATAAAAATTATGCAGATAAAGTAGTTTTTTTAGCTGATAGAATTGCTTTAACTGATCAGACATTTCAAAATTATAGCGACTTTGCAAAAAATTGGAGCGAAGAAGTAACTAATTCTAAATACACTTCTTCTTTAAAGGATTTTCTTTTAAATAGTGATAAAAAATTACACATTAGTTCTCATCAAAAAATAAACAATATTGCTAAAGAACTTTCTCCGAGTGAAGTAGAAAAAATTAATTCAAAAAGAATTGTTTTTATACTAGATGAATCACATAGAAGTGTTTTTGGTGAAACTGCTGCAAATATTAAAAAAACATTTTACAATTCAGTATGAATGGGATTTACTGGAACTCCAATTTTCGAAATTAATAAAAAAGGTGAGCTACATTCACAAATTATCTTTGGGAAAATTCTTCACACTTATACTATGAAAAATGCGATTATTGATAATAACGTTCTGGGTTATAGTTTTAAGTATGTCTTTTTCAATGATTATAATTTTTGGAAATATGCATATGAGCAAGATATTTTAAGTGAATTAAATTATGATTTTGTAAAAGATTTTTGAAATCCAAATGAAGCTAATGAGCATAAAAAAAATACAAAAATAGAAAAAGTAAAACAGATATTAGAGTCAGATAAAGAATTTTCCGAAGATTACTTTAGCATTTTGCGCTTCGAAAATAAAAATAACGATGATATTGATAAAAATGAAAAGTTATTTGAAAAGTTTTTAGAGCCAAATTATCTGGATAAAGATGATCTATGACTTTGAAAACATTTAGTAGTAAAAAATATTTTAAAAACTTGAGATAGTTTTATGGCTAAAAAAAATATGTTTAGCGCTATCTTAGCAACAAATAGAATTGAAGATGCAATTGCATATTTTAAAATTTTTCAGTCATATTTAAATAAAGAAGGTGGTTGTTTCTATAAGAAAATTAAAGTAAGCGCATTATTTGATCCTAACGAATCATATACTGGTGATACTGAAGAAATAGAATTTAAAAGAAATGGAGTTGAGGATATATTAAAAAACTATAATGCTCTTTTTGATACTAATTGAACAATAGATACTTTTAGTAATTACAAAAAAGATCTTACTATAAGATTAGCTAAAAAGGGTCCTTATCAAGTTTCTTCTAACGATAATGCCACAAATTTTAATAATGATGGTAAAGACCATTTAGATTTAGTAATTGTGGTGAATCAATTACTTACTGGTTTTGATTCTAAATTCATAAATACAATTTTCTTTGATAAAAACTTAGAAGAAGAGCACTTAATTCAAGCGATTTCAAGAACTAATAGAGTATTTTTAAACAATATAAAACCTCATGGTAATGTTGTGTTCTTTAATAATCCATTTAAAATGTACAAAAACTTAATTCAAGCTCTTAATATTTATGGAAACATTAAATATGCAGATGTTTCCATTGTAGATTTTGATAAAGATAAAATATTTTGAGTGGTAGACCAAATAAACGAAAACTTTAATGCAATCAAAAAATTGTTTTATTTATGAGATATTCCTTGTTTTGAAAGTATTCCAAGCGATGAAGAACAAGATAATAAAATTCTTATTAAAAGTCAATTAGAACAGTTTTTATTATGCTGAATAAAAATTTACTATTTCACATTACAACTAAGAAATTTAGTAGATACTAAAGAAGAACAAGATTTTGTAAATGAAAATGTGCAGATTACAGAAAAAGAAAGAAAGGCACTTGAAGTTTTAGTTAGAGAAGCAAAAAGAAGATTTAAATCAATAAAAGCTGATAAATTTGAGTCTCCAATTATGGGAGAAGAAAGATTAATTAATGATTATATTTCTTCTTTTGGTAAAGATATTATCAATAAGGATAATATTCATCAATTTGCTTATTCAACAGAAAAAATTAAAAGATTAATAAAGCAAGATAATACATATGAACTAGAAGAAGAAATTAAAAAAATAATTTTTGAAATTAAAGATGATGAGCAAAGAGAATGAGCAGAGCACAACATAGATAAAGTAACTGATTTTCTTACCTCACAACCCAATGAAATTTCATTAGAAAATTTTTTAGAACAAGAAGTTATTAAACAAAATGAATATAATTTTAAAAATTGATGTGAAATTATTGGTTTTTCTCAATATTTTTGAATCAGAGAATTACTTAATAAACCCAAAGATGAAATTTTTAATTTTGGTAAAAACGAAGAAATACGAAGCATATGAGATTGTGGCAAATATAAACAATATTTAAAAGAATTAAATAAAGAAAATGTTCCAACAGGTTGCATAGCCTTATACAAAAATTTTCAAGGAGAACTTGAAGATTGATCAGATAAATTAAGTAGGAAAAAAGATTAAATAAAAACCAGTTAAAACTGGTTTTTATTTAATCAATTTCTACTTTAACTTTACCTTCTTTTCTTCATTTTTCAAGCAAATTCATTCATTGTTCTTCGTTTTCACATAGTAAATATTCTAAAATTTCAGCATCTTTTATAGAATTAAATTTTGGAGAAACACCAGAAGATGTATGTTCTAAATATCAAGTTTTAATTTGCGCTATATCATCTTCAACTTCTTCTTTGTTAACATTAAAAGAATATGTTTGTATTTTTCTTTTTTCAATAGGAAAGTTTTTAGGATCTATATAATCTTGTTCTTTTAAAAATGTTGCTACAATAGCAAATCTATCTACCTTTTTTAAGTAAGCGTACAACTGAGCTTGTTTTAAGTATTTTGGAGGTAAATTTTCTCCGTTTTTACCTCATTTTTCAAAGTTTTTTTCGCCCGTTGTCTTAATTTCGATTATAAGTTGTTTTTCTTGAATAAATCCATCAGGAATACCGCCAATTATCGGATCTTCTTTAAAATAATCATAGTTATATTTTTGTGGTGGAAACACTTCAACTTTTACTTTTAATTTTTTCTCAATCGCAGCTACTACTAAAGGCTCAATCGCTACCCCGGCATCAATATATTTGGTATCTAAAATAGGCATATCTAATTTTGATAATCTAATAAAAGCTTTAAAAGCTGAAGAATAATCATCAACTTCTAAAACCTCTCCGATTGAAGAACCACCTATTTTTTTAAATCCTGTATTAAAAGCAAATTCTTTGTTTAATAGCTTTTGATGAAATTCTTTTTCAAGAATCACTTCTTTTTTTTCTAAATCCACAAAGTATTCTTTTTTATTATAAAACTTCCTTGTCATATCTTTATTATATTAAAATTCCTTTTAAAATCTAAAATTGAATAAAATAAAAACTTTTTCTTTAGTTTGTTTACTTTTTTTATGCTAATCAAGGTTCAAAAACTATAAATGAACACACCAGTCCTGTTAAGAAAATAAAGAAAATAGGTACTTTTTTTCTGTACATAATAAATGAAGCTAATGTATAAACAGGGACGAAAACTAGTAAGACATAATATCTTCAATTTGCAAAAAAAGTGTTTTTTAACGAAGCTACATCACTATATCCTGCATATTGACCCATTGATTTATTAAAATAAATTTGAATAAAATAAATACTAATGAATAATTGAATTGCTAAACTAATCATAATAGCCGCGATTGCTGGCTTAAATAAAGAAAACAATTTTTTAAATCTAGGATTATTTTTATGTTTTTTTAAAACTTTTAAACCTAAAATAACTAATAAAATTGCTGGTAAACTAAAAACAAAGTAAAAAAATATTGATAAAAATATTCCTCATCATTGATTATTAGCTACAACTAATCCAGTAACTGCTGCAAATTTTAATGAAACAACTCCTGGTGTAGAATTTGTAATAGAAAAAATTTCTTGTATTCTGTTTTCATCTATTTGAGTTCCAAACTGATTAGCTAGAAATAGTCAAAATCAGTTAAAAACCGGCATAAAAACTTGTCCGCCACCAAAAACTATTAAGCAAATAATTATCAGTAAAAAAATACTAGTTATTATTACTAAAATCATCTTTTTTCTTTCTTATTTTTTTATAAACAAACTCAAATAATACATAAAGTATAAAAATAATTACTAATGAAATAACAGGTAAATTAAACGGTGCAGGAACAAAAATACAAAATAAAAATGTAAAAGTAAAAATTAAAATTACCAATGCTAGTGATAACTCTTTTTTACTTGTTTTTATATAGTTAACTCCAAACGCAATTAATATCCCAATAATAGCAGGCATTATTCCTATATTTATAACCAATAAGTATTTAGGCGGTAAGTAAGTTGAAGCATAAATCAAAACCAAAGCAAATAACATATGTGGAAGTAAAGCAAGTGTAGTTGCTAATATTCCTTTAAATTTGCCGAGCATTTTAATAGAAACAAAAGAAAACATTTGTATTACACTAGGTCCTGGCAATAAGTTGGTCATAATAACTACTTCATCAAATTCAGCAGAAGTTAGTCAATTATATTTATCAACAGAATATCTTTTAGCTATGGGCATAATTGCATTACCTCCACCAAAACTAATAAAAGATATTTTTAAAATAAATCAAAAGACTTTTCAAAATAAATTAACTTTCATATTTTCTTTCTTTTTATATTATAAATGATAAAGAAAAACTTATGAATTTTTAAAAATCAAGTATAATTTTATTTGGCTATAGAGGTGTAGTTCAATGGTAGAACAACGGGCTTCAACCCCGTGTGTTGCGGGTTCGACTCCTGTCACCTCTGCCATTTTTTTATTATCTTTTTTTATAATTTTGACTTGAAAATTCATAGAGTAAAATGGCATTGGCATTTGCTATGTTTAATGACTCAAAAACAATTG
The DNA here is from genome assembly GCF_012516495.1 of Mycoplasma sp. 1654_15. Lineage (NCBI taxonomy): Bacteria > Bacillati > Mycoplasmatota > Mollicutes > Mycoplasmatales > Mycoplasmataceae > Mycoplasma > Mycoplasma sp. 1654_15. Next base: position 471,571 of record NZ_CP051214.1, read on the forward strand.
GAATATAAATTTGTTTTTTAATTTGTTTTTCTAATTTATCAGAAATCCCTGTTGATTCATTACCAAAAACAATTGCATATTTTTGATTATTATCAATCAAAAAATCCTTTATTTTTGTAGCTTTTTTTGATAAAAAAGTTCCCACTGATATAAAGTTATTATTATGTAATTTTTCAATAATATTCTCTAGATCTTCTACTCTTAAAATAGAAGTTTTAAAAATTGCTCCTTTTGAGGAACTAATTACTTTTGGATTATAAAAATCTACTCCTGAATAAATTAAAGAAAAATCAAAAGCAGAACAATTTCTAATAATTGTTCCTAAATTCCCTGGATCTTGTATATTTTCTAAAATAGCAATTCTTTTGTGTATAAAAAAATCTTCAAGTTTTAATATATCTAATTTTTTACATAAAGCCACAACTTCAGAAGCACTTTGATATGAACTAATTTTTTGCATTATTTGTTCAGAAACTAAAATAATGTCTTCATTTTTGAAGGATTTAAGTTCAAAATTAGGATTAGTTGTATAAATTTTTATTACTTTGTTGTACTCAAGAGCAAGCTCTAAATCCTTATAATTTTCTATTAAAAAACTATTGTGAATTTGTTGATATTTTTTTAATTTTAATTTAATTAATAATTTAATTTCTGGATTTTGTAATGAACTAATTATCTTCATTTAGAAAGTATTTTCCTTTTTGCACTTCATATAAAGAAAGTGATTCAAAATTAAGTTGTCTTAAAACTTCATAAATAACAATAACAACTGAATTTGCTAAATTTAAAGATCTTGATTTTGGTTGCATTGGGATTCTAAGACATCTGTTTAAGTTTTTAGACAAAATGGATTTAGGAATGCCTGTAGATTCTGTTCCAAACATTAAAAAAATGTCTTCATTTTTGTTTCTTATTTTTTTATAATCTACATCTGAATAAGTTTGAGTTGCATATCTTGTGATGTAAAAAATTTCTTTATCTTGGTATTTTTTTACAAACTCTTCATAGTTACTGTGAATTTCATGTTGAATGTCAGAAAGTAATTTGCCAGCAGCAGGTCTTTTTAAATATTTTGGTTCTAATTCAAAAGCAATAGGTTTTATAATATGTAATTTTGCATTTGTTGCAAAACAACTTCTTATGATATTTCCGGTATTTGGACTAATTTCAGGTTGATATAAAACAACATGTATCATTTTAGTTTTCTATCTCCAAACGTACAAAATATTGCCCTACAAGCTCGTTTTTCAAAGTGTGTAAAGTATAGTGAATATCTACTTGGTTTTCTTCTTCAGAAAGAAGTTGTAGTGATGATTCTAAAAACATTTGACCATGAGGAGTGTTGTATTCTATAGTTTGTTTTTTGTTTTTATCCAACAAAATTGTTGACATTTCAGTTATTAATAAAGCTTTATTTTTGTATATTTCTATTCTTAAAATACCTTTATTTTCAGGATTTGTAAAAGTATAGCTTGTAAATTCTTCTTGAGTATCAAAGCTGATTTCTTTTTCTCTTTCGAGTTTAGAGCTAAAAGATAATTTTTGGTCTTCAATTCCAGGACTTTTTATTGTAGATGAAAATTTTATAATCATTTTGCTAACCTTTTTAAAATTAAGTCTTTTCCTAATAATCAAATCACTTTAGCTAATTCAGGCCCTGATGATTTAAAAGTAGTTGCTATTCTAATAGGTAAAAGAAGCTTTTTACCATTTAAATTAGTAGCTTGTTTTGTTTTTTCAATCGCTTGTTCTAGCATTACAACACTAAAATCATTTCAATCTAAAAATGAAGTAAAAGTCTTTAGTAAATTATCATCAATTTGGCTATAAATTTGTTTATCTTTTTCATTTTGACATTCTTCTAAAATTGTGCTAAAAGAGTTTATTTCTATTTCTAAATCTTTAAAAGTAGCACAACTAGCTTTGTATGTATCAATCGCAAAATCTAATCAATTTTGTAAAGGATTTTGAAGGGTTATTTTAATATTTTCCTTTATTTGATCATTAGTTAATTGTTTAAAGTATTGTTTAGAAAATCATTCAAGTTTTTTATTATCAAATTTTGAAGGAGATTTCGAAAGTCTTTGGGGTAAAAATGCTGTGATTAGTTCTTCTTTTGTCATTAGTTCTTTAGCATCTTGAGAAGTTCAACCTAGTAAAGCTAAAAAATTAAAGATAGCTTGTGGTAAATAACCTTCATTTTTATAGTCTTCTATGAATTGAAATAAGCTTTTATCTCTTTTTGAAAGTTTTTTACCGCTTTGATCTGTAATAATAGTAAGGTGACCAAAATTTGGAAAATCTCAATCAAAAGCATCATAAACTGCTAATTGTTTTGGAGTATTTGAAATATGTTCTTCACCTCTTAAAACGTGAGTAATTTCCATATCGTGATCGTCAACTACTACTGCAAAATTATAAGTTGGATAACCATCAGATTTTATTATAACTCAATCCCCAATATCGTTTGAATTTACTTTAATAGGACCACGAACAATGTCGTTTCAAGCATATTCTTTGTTTTTTTCTAAAGCTAGTCTTATTGAAAATTGTTTGTTTTTGAACCTTTTTATTTTTTCTTGTTGAGAAATCTTCAACCAGTTTCTATCGTATCTAAAACTAAAAATACCTTGTTTTTCTTGTTCTTGCTTTTGTTGTTGCAACTCTTCAGGTGAATCAAAAGCTAAATATGCCTTTTTTTGTTCTATTAGTTTATGTGCTAAATCTCAATATCTTTTTAATTTTTCTGACTGGCGATAAAATCCATATTTTGGATTTTCCTTTGTAGGATATTCATCAGGAATGATTCCAAGCCAAAAAAGATTATCTAACTGAGATTTTTCACCACCAGCTACATTTCTTGCAACATCTGTATCTTCAATTCTTAGTATAAAATCACCTTCAAAATGCTTTGCAAATAAATAGTTAAACAAAGCAGTTCTAGCTCCTCCGATGTGTAAATAACCAGTAGGACTAGGTGCATATCTTGTTCTTATTTTTGAATTTGCTAAATCGATTATTTTTGACATTTTACTCACTTTCATAAACTGCAATTCTGACTTTGTTATTTATATCATAAATTATTTTAAATTCAGGATGATATTTTTTAAAAAATTTTAAATTAGTTTGGTCAATTTCAAATAAAATTACACCTTTTTTATTTAAATATAGTTTATATTGTTTTAATATTTTTTTAAAAAAATAATTGCCTTTTTGCTTTGCAAATAAAGCATTTCAAGGTTCATAATCTAACACTGAAGAATCTAAATTTGAACTTTCAAAATCTAAATAAGGTGGATTAGAAATAATAACATCAAACTTATAATTTTTCAAATTTTCAAAAAGATCTGATTTAATGATTTTAACTTTTAAATTATTTAATTTTGCATTTATTTTAGTTTGTAAAATTGCTTGAGAATCAATATCTGATAAAATCACTTCTTTGGCTTGTGTATTTTTAGCTATAGAAAGTCCTATAAATCCTGAACCACAACCTAAATCTAAAACTGATGAATTTTTATTTATAAATTTGTAGGCTTGTAAAATTAATTCCTCTGTTTCATAACGAGGAATTAAAACTTTTTTGTTGATGTTTATTGTTAGATTTTGCATCATAACAAAGCCAATTATTTTTTGAATCGGTATGTTAGTTTTTAGTAATTTTTCTTCTTTTTTGTTGATGTTTAGCTCTAAATTGTTTCTTTGTTTTTCTTTTAACAAAGCTAATTTTCTTGCTAAAAAATAATCATTATTTGTTTTCATAGCTAGTTGCTATTCTTTCAGCTTTATCTTCTGCTAATAAAGCCTCAATGATAGGATCTAAATTTCCTACAATAACATTTTTTAATGAGGTAGAAAAGCTAATTCTGTGATCGGTAACACGATCTTGAGGGTAATTATAGGTTCTAATTTTTTCTGAACGAGCACCTGAACCTGCTAATTTCCTAAATTGACCTTCGATTGCTTGTTTTTTTTCAACTTCTAGATTATAAATTTTAGATTTTAAAATTTTTAAAGCTAATTCTTTGTTGGCTATCTGAGATCTTCCATCTTGTGATGTAGAAACTAAACCAGTCGGGATATGAGTAATTCTAACTGCAGAATCAGTAGTATTTACCGATTGACCGCCAGCTCCTGAAGAACGATAAGTATCAATTCTTAAATCTTGTGGTTTTATGTCTATTTGAATATCATCGTCAACTTCAGGCATTATTGTAACTGTAGTAGTGGAAGTATGAACTCTGCCTTGTGTTTCAGTTTCAGGTATTCTTTGAACTCTGTGAACACCTGATTCGAATTTGAGCTTGGAATAGACTTTATCACCGCTAACTGAAAAAACTATTTGGCTAAATCCTCCAGCAGAAGCTATTGATGAGTTTAAAACTTTAACAGATCATTTTTTTGATTCTGCTCATTTTAAATACATTTTATAAAGATCACCAACGAAAATATTAGCTTCATCACCTCCTGCAGCGCCACGTATTTCTACTATTACATTTTTATCATCATTTTCATCTTTTGGAAGTAGTAAAATAACTAATTCTTTTTCAATTTCTTCAATTTTTTTAGTTGCTATAGCAATTTCTTCTTTAGCTAAATTATTAATTTCTACATCTTTTTCTTGTAGTAATTTTTTAGAATCTTCAATTATGGAAATTTGTTTTAAGTATTCGTTAAAAGCAACAACAATATCTTCTATAGAAGCTAATTCTTTGTTGATTTTTGTATATTCTTTTATGTCAGAAACAATATTTGGATCTAGTAATTTATTAGATAAATCCTCATATTTTTGTTTGATTGAAGTTAATGAATTTAACATACTTTTTTCCATAATTTTTAGTCCTTTGTATTGTTTTATTTTTGTTATTTTACTTTAAAAATGAAGAAAAATATTTTTTTATTCTATTTTGTCTCTTTAGCTTTTAATTTTACAAATTCTTCAAAACTAACTCCTTTTTGCTCAATAATATTTGCTTGTTTATTTTCGAGTTTAATAATTCTATCAGCCAAAGGAAGCATTGAAACATCGTGAGAAACCATAACTATTGTAGTTTTGTATTTTTCATTAATATATTTTAAAACTTTTAAAACAATTGCTGTATTTTTTTCATCTAGCGCACCAGTTGGTTCGTCGGCGAAAATAATTTCACCATTTTTAGCTAAAGCTCTTAAAATTGAAATTCTTTGTTGTTGTCCACCTGACATTTGAGAAGGATACTTGAATTTAATTTCATCAACCTCAAATTCTTTAAATAGCTCATCAATGTTGATTTTTTTATCTTTATCTTTTTGCAAATGTGAACCAACTTGAACATTATCAAAACCATTGATGCTTTGAAGTAAGTTATAGTTTTGAAAAATAAAAGAAACATTATCTCTTCTAAATTGAGTAAGTTGAGCGTTAGTTAAAAAAGATAGATTTTCATTTGCTACAACGATATCTCCGCCTGATGCTCGATCAAGTCCAGACATTAAATTTAAAATTGTAGATTTTCCAGAACCTGATTTTCCGTATAAAATTACAAAATCTCCTTTTTTAATACTAAAGCTAATGTCTTTAAATACTTCAGCTACAACTGAACCAAATAAATAATATTTTGAAACTTTAAAAAATTCAATGATATTACCTTCAGTATTTGTAGTAATTTTTTTGCTTGATTTTGGTAATGGGTGATTATTTGCTCAACGAACTAATTTTAGTTGTTTTTTGTTAAGTTGAAAATCAGAATTTAAATTCTCTGAAATAATTTCATTTACTTTTTCAGATTTATTTGCTTTAGTAAATTTTTTAAAAAAATTAGTCATTAGTTCTTTAAAAATACTTGTTTTCATATTTTCCTTTAGTATCTAAAAGCTTCATTTTTATAGCATTTTAGTTAATTTTTATTTTTTAGCTATTTATTAAAGATATTTTTTTATTGTAGTCATACTTAATTAATGTAATTATTCTTCTTTTAAAATATAAACTGATTTTTTACGATTTAGTAATCATCAAGAAAAGGCAAGTGTAATTGCAAATACTAATAAAATAATTGCAAGAGTAATAAATAAATTAAGAGCTGAAACACTAATTGCTAAAACAATTGAACTTGTAGAGATTATGTAATTATTAAATAAACTAATAAATGCATAAACCAGTGGGATTGAGATTGCAAATCCTATTAAGACAATTGGTAAGTAAACAGTGAAAAATAGTTTGATTTTTTGTGCCGTTGAATATCCTAGAACTGATAAAATTGCAATATTTTTTTCATTTTCAGCAATAATAGTTGAAGCCATAACTATTAATATAATAATAGATACTATCAAGAAAATCACAACAACCATTGAAGTCGCAGAACTAAATAATAAAGCAAAGTTATTAATAAAGTTAGTTTCAATATCTTTTGCAGAAATTGCTTGAGTTTCTATTTGATATAAATTATCACTAAATAAACTATTAAAGTTTTTAAGAGCATTTCTGATGACTATGTTGTATTTATCAAAGTATTCTTCATTTTCTAGTTGTTTGAAATTTAAAGTGATTTTTGGTTCTAAATTATTATCACTTGTTTGATTTTGATAAATTAGTTCATAGAGCTTATCTTGTGTCAATCCTTGTTTTTGAAGTAAACCTTGTTTTGAATTTGGATTATTTTGAGAATCTGAGTAAGCAAATATTTCTCTAAAGAATCTAGCTGCTATTTCATTTGAAATTCCATTTACATCAATTGAATCTGTACCTGCTCAATAACCTGAAGGAGAATATAAACCAATTGAAGCTCTTATTTGTTCAGGTTCATTATTTGTAGACATTATTCCGTTAAAAGCTTTATGTCCAAAGGTTTTTAGAATTGGATCGAATTGATCCATATTTGTTAATTTATTAACTACATCACGTGTTGAAATTAATTCTGAGTTAATAAATGTATTGGAAATAGCTACAATTTGGAATTTAGCTGTTTTAGTAGGTATATGATTTAGTTTATCTTGATAACGAGTTATTGTATTAAAAATAGGTAATTCAATTATTGAATTTAGTTTTAAATTATGTTTTTGTAAAAATACTCAGTTAGCAGCTAAAGGATAAATGTTTTTATCTTTATTATTTTTGCTAAATTCTTCAAGAATTGGAAGTACTTCTTGTGATTTGTTATTTACTATTTTTATAAATTTAGAATCTGTATCATATCCAAATATTTTTAATCCAGATTCTGATTTAAATTCAGTGTCAATGTAAGAAAATAGTTCGTCTTTTGCTGGATTAAATAAAATTCCTCCGAATGAAACACTAAAGTCTCTGTTTATTTTTTTATAACCATTTACTAAAAATTTACGGTATGCATCACGAGTTTTAGTTTTTAAACTTACTTCTTGAGAATCATAAGCTTGCTTGTCTTTGTTATAGCTAAAGTATCAAAAACGAGAAGTTTTAGGGCTATCAGGATCTTCTACAAATTTAAAATATGGCTCGTAATTTGGAGCTTCTCCTTTGTAAGTAAAATCTACTCCATTTCTATTTTCGGTTTTTAAATCTTGTGTTTTTTCAAGCAAGGCAAAAGCTGCATCTGAAACTTTAAGAATGTTATTTTTTAATGATTCAGGAAGATTATTTACTACTACGTCAAAAATAGTTCCATTATCATTTTCTTTTCCTTTTACATTTAAAGAAGCACGAGTAAGAACTTGAGGAGCAAAAGGAATACTTTCCCCGTTGGCTTTGTTTACTCCTTTAATAAGGGCATGACCTGGTTGGAAATATTTTGGATCTTCTAAGTCAACTTCTCCTTCAAATCCTTCAGGAACATATAATTGATTGTCTAATTTTGCTAGTTCATAAGGAACAATCGGTCCACCTTCTTTTGATGGAGTAAATAAGTTAATTTTGAAATTATATAGTCTATTTTTTCAAGTATTATTTACAGAATTTTGGAAGATATTTCTTGATGATAAAGAAAAAATTAAAACAAAAGAAACTAAAACTACAGAAATTGTAAGCGAAAATAGTTTTCAAAATGAATTTATAACTAAAGAAAATGAAAACTTAGTTGTAATATTTTTGTTTCTTAATTTCTTAGATAAGAAAATAGCAAATTTTGAAGTATTTAACTCAGTAATTCCTGATAGAAGTTGATTTGGTTTACGCCTGAGGATTCAAACTACTGAAAGATAAATAGTCAAAGTAAGTAAAACAAAAGGAACACATAGAGAAATGAAGAAAGAAGAAGATTCAAAGAATGAAAAATCTGTATTAAATTCTCAAAATTGTTGTAGTAAATTTAACATCGGTCCTCTTAGAGCGACACCTAAGAGATATCCTAAAAACCCACCAATGATCGAAGTTGCTATAGAAATCGAAGTAAACGAAGTAGCAATTTCGAATAACGAGTATCCCTGTGCTCTTAGAATTCCTAAAACTTTGTGATTATTATTAACATATCTTTTTACTATGAAAACCACAGCAAATAAAACTAAAATAGAAAGGAAAATTGTTAAATATAAATTAATATTTGCTAAATTATTTACAAAAGATAAAGCTGTAGATAATCTCAGTGATCTTTCTGGATTTAGAAAATCAAAGTCATTAATTGAATAAGTTTTTTCAATATCAGTTTGTGAAAAATTAGAAGATAAAAATCTGTTAGTATCTTGTTTGAAAGCTTCTATATTAGTTTGAGGATCTAACTTAACTAATAAAGATTTTTTTACTAATGTAGAACGATTAGATTCACGAACTTTATCAAAACCGTATTTATTTACATAAACAAGAGCTTGATTTTGTGAATCAATTTGTAAGTTATTTTCATCTAGTAAAGGATATAAGTAATCACCTGTTGAATCAGTTCCTACGATAATAAATTGAAGACCGTTAACATCCAAAATGTATTTTTGATCGATGCTTTTAATTAGTTGTTCAATTTTTGCAGTAGAGGTAGGAAGTTCTTTGTCATAAACTGCTTTGTGATTTGCATCTAAGTATGTTTGATTTACTTTAGCAACAAAAGAACGATTATCGTATGCTACAACAATATTTACATATTCTCTAATAACAAAAACATTGCTTACTAATCTGTCAAAAAAGTTTTTTAAATTTAGATCAAAAAAGATTATTGGTCTTTGATTATCATTTACAAAAACTCTGTTAGAAATTCAGTTAATATATGAAAAATCTAAAGAAAAACTACTTACATGTGAGGCATTTAAATCTACTATTGGTTTTGATTCTGCTTGATTAATTCCTTGAGGTTTAGAAAACATCTGACTTACTTTAGATATATAGTCGTTTGGATATTTTTCTTTAAAAAAGAAGTATTTTGGTAAAGAATTTCTAAAAACTCAAGCTAAGTTAGCATTTACTTTTTTAGCTTCAGAGTTAATTTGAGGATTTACATTTTCTGTATTAGTTGCAAATCATAATGAAGCTTGTGGAATTCTAGATCTAAAATAAGGACTTAAAAATAAAAGTTTTAAATTTAAACCTTGTAAATATTGATCTAAAGAAGAGGAAGTAGTTTGATAGTAAATTTTGTTTAAAACTTGTTTATCAAAATAATTTAATTTATTGTCTTTTAATAAAATGTTATTTACTACATAATCAACATTTTTATAGTGTGATTTTAATAGTAAAGATTCGGATTTAGAATAACCTATAAGGGCTAAATTTTCTATGAATCCAAATTTGTTATTGATAATTCATTGTGCTAAAGAATTGTGTAATTTATCTTCTTTTTTGAATAAATCACTATCTAATAAAGAAGCTAAGTCTTTGGAAACAAAACCATTTTTATCTTGTTTAAAGAGTTCAAAACTAACATTAAAAGGCTGTAGAATTCCTTTTCAAAGAGGATTCATAGATCCAATAATTAATCCTCTAGTTGATACATTTGAAACACCTGCATCTAATGTTGTTGAAGAAATTGAAGAGTCTTTATAAATAAAGCTATTTTTATCTATTGCTAGATTATATAAAATACTAAATGCTTGTTTTAGTTCTTCATTGCTAAGTTGTGGATTTTCAGTGATTAGTTTAATTCAAAAACCGAAATTTGTAAGCCCCTCTGATACTAATGAATCTGGATTTTCTTCAAATGGTTTGAGTATAGAATCTTTTAGTGATTGTTTATAAACATTAGAAACAAATAAATACTGTCTAGATTCAAGTTCATTAAATTTTTTTGGTCTAAAATTTTCTACAGAATCAATTGAAGAAGCTGTATCATAAACAACATCTGCTATTGAATTTAAGTATTTTAGATACTGACCAACATCATTTTGTGAATATTTTATTTTTGCATTTTGATCTTTTAAACTATCTTGATAAATTTTTCAAGTAATTAAAGGATTGTTTTTTTTGCTAATGTTTTCTAATTTGTTATCATCATTTTTTGTATATGAAGAAATTTCAAGTAATGAATATATTTTAGAAAAACTTTTTAGTCTTAAATAAACATTAATTAAGTTTTTATTATCTAGGACTTTAATATCTAAATACTCTACTAAAAACTGTTTTAATGCTGGTGTTAAAGCTAATAAATCCACATCAAAAGGCTTTTGATTTAAAGTAAATTGATTTGCATCTAGTTCAAAATTATTATTTAAATCTTGTTTTTGTAATTCATTATTTAGTTTATTAATATCTAGAATATCTTCTATTTTATTTATCAAAATATTAGCTATAGATTTTATATCAGCTCTGAAATTTGTATTAGCTGTAGAATTTGAATTAGTTGCGGAATTTGCATCCGCAGGTGCGCTAGTATCAGCTTGAGTAAGAGCTTGCACATCGTTTATAGTTATTTTTTTATCATCATTTCCTGGTGCGTTTATTTCATAAGTAATTTCTGTTGCACCTGAAAGATTAAATGCTTTTATTAATATTTCAATTAATTGACTTTGTGCTTGTTTATCTTTGGCTAAAGTAAAGACAAAAGAAGCAATTACATCTGAAAGTTTTAAAGAATCTGATTTAAAATGCTTAGTTTCTATTTTTTTAGTTTCATCTGAATAAAGATCTAAATCAGTTTTATATGAATAAGTTGTTTTTTCTAAATTTTTGTTAAATTCTTTTAAATCAAAAAAATTAAAAAATGAAACTAAACCTTGAGTTATGTTTGAATAAGGAGCAAAACCTACTTCTGCACCATTTAGTTTTCTAAAAAGAGTCAATACTGATGGTTTTAATTTATCTGAGAAGTTATTGATTATTTTATTAACTAAAAGCCCTTTATATAAACCAGTTTCGGTATCTATTTCAGTTGAAAATACAGCTTCGAAGTTAATTTGAGCAACTATTTGATTTAATCCTTTTTTTAGAAATTCAGTATCTACTGATTTTAAAATCGGATTTATAATGTTAGCTATTCCAACACTTTTATAAAATCCATCAGAATCTAGTTTGTTAGAATTTTCTTCATATCATTTGTGAATATTTTTAAATGCTGTGTTTAAATCAAAAGAATAAATTATTGTCTTTAAACCTTTTAGTATCTCAACTGGATCTTTAATTAGTAACTCTAATTGTTTTGGTCTTACTGAATCGAGAAAATTTGAAAAAGAAGTTACTCCTAAACGTTGAAAGACAGGTTTTAGATTATAAATTTGTTCAATTACATATTGACTTCTTTTTTGTTGCGGTTGAGCTTCTACAATGTCAATAAATTTATCAATAATTGAACCAAAAAAGTCATTTATTATTGTTGGTCTAATTTTAGTTACTGCGTTATATAAAGAGTAAACTATAAATTTAGAAAATAAATCAGGATTTGAATTGTTTCCTAAAAATAATTTAAATAAATCGCTTTGTTCAAAACCAGTAATAAAAGAATCAATGAGTGAATCTACATCAGATTTAACTAAAAAGTCTTTTTCGATTAGTTGTGATGTAGAAAACACGTCTTTTAATTGATTAAATAAAATACTTGCTGTTCTAGTTGCTTGCAATTCGTTTAATACTGCAGAAGAAGGAGCATAGAAAATTAATGGAACATTATATGTATTCGAAAATCTTGGAGATACTTTTAGTCAACCATTTGGTCCTATTTTGCCTTTTAGTGTAAGATTGTTTTCTTCTAGATATTTACTAAATTTTAATAAAGAATCAAAAGTTAAATCTGGATTAAAAATTCAAGTGCTTTCGTTTTTTAATTTAGTTACTACACCAAAAACATTTGCACCGAGAATAATTGTTCCATATTCTTTGTCTGGGTCTTCATTTTGAAGAGTTTTTTGTAATTTAACTATCTTAACTTGAGTTTTAATGTCGTCTACTAAAGACTTATTTAAAAACTTAATAGTTTCGAAAGTTGTATCAACATCAATGTAATTTTTATCTACTGCACTTTGCTGGAAAATAGCAGAAATTATTGACGCTACATAAAAAGGTTCGATAATTGAATTTGGATTTAGAAGTTCGTCTTTTGGAGTAAACAAATGAGAAACTTGTTTTTGTTCAATTTTTTTATACTCGTCAAATAATCTTCCTACTTCTTGTTTTTGTTTTTCTTGTTTTTGATTAAGAGAAAATGTATCTGGAGCAATTCCTGCATTAATAAATTGTGCAACTTGATTCTTTTGCTTTTTAGTTACTGGATCTGTTACTGAAAAAGGAGTTGTTAGATATTCTCTTTGACCTATTCCTTTTACTACATTTTTATCTTGATTTTCTATGTTTTGTTTGTATTCTTTTAGATGTTCAAGAATTAAGTCTTTAGAAAAGTTTTCTACATTTGATTTTATGTTTAAAAAAGTAGTATCTCTTACATTAGGATTTGAAAGACTAGCAATTCTTTGTTCAGTTAAAAGTCTTATATTATTTTCATTACCCAAGTTTTCAATTTCAGCTATAGAAGTTGGTTTTGCACTTCCTTTTTGAAGCAAAATTGTTAAATCTTGAGGTATTAACTTAGACTTAAATTCATAACTTTTTCCATTTATAGTCGTTGTTGTTACTTTTTCTCAATAATTTAAATTTTCTATCTTTTTAAATTCAACAGGTTGTGTTTTTAATTCTTGTAAATATTTTAAAAAAGCTCCTGAAAAATTATTTTCATTTACTTCTTTTAGTTTTCATTTATGGTTAATGTAAGATACATCGATTTTTGTTGTATCAAATCATTCGTTTTTTAAATTAAAATCTGTTCTTTTTGGAAAAACAAAATAATCGTAAGAATAAACAGAAACATCATTATAAGAATCTAAAATAATGTTTGCGTCTTTGTTTATTTTTAATTGATCGTTGTAAGCAATGTAATTAAAAGGTTGTGAATAATTACTAATTGAAAAAGTTTTATTTTGTGCTAATTCATTTATATCTAATATGTTTTTGCTTGATTTTGAAGCAAAATCAGGGATAATCTGATTATTTTTTTTCTTTAAAGATAAGAATTTTAATACTTGATTTTGTGGCACTTCATAAGCTATATTTAGTTTTTTTCATTCTAAAATTTTAGCTGTATCAAAACTAGCTTCTTTTGTTATTAAATTTAAATATAAACCTGAAATACTTAAAATACTTTGCTTGGGATTAGCATTTTGATCAAATAAAATAATTTCGTTAATAACATAATCACGATCAAGTTTAAAAATCTGATTTTGATCAGTTACAGTATATGTTTTTCTTTGTGGTTCAAAACCATCTTTTGTTTGTGAATATTTTATAAAATACTCATTGTTATCTTTTAGATTAGAAACTCTAAAAGTCTTTTTATTGCTATCTATATTAAAGAAAAAATTTGTTGCAAAATCAGGATTATTTTGAAACAATTTATATTCTTGCAATAATCTTGCTGATGAAATATAGGAATTAGAGTCTTTTTTATTAGTTCCAATTAAATCAGCTAATTTTATATATTTTTCTCCAATAACAAACTTGTGAGTTTCTATTGCAGGTGAATTATATATTTTATAAACATCATCTTGTTCAGCGTCAAAGCCGTTATCTTTTGCATTACCAAAAAAATTAAGATCCAAATCTACGGTTGCATCTTGAATTCCTGAAACTTGTCTGTAGTCATTTATTTTATTTTGGTATGATTTATTAATTGTAAAAAGTAAAGTAAAAATTCCTGTGGTTAAAAAAACCAAGATTGAAATACCAATTAAAATAACTTTATTTTTAGACAATGAATTTCAAATATGTTTAAAAATTTTCTTCATAATTCATCTCCATTTATCGTTGTGCTTGATAAATTAATTTTAAAATTATATAACAAAATTAAAATTAGGCTATTTTTTAAATGCTTTTTAATTGAATTAACTATGTAGTTTTGTAAAAAAACTGTAAAGTAATAAATAAAATTAACTAAAATATTTTTATAATTAATTTTTGTGCCATAATTAAAACATAAACTAAAAAGGAGACATGTTTAATTATGAAAATTTTATTAATAGAAACTGCATTGACAGAAAATTCTACTACCAAATTAATGTCACATAGATTTATTGAATTTTATAAAGAAAAACACCCTGATGTTGAAGTTATAGAATGAGATATTAATAAAACCGAAATTGGTAAAATTTCATTAAATTCTGAAAACTTTGCTACATTTTGAAAAGATGTAGAAGCAGATAAATATATTGAAGAGCTAAAAACAGTTGATAAAATTGTATTTGGTGCTCCAATTATAAATGTTCACTATTCTGCAAACGCTAAAAACTTTTTTGACGCTATTTGTTTAGCAGATAAAACATTTTCTTACAAATATTCTAAAAAAGGTGATGCAATAGGTTTACTTGATAACATTAAAAATGTTCAAATTCTAACATCACAAGGTTTTTCTAAAAAAGTAAAAATACTAAATAAAATGCAAGATACAATTGCTGGAACTTGAAAATTCTTAGGTGCAAAACATGTTCAACCAACAGTTACTGTATATTCAGCACCAGGTTTTGCAAGTAAAGAAGAAGCAGTAAAATCAGTTGAAGAAGAACTAAAAAAAGCTGCACAAACATTTTAAAATAAAGGAGAAATGCTATGAAAATTTTAGTTATTAAAGCATCTGTAAACGAAAAAAAAGGTTCTTATTCTTCTGCACTTAATGATAAATTTATTGAATTTTATAAAGAAAAACATCCACATGATACATTTCAATTTTTTGATTTAAACAAAGAAAAAGTGGGTCTTACTCCTTTAACAGGAGAAAGTTTAAAAGATTTCAAATTCTGACAAGAAGTTGAATCAGATAAATGAATTGATTTACTTAAATGAGCAGATAAAGTTGTATTTTCAACATCTATGACAAACTTTCACTATTCAGCACCTGCAAAAAACTTTATTGATGCAATTTCAGTAAGTAGAAAAACATTTTTATATGATAAAGAAACAGATTCATATACAGGTTTACTTTCTAATGTAAAAAATGTTCAATTTTTACTAGCTCAAGGAGCACCTAAAGATTGATATCCATGAGGAAATCTTGCTAATTCATTAAGAGAAACATTTTTATTTTTAGGAATGCATATACATAACAAACCTATTGTTTTAGCAGGTACAAAAGTAGCTCCAAATAATCAATTAAGTATTGATGAATACCTAAGACAATACGAAGAAGAAATCAAAGAAGCTGCTGATAAATTTTAATAAAATTATTCTTAAAAAACCTTCATTTATGAAGGTTTTTTAATTTTTTCTAGTCTTAAAATTATGCATAAAAGTTTATAAATAGAAGTAAAGCTTTTGCATCTTGTTATTCACTTGCTTTTTTTAGATAATTTGATCATTTAACATTCAAGGAAGTAAAAATGAAGAAAAAAGAAGGTTCCAGAGATATTGACTAGCGAAGCTTAAGACCTATAATTATTAAAAGAAGAATGAGTCTAAAAATATTTTTATCTTTCTAAATCACTTAATGAAACATTTTCTAAAATAGGGTTTTATAAAATATTTATACTCTTAGAGTCTGATTTAATTACTTTAAAATGTAGATTGTCTTTGAAGGAATTTTAAACGCAAAAAAGATTGCGAGAATATTCATAAAAAGATGTAGCAACGATATTAGATTGAATTATTAGTACTATATTAAACAAAATTAGAAACAAAGATGAACAGGAAGAAGTAATATCGATTCTAAACAAATTTAAATGTTTAAGTTTACTAAAATATAATAATTAATTTGTTTTTTTATAAAAATATATTAAAATTTAATGACTAATTAATTTTTAAAAATATAAAAAGCATTCTTTTTATGTGAAAGGTATTATGAAAAAAGATATACATCCAAAAACAAACGAATTAAAAATTTCTTGTTCTACATGTAATACAGAATACACATTTAGAACAACTGTTGAAAAATTTTCAGTTGATGTTTGTTCAAGTTGTCATCCATTCTTTACCGGGGATCGTTCATTAGTAAGAGCAACTGGTAGAGTAGATCAATTTAACCGTAGATTGAATAAATCTAAAGAATTACAAAGAAAATAATTTATTAATCATTTAAAAAAAGCACCTTCTGGTGCTTTTTTTAAATGATTAATTTGAAGCAAGAATTTTAATTACTGTTTCGATTAATTCTTTAGTAGGCATAGTTTTATAGCTGGAAATTTCTAATTTATCTGCTAATTTATATAAATCTTCAATTGATAAATTTTCTACTTTTTTTCTAGCTTCTTGTTCTTTATCAGTTTCTGAATTTGGTCTTGAATTATTATTTTTATCATTAGTATTTTGTTGTGGATTTACAAATGGATTGTTAAAATTATTGTTTTGATTATTAGCTTTATTAAAAGCATCAAATATGTTGTTAAATGCATTTGGATTGTCTTGCATTTGTTTTATTTGTTGCTGGAATAGTTCATTATTAAATGATAATATAAATTCTCTTCTAATGGCATTTACTTTATAAAATAGAAATCTATATGAAATAAGTGTACAAATTGAAGTAATTATTAAAAACACAAAATAAACTGACATTTCAGTGGTGTTTTCAACAAATAAATTTTGATTACCTTGAGGTAAAATGATAACTATTCTAAGAAAAGAAATAAGTAAAAGAATATCTGATATTATAATTCACAAACTAGTATTTGCACCAAGTCTTACAAAACTTTTTGTTTTAAAACTTTGAATTATCGATACAACGAAGTAGACTAAAGCTATAAATATAAAAAATAAAGAAAATATTGGAAATAGCATTAAATCAGTGGAAGGTTCTGATTTGCCTGTTTCTTTATTAGGTTGTGAATAAAACACAAATCTATTGTTAAGTTGCGCGGCTGAAATTAAACTAACTAAAATGATGTTTAACACAAACAAAAAAACTATTGAAGCTAAACAATAATAGACTCATTTTTTATAGTTGTTGGATTTAGTTTCTCATAGTTCTTTTACAGTTGGTAAATTTTCTTGTGTAAATGGTGAATTAAAATTTATCATTACTTCCTTAATTATTTTTTGATTTTGAAATGAATTTATAATACTTGGCATATTATACTATAAAATGCCAATTTACTTCAGAAAATAAAAAAATGGTGGAGATGCCGGGAGTTGAACCCGGGTCCACGCATAATTAAATATAAATTACTACAGTTTAGTTATTTTTTAAAAAACTTTTTAACTAAAATAACAAAAAGATAAAAAGCCTGTGATCTATAAATTCATTAAAAAATGATCAGTTTTTTAACTATTCTCTAATATGAAGATTGCAACCTATGAGAAGTAAGTTGGTCTACTAACTTTTAAAAAGCAAAAGCTAGATTTGATTGAGTAGAAGCATTCATTAATAATGAATAATCTTCTTTTTTGTTTTCTTTTCCGTTTAGTAAAGAAGTTGTATTAAGGTTTACAAGACCACTGCAATTTATACCCTTTTATGTATGTCGAAGCCAGTACACCCCCACTTGTGTGGTAATTAATTATAACATTTTTTTATTGAATTACAAAAAAATTAATAACCCATTTTTTTTATCAATTTTGTATCTTTTAGTCAGTTTTGAGACTCTTTGACTTTATTTTTTAAAATAACTTTTTGACCTAATTTGTCTTCTAATTCTAATCTAGAGGCTTTACCAATTTTTTCTAGCATAGCTCCATTTTTTCCGATAACTATTGGAATATGTGATTTTTTAGCTACATAAATTGTTGAAGTAATATAAATTTGTTCTTTTTCTTCATAGTTTTCTATAAAATCATTAATTACAATTGCAACTTGATGCGGAATTTCTTCTTTAATATTTAAAAGTAGGTGTTTTCTTATAATTTCTTTTGCTAAAAAACGCATAGGTCTATCTGTTAAAAACTCAGTATCAAAATAATTTTCACTTTCATACAAATACTTTTTAATTTCTTCAAGTAAATCTTGTTTGCTTACTTGATATTTTTCTGAAAAACCAAGAACTAAATCAAATCCTAGTTGCTTGAGTTCTTGTGCTTTTTGAGCAAGAATTTCATTATTATCTTCTAAATCTATTTTTGTTAATATAGCTATTTTGTTCTTTGTTTTTAAGACTTTTTTAGCTAATTCAGTAGTTGTAGAATCTATTTTTCTGTTAACAGGATGCAAAAACAAAACTAAATCAATATCATCAAGAGAAGAAATTGAATTTTTGTTTAAAACCTTTGAAAATAAAGAATTATTATTTTGAAAACCTGGCGTATCAACAAAGACTATTTGAAAATCTTCTTCTGAATAGATGCCATTAATTTGATCTCGAGTTGTTTGTGGCTTATAACTAACAATTGATAAATCATAATCTAAAATGTTGTTTAACATAGTAGACTTCCCGCTATTAGGAAGTCCAATAATAGATACAAAACATGTTTTCATTAATCTAAAAACTCTTTTCTAAATGCTAGTGGTAAAAAATCAGTTAGTCTTCTTTTTTGTACATTTCCGTTGTTTAAATACAAGTAAACCTCTGCGTTATAATCCATCAACTCGATCATGACTTGCAAGCAAGAACCACAAGGTTTTATAAATTCTTCTGTATTAGCTAAAATGTGAATTTCTTTAATTTCTCCAGGAACAAAACCGTATGTTATTGAAGAAAACAAAGCATTTCTTTCTGCGCACAAACCTGAAGGATAAGCTGCATTTTCTACATTTACACCTTGTCAGGTGTTTCCTAACTTATCTTTTATAATAGCAGCAACTGGAAATTTTGAATATGGTGTATAAGTTTTTTTTAGTAATTTTTGTAATTCTGTAAGCATAATTTATCTTTCTATTTGAAGTAATTTCATTATTTTATCCACTTTTTGGTTCATTATATTTTCTTCTTCTTTAGTCATATGATCAAAACCTAACAAGTGATAAATACCATGAGTAAATAAGTAGCAAAATTCTCTTGTGATTGAATGTCTATATTCTTTAGCTTGTTGCTGGACTTTTTGATAGGAAATTAATATTTCACCTAAGAATTTTTGCTTCAAAAATGAAGTAGAAAAACTATTTGTAAAAGGAAATGATAGTATGTCTGTTGTTTTATCTTTTCCTTTATATTCTAAATAATATTGCCTCATCTGTACATCATCTATTAATGTTAAATCTAATGTTAATGGCTTTTTAAATTTTTCTTCTTTTTCTACAGTGTTTAATATTAATTCGAATGTCTTTAAATATCTAAATTTATATTTAGTTGTATTTAAAAAATTTATTTGAGTTTTCATATTTTAAAAAATTATAACAAAAACAAATCTAAGAAAATAGATATGCAAAACTATTTAGTTGTTTTAGAACTAAAATAGCATTGTAATTTGTCTTAGGTTGTAAAAACTTTAATTTTGAATTAAAAGATAAAACTACATTAAAAACATCATCAGAAATGTGCTGAATATTCTTTATTTTTAAAGCAAAATCTTGTTTTTTATAAGTCAAAAGTACATATGAGTCTTTTTTGATTTTATAAAATAAATCTGAATTTATATTAAAAGATATTTTTTTATGATCATCAATTTCAACTTTAATTGGTATTTTGTCATTAAGTTTTACAAAATAAAAAAAATAAACAAGAATTAGTATGGAAATAAAAAACAACACTAACAAAAATAATCAATACACCTTGCTAAATCTATATATTTTCAACATTAACAACCTTAGAATCTGAAAATAAATATTTTTTTGAATGTGAGACTTCTATGAAAATTGCTTTATTTTGAAACTCTTTTATTATTTTTTTTAAAATTTGAAAGTTTTGTTCAGAAATATTTTCAAATGTTTCATCAAGTAAAATTAAGTCGAATTGTTTAGTTAATAGTTGTAAGCAATTGATAATTTGTTTTTGTCCACTTGAAAAGTTTTTTGCATTATTTATTAAAATATCATCTAATTTTATATCTCATTTTTCTAATAAAGGAAGTAAATTAAAATTTTGAATATTTTCTAAAAAAGTTTTTACTTTTTCTTTTTCACCATAAGTAATATACGAAAATACATCTGTTTTTGGAAAGTAATTTTCGTTTTTTAAATAAATGATTCGTTGTCTTAAAAACTCTTTGTTATAAAACGCTAAATCTAAATCATTTACTAAAAAATTTCCACTATATTCTTGATCAAGGTTTAAAATTTTTAATAATGTTGATTTTCCAACACCATTTTTTCCAGTTAAAATTAAATTATTATTTATTTCTAAATTTTTGACACTAAATAGCTTTTTATTTACTATCAAATCACAATTAATTTTTTTTAGCTTTATGCCTTTTATTTCTTGAGTGTAGTCTCCATATTTTTCTTTTTCTACATTTAAAATAAAATTAATTGCTTCAATTTCTTTTGATATTGCAGGATAAACAGCTAACATTTCAGAAATAGAGTTTAAAGGATTGATGAAGAAGCTAAAAAAAGAAATAAAAATTAACAAAGTTCCTAGAGATAACGAATCATCAATAATTCAAAACGAAGTAATATACACTAAAAAAATAGGTGTAATTACAAGAAAAAAATTTTGTAATTGACTTAGGCTAAATTGTAATTGTCAAATGGAAAATTCTTTGTTTTTAAAGCTAAAATAAGAATTATCAAATTTATTTTTTAACATTTTATATAGATCATTGTTTTTTAAATTATTTAAAGAAAATACAAAGTCATTTATAGAATTTATAGACTCTATATTAGTTTCGTATAAAAGTGGTACTTTTTTTGAAATTATTTTCTTGAAAAAGTATGAAATAACTAAAAATAATATACTCACTGCTAAAATCATTAAAAATAGTTGTCAACTAATTCACAATAAAATAAAAAATGACAACAAAAAAGTAACTAACTCATTGAATATATTAAAGTAAAAGTGTGAAGAAAAAGAAGCAAAAGTGGGTATAAAATTAATCCTTTTTAAATAATCTGCTGTCTCTAGTTTATAAATTTGTTTATTAACACCTTTATTTAATGCAATTAAGAATTTGTCAAATAAAAACCTTTCTTTTTGTATTTGAAGTTTTTTTATATAAATTTGTTTGATAATATCTTGAATGAATTTTCATATAAAAATTCACACAAAGAATAAAACTATTTTGTGAAGTAAATCTATCTGTTTATAAGGAAGTATTTTATCTACAATAGTTTTTAGATAAAAAATAGATAAAAAATTTAATATTGCAGAAACAAAAATAATAAACAAAATTACTCAATTATTTTTATTATTTAAAAAGTAAAACAAACTATTTCACCATTCTTTGTCTTGATTTACGAAGGAAAAAGAAGGATTTTTAGAGACAGAAACAACAATATTCAGAAATTTTTTTTCAAATTCTTGTTTTGTTAATTTTATCTTTCCTTTTATAGGATCTTGAATAAAGAAAATATCATTTTTAATTTTTTCAAGCACTACATAATGATTAAAACTTTCATTTTGCAACAAAATTACAATAGGTGACCTAAACTTTAATTCCATTAAAGTTGTTAAATCGCAGTGAAATGAATCAAGAATAAGTCCAAAATGTGTTCCTAAATTCTCAAGATTTTTTAGAGAAATTCCTTGCTGGTTGTAAAATGCAAACTCCTTGATTTTGTTAATTTTTTGTTCTTTATAGAATAAATATTTAATAAAAAAATGAATTATGGAAAGTCCACAATCTTTAGTGTCTGTTTGTTGTTTTATTTTCATTTTATTAATTTGTAATAAAATATTATTACTTTTTAAAAAAAGGAAAAATCAAGAACTTTTAGAAGGAAAATATCAAAAAATGTTTAGATTTAATAGAATATTTTTAATTGTCACTGACTCTTTAGGAATTGGTGATGATGGTAGACAAAAAGAATTTGGCGATCAAGGAGCAAACACTTTATACAGTGCTTCAACAACAAAATTATTAGAAATACCTACTTGAAAAAAATTAGGTATTACAAACATAGCGAAATTAGATGGTCACTACAAAAAAAACAAAGAACCTAAAGCATATATGGGTAAAATAATTGCAAAATCTAATGCTAAAGATACATTAGCAGGTCACTGAGAAATGATGGGGATTTGAACACAAGTAGCTAATCCTAATTTTGACAATGGCTTTCCACAAGAATTGTTAGATGAATTAGAAAAAGAATTTGATGGTAGAAAAATTATCGGTAATAAATCTATTAGTGGAACTGTGATTTTACAAGAACTAGGTGATCAAGAACAAAATGATAAAATAATTGTTTATACTTCTCCAGATTCTACTTTGCAAATTTGTGGTAACGAAGAAACAATGGGTCTTGAAAATCTTTACAAATATGCAAAAGCAGCAAGAAGAATTTGTTCTTCAAGACCTGAGTGAAATGTTGCCAGAGTAATTGCTAGACCTTATGTAAAACAGGATGGAAAATTTATAAGAACTTTTAACAGACACGATTATGCAAATAGACCACCTCAAGAAACTGTTTTAAATAGACTTCAACAAGCTGGCATTAAAACTATCGGTGTTGGAAAAATTAACGACATTTTTTCGGGTTTTGGAATTGATCAAGTTTATGGACCAGCTAGTGACAACGAAAATATGGATGTAGCTATCAATATCGCAACTTCTGATAGTAAAAATGAATTTATTTTCGTAAATTTAGTAGAATTTGATTCTAGCTATGGTCACAGAAGAAATGTAGTAGGATATGCAGAAAATTTAAATTATTTTGATATAAAATTAACTAAGTTAATTAATGCTCTAAAAGAAGATGATTTACTTTTAATTTCTTCTGATCATGGAAATGATCCTTTATTTCCTGGAACAAATCACACTAGAGAAGCACTTCCTTTAACTATATATTCTAAAAAATTTCAGAACACAAAACAAGGATTATCAACTCACATAGACTCATTAGCAACTATTGGAAATATTGTTGCAAAAAACTTCAAAATCAAGCTTTCTGATATAGGTGAAGATATTTTTGATAAACTAACATAAAGGCAAATATGACGCAAACTACCAACAAAAAGTATCCTTTTAGTAAACGTAGAATTCACAGGATGGAATTAGTTAGTTTAATTTATACCTATGAACTTTTTGATAGCAAAATTAATACTAATGAAATTTTTGCTTCTTACAATTTAAGTTCTGAACAAATCACGATTTTAGAAGCTATTGAGAAAAAATATGAAATTTTACAAAAACTTATTATTAATTTCATAGGACAAAATTGAACTTGAACTAGAATATTACCTTTGATTCGTTCTATTTTGCTTTTAGGAACTTGAGAATTACTAATCACAGATAATAAAATTGTTATCGATGAAATGGTGTCAATGACTAAAGACTATACTTTAGAAAATGATAATGAATATAAATTTGTAAATGCTGTATTGGATAAAATAAATCAATTTTATGAAGACGAAAATCTTAAAGCATATAAAAAAACAATTAAAAATCCAAAGACTTTGAAAGAAGTATAAAAAACTTTTTAAGCACAAACGACAAAGGTTTTTCTTTGTTTTTTTAGATCAATTATTTGATTTAAAAATTCCAGAAAACTATATTTGTGAATTTGAAAAAAAATTTATTTTTACAAACTTAGAAAGGGATTTTGAAGCTTTACTTTTAAAGTTTATAAACTTAAGTGCTAACAAGTCGCTTAATAAATTATTAGTTTCAAATTTAGCTATATTTTTATATTACTCTTTTAAAAGAAAAGGTAAAATTAGCTTTGAAAATGAAGCAAAAAGAAGAGATTGTTTCAATAATTTTTCTCTTTTAATGATGCAAGTTTCACCAGATTTTAATTTTTATGTTATTAAACTATTAGAAAAATTTAAATAAAAAATTATGAAAAAAAGTATTAAACAACATCTTATCGAAATGAATTATCCAAATGCAGAAATCTTAATTCGTTCAGGAAAAGTCAAGGTAAATAATGAGGTTATTTTTACTCCAAGTTATATAACAAAACAAGTAGATAAAATTACAGTGGAACAAAGCAAAGAATTCGTTTCTCGAGGAGCGTATAAATTATTAGCGGCTATTGAAAAATTTAACTTAGATTTTAATAATCAAGTGATTTTGGATATCGGAGCATCAACAGGTGGTTTTACACATGTGAGTTTAATTTATGGGGCAAAATTTGTTTATGCTCTAGATGTTGGGAAAAATCAACTAGATTTTAAACTAAGACAAAACACTAAAGTAAAATCCATTGAACAAACAAATTTGAAGTCTATTGATGAAAAAATGTTTGATTTAGAAATTGATAAAGTAGTTTGTGATGTATCTTTTATTGGGCTAAAAGAAGTTTATAAAGTAGTTGAAAAAATACTAAGTTCTTCAAAAGATTTAATAGTTTTGTTAAAGCCACAATTCGAAGCATCTTCAAAATATGTAGAAAAAGGAGGTTTTGTACAAGAAAAATATCATGAATTTTTAATAAATAGAAGTATTGAACAAGCTAGTGAACATAATTTTAAGTTTATAGATAAAATTACTTCGCCAATAAAAGGACAAAAATCAAAAAACACAGAATATATTCTTTGATATAAAAAAACATAATGAAAACTTATAGAAAATATTTTCCAATTTTAAAAAATATTACTTATTTAGACTCAGCTGCTCTAGTACAAAAACCAAAATCAGTTATTGATGCTGGAGTGGAATTTTATACAAAATTTGCTGTAAATAGTCATTCACGAAATTCGAAATTAGGCTTGATAAATGAAGAAAAAATAGAAATTGTTAGACAAAAAACAGCTAAATTAATAAATTCACAAACAGAAGAAATAACTTTTACTTCTGGCACTACAGAATCGATAAATTTATTTGTTTTAATGTATAAAAATTTTATTAAGAAAAATGATGAAATTCTTTTAAGCAGTTATAATCATACTTCTAATTTGATTCCTTGATTTAATCTAGCAAAAGAAAAAAAAGCTAAAATTGTTTTATCCGAAAATATAGAAAAAGATATAAACCCTAAAACAAAAATTATTTCTTTTTCTCAAAAAACAAATAATATAAATGTTGAAATAAATATTAAAAAAATTAAAAAATTAGCTTTAAAAAACAAGGCTATTGTAGTAAACGATGCAACTCAAGCTATCAACTCTCAAGAAGTAGATTTTGATGATTTTGATGTTGTTGCTTTTAGTAGTAATAAAACTTATGGACCAACAGGTTTAGGTGTTTTAGCTATAAAAAAGAAGCTTTTAAATAAATTAAAACCTATAAAAACAGGTGGTGGTACTGTTTCAACTATCGTTGATGAAACAAATTGAACTTATTATGAAAATGTGAATAAATTTGAAGCTGGAACACTAAATTTAGCTGCAATTTGAGAATTCGAAAAGTCTTTGGATCTGATAGAAGAAGTTGGAATAAAAAAAATAAATTTACAACTAAAAAAAATATCAAATTACTTGTACGATGAACTCAGCAAGATAAAAGACATTAAGATTTATGGACAAAGGGGTGATAGCATACTTTTATTTAATATTAAAAATGTTCCTGCACAAGATATTAGTTCATATTTAGGTCATAATAATATTTTTGTAAGGAGTGGAACATTTTGTGCTCCTTTAATTTCAAATATTTTAAAAGAAGATTCTTTTGTGAGAGTTTCTCTTGCTTTTTATAATAACAAAAAAGACATTGATGTTTTGATAAAATATTTAAAAAATTATGAAGGGTTTTTAGATTTTGTATAACGATTTTAATTATAGAAGAAAAAAAATTATGGAAACATTTACTAGTCCAAAAAACAAAGTAAATGAATTAAATCCAAGTTGGACAATTATAAATTCTTTTAGTTCAACATGCGATGATAATTTAAATTTAGCTTTAAAAATGAAGGATAATTTAGTAATAGATGCTCAATTCAAGGCTAAAGGTTGTTCTTTGTTTCTAGCTTCTACTGATATTTTACTAGAAGAAATTAAGAACAAAACATTTGAACAAATAAATAAAATTTTTCAAGATTATGAACAAATGTTAAAAACTCAAGAAATCAATTTAACTTTAAATGATTTAAATATTTTCATAAATACAAAAAATCATTTAAATAGACTTCAATGTGTTTTATTAGCTAAAAATGCAGTAGAAAAATTAATAAAAGAAAAGTAGTCATGGAATTTAAAATACAAAAATTAATCTCTCAATCAGGATTTTGCTCACGAAGAAAAGCAGAAGAACTAATTTTGCAAAATAGAGTTTTTGTAAACGGAAAATTAGCGACAATTGGACAAAAAGCTTCATTTAATGACGAGATTAAAATAGATAATAAAATACTTAAAAAAGCTTCATTTTTATATTATGCTTTTTATAAACCAAAAAGAGTCGTGTGCACAAGAGAAGATAACTTTGATAGAAAAAAAATAATAGATTTCTTTCCAAAAGAAGAATATTTATACACTATCGGACGACTTGATTATAATACAACAGGAATTATTTTGTTAACTAATGACGGTGATTTAGCAAATAAGTTAATGCATCCCAAATTTGAAATTCAAAGAACTTATTTAGTCCACACAAACAATGATTTGACCGAT
This sequence comes from Mycoplasma sp. 1654_15, assembly GCF_012516495.1. NCBI lineage: Bacteria > Bacillati > Mycoplasmatota > Mollicutes > Mycoplasmatales > Mycoplasmataceae > Mycoplasma > Mycoplasma sp. 1654_15. The sequence continues at coordinate 498,415 of NZ_CP051214.1, forward strand.
GTGCAAATAAGTTTTTTAAATAAAAATAAAATAAAATTAAATAATGGGATAGATTCATTGCAAAAAGTTGAAAAAAAAGGGACAAAAAAATATATTGTAAAGTTAAAACAAGGTTCAAACCATCACGTTAAAAGACTTTTTGATTATTTTAATATAGAAGTTTTAGGCTTAAAAAGACTAGAATTTGCAGGTATTACTTTAGCTAATTTAGAAGTTGGACAATATAGAAAATTAAACATAAAAGAAATTAAATTTTCAAAGAGTTTAGCTACGATAAGCTTAAAAAATGAAGGAAAAAGAAGAAAATTAACTAAGTAAGTTGTTAATGTAAACATTTAACTTATCAATGCCGATTTTTTTCGATGAAGATATCAAAAAATATGGATAACCTAAATTATCTATAGATTTAATTATCTTATGTTTTTGACTTTGATTAATTTTATCTATTTTTGTAGCGACTAATACTACTTCTTTGTTCAATTGTTTTAAAAATTCCAGCATTTTTAAATCTAATTCAGTGATCCCAACATTTGAATCTACTAAAACAAAAACAGTTTTTAAATTGCTTCTGTTTTCAAAATAGTCTCTAAGCATAGAAGAAATTAAAGATTTTTGACTAATAGAAATTTTTGCAAATCCATAACCTGGTAAATCAACAATGACTTTTTTTTGTTCATTATAAAAAAAGTTTAACAACTGAGTTCTTCCGGGTTGCTTTGATGTTTTGGCTATCTTTTGATTTGCTAGTGCATTAATTAAAGAGGATTTTCCTACATTAGATCTTCCAATGAAACTAATTTCTTGTTGGTTATGTTCAAATCAAGATGATTTTGCTGATGCTGATTTTATAAAACTTCACATAGTTATATTCCTTTTTAAGTAATTTTAATGTAATAAAAAAATATGAAAAACAAAAAACCAGAATTATATTAATTTCTGGTTTTTTTCTTAGACAAAATTATATTATTTATTAAAGATTTTTGCTGCGTTTTGAGCAATCAATAATTCTTCATTTGTCTTGATTACAAAGACATTTAAATCAGAATCTGGAGCTGAAATTTTTTCTACTTCTGCAAAATCTGATAATGGTTTTTCATTAATTTCTTTATCAATTACAATGTTAAATTTAGGGAAATTAATTTTACTTAAAACTAAATTACGAACTAAAGCAGCGTTTTCTCCAACACCACCTGTAAACACGATCCCATCGATGTCTTTTCCAACTTTGTTGATGTAATTAATTAAATAATCAGCAATTTTTTGTGTGTATAGATTAAGAGCAAATTCTGCGTCTTTGTTTCCTTCTTTTCTTGCTTGAAGTAAGTCTCTAACATCAGAAGAAATTCCTGAAACTCCTAAAAGTCCTGATTTTTTGTTTAACATATCAGTAAATTCAGCCACTGTTATTTTTGTTTCACTTACTACAAATTGATGAATAGAAGGATCAATATCACCACTTCTTGTTCCCATCATTACTCCAGCTAAAGGTGTTAGACCCATAGATGTATCAATTGATTTTGAATCTTTAACTGCACATAATGAAGCACCATTTCCGATATGTAAGTTAACAAAATTTACTTTATCTTTATTAAAAATTTCTTCCATTTTGTTTGTTATATATCTATGACTAATTCCATGAAAACCATATTTTTTGATTCCATGTTCTTTAGCAAATTTTAAATCAATTGGATAAGTATGATTTACAGCTGGGATGCTGGTGTGAAATGCTGTATCGAAATTAGCTGAAATTTTTACTTTAGGTAATATTTCTTGAATGGCTTTCATAGTTTGAACAGCACCTGGATTATGTAAAGGAGCAAATTTTGAAAGTTTTTCAATAATGTTTATTTCTTTTGTTGTCAATGCAGTAGGTCCATTAAATTCACTTCCTCCATGAACCACTCTAAATCCTGCGATCTCTATTTCATTTACATCTTTAATGATTGCATTTTGTAATCAAATTTTAATCAAAACAGTCATTGATTCTTTATGATTTTTTACTTCTTGTTCTTTTAGTCAAGATTGATTTCCTAATTTTGTTTTAAAAAATGAACCTGCAATTCCTATTCTTTCTACTATACCGCTTGAGTGTAATTCCATAGTTTCTTTTAAAAACATAGATCATTTAATAGAAGATGATCCTGCATTTATAACTAAAATTTTGTTTTTCATCTTTATTTTGTCCCTTCTGATTGTAAAGCTGTAATTAAAGCTGTGTTAAATATATCTTGCACTGTTGAACCTCTAGATAAATCGTTAATTGGCTTTGCAACACCTGTAATAATAGGTCCTATTGCTCCGAAACCACCTAAACGTTGCGCAATTTTATATCCTATGTTTCCTGCATTTAAATTAGGAAAAATCAAGACATTTACAGGATCTAAATTCATCTCACCTTTGTATTTGGCTTTTCTAATTGCTAAATCAACTGCAGCATCAAATTGAATTTCACCCAAGGCTTTTTTCTCTGCTGTTTGGTTATATAAATTAGTTGCTGTTTCTATAGCTTCAGCTTCTGGACTTTTTCCTGAACCTGATGTTGAAAATGATAAGAATGCAACGTTTGGATTAAAGCCTAAATTTTTTGCAAATAAAGTTGCATTTTGCCCAATTTCAGCAAGTTGTTCTGGACTAGGAGAAATATTTACTGAAATATCACTAAAAATAAATCTTTGATCTTCTCTGTGCATAATCATAACTGAAGAAATTGTTTTAATTCCTTTAACTGGTCCGATAACTTTAAAAGCTGCTCTTAAAATGTCTGCAGTAGGAAATTCAAGTCCTCCAATTACTCCATCTACTAGTCCTTTTCTAAGAAGCATTGAAGCATAGAAAGGAAGGGTTTTCATAGATTTAAGTGAAGATTCTTCTGTTTCTTTTCCTTTTCTGAATTCAAAAAATTCTTTTGCAAAAGCTTGAATTTTTTCTTCTGACATTACTTCAATGTCAACACCTTTTGAATCGAATTTTTCTTCACAGAGAAGAATAGGATGAACTAAACCTTGATCTTTTAATTGTTTTGCTGCTTCAACAGCTCTAGGATCTATTCCATCAATAATTAATATTTTTTTAATTCCTGATAATTTTTGATTTGATAAAACTAAATTTTCTAGTTCTTTTTGATAACTCATAATTGTCCTTTTCTAAATGTAAAAATTACTTAAAATTATAAATTAAAACTTTTTAAATTGTTAAATTTAACTTTAAAAATAAAAAATAAATTAATTTGTAAAAAATTTAAATTGTGGTATTATTTATTAGCGTGGTCGCGTAGCTCAGTTGGATAGAGCACGAGCCTTCTAAGCTTGTGGTCAGAGGTTCGAATCCTCTCGTGATCGCCATTTTTTTATTGCCTTTTTTCATATTTTTGTTTTAAAATTAAGTAAATTTATCAGTATTTCACACAATGGAGGAAGAAAATTTACTATGAAATTTAAACAAAAATTAATACTTGTCAGTGCAATTCCTTTAAGCTTAATTACTTTAATTTCTTGCGAGAATAAAGTTGAATACAAAAAACCTATTAAACCAAACATAGAAACTACAGAACCAAACAAAGAACCTATAGAAACAAAAAAAGAAGCTGAAGATCCAAACAAAGAAGCTACAGAAACAAAAAAAGAAGCTACAGAAGCAAACAAAAAACCTATAGAAACAAAAAAAGAAGCTACAGAACACAATGATATTAGTGTTAATGACTTTTATAATTTTGATGATTTTTTAAATCCTGATAATGGATTTGTTCATAAAAACTTTTTTACAAAAAAAGTTGAAGATAACAAATATCAAAAGTTTTATAGATTTTATAAATTTATTTATGAAGATAAATGAAGAAAAAAGAACGATAAATTTGTTTGGAGTATAGAACTTGATGAAATTAATAAAATTTTAAATAAAGATAAAGAAGTTGAAAATCCAACAATATGATTTTACACAGATGTAAGAGATAATGTTGAAGATTTAGATAAATTTCATAGTTCAGCAACAGACAGACCGATTTTCAATGGAATTCCTAAATTTGAGTTTAAAAATCAACAAAACTTTAGTTCTATAGGAAGTAAAGAAAAATATAATAAGTTAAAATTTCAAATAGGTATTAGCTTTAATTTAAATGATTTTTTAAAAAAGAATATATTTAAATTCAAACTTAAAAATAACTATGAAATTGAAGCGAAATTAGAAGATAATAAAATAAACTTTTATTTATCAAATTCAGTTGCTAAATTAAGTGATGACATAACATTTGTTAGAAACACTTACCAAGCATATCAAAATTTAAAAAATGAAGAAAAATCAAGCAAAGAAGACTTAAATAACTTGCCAAATATTAGATTATTGATGCCTAATAATTCATTTGTTTCGCTTTCTTTTACTACTGATAATAAGGAAAATAAAACTATAGAAAAATACATTTATCCTTCACAGTATACAAAAGAAACTATTACTTATGATAAACAAGACAAAATAATTGAAAACGATGATAAAAGATATGAATGATTGCCAAAAACTGTTGATATTTTTCCTGATGATTGAATAAATTTAGTTGATCCAAATCCTTCGAAAACCTTCGTAAAAAATCCAAATGCATTTGATAAGTCTACTCAAGATCCATTAACTTCATTCGATAATGCTTTGAATAAAACTATGACTAATAACTTTGTAAATTCAATGGAAAGAATTTTAAACTATAATAAGTTTGATCCAAGAATTGAAGATTTACAAGTTAGAAGTTTTGGAAACCGTGGAACATATACAATGATTGCAAAAGTCAAACCTCATGATGATGAAGATCAAAGATATTATGTTTTATCTAATAGACACGTTGTAGATTCTATTTGAGCAGATATAGATGGAGATGATACAGAAGAACAAGTGCAAGAAAAATTAAAAAGAGCAAAAACTTCTACTTATAATTGACCACTAAAAGATGGCGAAGAACTAACAAATAATGTTCTTTACAAAGTGCCTGTGGAGCAATGAAACAAAAGACCATTGTATGGAAAAACTGAATTTGAAACTAAATATAATATTTCAACTTCTAACTTTTTTGAAAGCTTTTTAAAAGTAGTATGAGTTCCTAATAACATTAAAACAAAACCTGTTCAATTTCAAGACAATCCAGAAGAAAAACTAGCGACCAACACAATTGATATGGCTATTTCTATCATTGATTTAAAACCTGTATTTACTCTTCTTGATAGAGCTTTACTAGATCAAACATTATCGCTTCCTTATGTTCAAGATATTGCAAGAAAAGAAGAAAAACAAAGGATTATTGACTGATTAACAGGTACTAAAAATGACTTAGAAAAATGAAAAACATTAGAACCTCTAAAATTTGGAAATAGTTTTGCAAACTTAAATAACGGTGAATACTTAACAAATTTTTACATCTCAGCTTATCCTAGACAAAGAACAAATGTGGTTTATAAAATTAATAAAGTAAATTATTTAGAATCTAGAATAACTTATCATCATGACTATTATTTACATGTTCTAGGAGCTGATAACAAACCTATTTTAACTCAACCTGGACCACCACGTGGAAATGGTTTAGTAGGTGGAGCTTCTGGTTCTTTAATTGTGGATCAGCAAGGAAATATTCAAGCAATTCACTCGTTAGCGATGGATGTATTTGGAGATTCTTATGAATATAACAACGGAACTGATGTAGCCTTTCCTTTTATTTCAAAATTAAGAGATGTAATTTCTTATGATAAAGATAATCCAAACACATTTGGTTCTTGATTAAAACAAAAAGCTAAAGAAGATCCACAGCATTTTGAAGAATTAGATATTTATATAAATCCTCAAAAATACTGAAAAAATTAATAAAAGGAGTAAAATTATTATTTAATGAAATTAAAAAAAATAAAACTTCTTTTAGCTTTTGTTCCAACTCTTGTTCTTGCAAGCTGTTCTTTTAATACTAATGTTGGTACTCAAAATCCATCACAGCAAGAAGAACTTTCAAAACAACCAACTAAAGAAGATGAAAACAAACATGTAGATTCTGCAAATCCAGACTCAAATCTTACTCCAGTTGACGCAGACAAAGAAGAATCTTCAAAACAGCCACCTAAACAAGGCGAGAACAAACATGTAGATTCTGAAAATCCAGATACGAATCTAACTCGAATTGACGCAAACAAAGAAGAAGAATCAACAAAAATTATTCAGCATCCTGAATTTGAAAATTCAGATAATTTAGGTAACAAAAATGAGCAACCTAGCAAGGAAAATGAAGGATTAATTCACGAAAATTCACAAAGTGATATTAGTGATAAAAATACTTCTCAAACTATAACTGTTCAAGTTCGAAAACCAGATTTGGTTAAAGATATTAATAAAAATCCTATAAAAAAGAAGGTTTTTGATCAATCTTTTTCAAAAGTAAGTTTGGATGAAATAAGCAAAAATATTAGATTTCCAAAGGAATATCAGAAAATAAAAACAAATTATGAATCTGGTTTTATAGAAAAAGAAAATGATAATGCTTTTTTAGGTAATCAAAATGATAATTTATTTGTTTATGATCTTAAAAAAGCAGCTGATAAAAATCAAATTTTTTCTGATAGCTACACTGATGAACAAAAACAAAATTATTTCGATTTAAGTAAGAAAATTAGAAATGATTACTATTCTCTTTATCATACACAAGAAAATAAAATATGAAAAGATGTAGATAAAATAGCCTTTAATTCTTTAGAAAACGATGATAAGAGATTTGAAGATATTTTTGAAAGAAATTTAAGAATTTCTGTAGGAACTTCAACAATTTTAGATACTAAAGACGGAAAAGCATTACTAGTAACAAACCAACACGTAACTAGACCTATGAAGCTTCAAGATATAGATTCTAAACATTCACATTTTAATATCAGAAACAAGGAAAATTTAAGATTTTATAACTATATTTTGAATGATTTTTTTAAAATTTATTATAAAAATAAAGTTTATTCATTTTCAAATGACACTTTTTTGAGTTGACAGTGACAAAAGTATAAATACTATAAATTTTTAAACTCAGATGCAAATAATTTTATTAATAAAGGAACGTATTCTTCAGCTCAAATTGATAGTTTAAGTAACAAAAGTTTTTCAGAACAAGAAATTTTAGATTTTCAAATTAATTTCTTTAATAAATACTTTAAAATAGTTCAAAATTTTGACAATAAACGTCAAGATATTGCTTTATATTACTTTAATTTTCAAGAATATATCAAAGACTGAAAAGAAATCATCGAATGAGTTTCTGCTATATGAGATACAGAAGATACTTCTGATATAGATGAGCGAACTTATGCTAACATACACAATCAAAAAAAGAATATACAAGAGAGAGATTTTTTCGATGTTGGTTGACCATTTTTTTCTAATTTCAGACCAAAACAAAATAAAATAACTAAAAATATTTATTTAGATAGTTCCAAAACCAGCTTTATTGGCGCAGATAATTATTATTTTGTTATTCCTAAATATAACAAGACATTGCGGGAACTAAATGAATATAGAAAATCTGTAAAAAAAGAGAAAGAAAAAATAGCACAAGAAAGAGAAAAATTAAAGATTTTCAAAGAATATTGAGATCACATCTCAACTTTAAAACCAGTAAAAATTAGTGATAAAATTTGAAAAGAAAATGACTTTGATGATTCATTAAAAATCAGTGCTTTTTGACCTAAAAATACTATTTTTAAAAATGTGTTTAAAGGAATTAAAGTAAATGCTGTTCCAATTTATGGCAAAGATGAAGGTGATCTAAACTCATTTTACTTTGTAAATAACGGTCATGGAGCTTCTGGTTCAGGAATATTTAACAGAGATGGTTCACTTGCGTTTATAAACTCATTTGGCTTCTTATTTGAAGGAAAAGACCCAGTTACTCGTAAACCTGTTTCTAATACATTTTATTTAGATTCTAACTTAAATACATTTTTATCTGGTGGTGTGGTCTTAAGAACAAATCGCTATAATTTAGTTGATGAAATTTATAAATTTTATTTAAATAAACCTGAAGAAAAAAATTAAAAACATAAAGGAAAATGAAGAAAAATATGCATAATAAATCAAGATATCTGTTTGTTTTAGACCTTGACGGAACAGTATTGTCTAATTCCGCTACCGGTGAAATTCACGAAGAAACAGAAAGAGAAATTAAAAGGGCTACCTCTTTAGGTCACAAAGTGTGCATCATAACAGGAAGACCTTGAAGATCTACTAAAAAAATATATGATCAATTAGAATTAGATACTATTGTAGGAAATTTCAATGGTGCTTATGTACACAATCCAAAAGACTATAATTTTATTCCTGAAATTAAGTATTTAAATTTAAACGAAATGCTTTACATTTTAGGTGATAAAAAATTAAAATCTGAAATTACAAATCTTGCTATTGAAGGTCCAGGTTGAGCAAAAATACAAAAAAGAGATGAAAATTTAGAAAAAGTTTTTGGCTTTAATGAACTTCCAAATTTAAAAGCTGGAATCGATCTTAAGAAAATTCCACTTAAGCCAACTGGGGTTATTTTAGATACTAAAATTACTACTAACGTTGCAGAATTAAAATCTTACTTAGAAAGAAAATACGGAGATTTAGGAGAATTTTCAGCTTGATCAAAAGGCGAAGGTCAATCATATGTTTTTGACATTACTTCTGTTGGAGTTAATAAATCAAAGGTTGTTTCTATGCTAACTCGTTATTATAATATCGATTTAGATAATGTAATTTCTATCGGTGATGGATTTAATGATGTAGGTATGTTTGAAACGGCTACAGTTTCTGTTGCAATGAAAAATTCTGATCAAGATTTAAAAAGAAAAGCTACTGTTGTGTTGAAAAAAACAAACAAAGAGGGTGGAGTTGGTTATTACATTAAAAAGTTTTTAAAAAATCCTGAAAAAGAAATAGAAAAATCAAAGAAAATGAAGTCTTTAAAGTCTTCTTTAGCCTTGGATATCGAAGCTATTGGGGGACAATAAAATGGAAACTGTTCAAAAAATTGCTATTTTTGGAGGGACTTTTAACCCTATACATAAAGGTCATGTTAAGATTGCAAAACTCGCAATTGAAAAACTAAATTTAGATTGGTTATACTTTGTTCCTAATTATCAAAATCCTTTTAAAAACAAGCAACAATCCTTCGTTAGTGGTGAACATCGATACAATATGATAAAACTGGTTTTACCTGAAAAAGCAAAGGTTTGCGAGTTTGAAATCAACAAAAAAGGAATTAGTTATACAATTGATACTATAAAATTTTTTAAACACAGATTTAAAAATGCTCAACTTTATTTCATAATTGGTTCAGATAATTTAGAAAGACTTCATAAGTGAAAAGACATCAATCAAATATCACAACTTAGTCAAATCTGTGTTTTTAAAAGAGATAAAAAAATAAATAAGAAAAACTTAAAAAAATACAATGCAATTTTATTTGATAATAAAATTTATGATTTTTCTTCAACAGATATTAGGCATTCTGATTTTAGCGGTCTTTTTCCTGCTGTTCATAAATATATTTCAAATAATTACTTATATATAGAAGATTTATTAAAATTTCACGTTAATAATGGAGAGAGATTAAAGCATTGTTATTCAACAGCTGAATTAGCAGCTGAATATGCAAAAATCCTTCAAAAAGATGCTAAAACGGCTTATTATGCAGGACTTTTGCACGATATTACTAAGACTTGATCAATAGAAAAACATAGAGAGTTTTTGGAACAACACAACATAGATCAAAGTCAAGTTCCGAATTATAAATTACATCAACTTAGTGCTTATGTTTGACTAACAAAAGAATATAAAATTGCAAACAAAAATATAGCCAAAGCTATTTCTTGCCATACATCTCTTTCTTTAGATATGGATATTTATGCGAAAATTGTTTATATGGCTGATAAATTAGCTAGAGGAAGAAGATATCCAGGAATACAAAAATTAAGAGACATAGCAAAAAAAGACTTTAATCAAGGCTTTAAAGAAGTTTTAAAAGCAAATTTAAATTTATTACAATCGCAAGGGAAAATAGATGAGGAGCAACAAAAAATTTACGAATTTTGAATCAACCAATAATATCGCTATTTTATTTGCAGATCCTTCTGAATTTATAGAGTTAAAAGAATTTAGCTTTATAAATGAAGCAAAAACAGTAAAAACACCTTATGGAATTGGTTATATTTTTCAACTAAAAAGCTTTAATATTTATTATTTTCAAGTTGCAATAGGGCTTATTAATGCCGCTGCTGCTTGCCAATATTTAATTGATAAATATAATATTAAAACTGTTTTTAACTATGGAGCTGTCGGAACAAGTAATTCTAAACTAAAAATTGGTGAAATAATTTTTCCAAATAAAATTTATCTTTCTGATGCAGAAACACCTTGATATAGTTTTGGTCAAACACCATATGAAAAACAATATTATTTAAATAATTTTTCTAACGTAAATGAAGATATTAATTTAGCTTCATCAAATGCTTTTATATCTGATTTAAATCGTTTAGCTTATATTCAAAAGCATATTGATGTAAACATTTTTGATATGGAGGCTTTTGCTTTAGCTCATGTTTGCTTTAAAAATAAAGTAAAATTCAAAACTTTAAAATACGTTTCTGACTATATCGGACAGAATTCATCAAGTGAAATTGTAAATGCAAACATTAAAAAGGGGTCTTTAAAAGCTCTAAGTAAAGTGTTTGATTTTATTGTTTCAAACGAGGAAGTTAAGTAAAAAAATACACTTATAAGTGTATTTTTTTACATTATTTTAAATCGTCTTCAATAATTTTTTTAACTTGCTCAATTTTTGTTCTTTTTTGTTCAAAAGTAAGATTTTGTGTTTTAAAATCTTGTGTCATTTTGATAAAGGCTGGATGATAACCAATACCTAAAGGTTTTTCAAATACTTTGTTTAATCTTATTCAACTATCTCTTAGTCTAGTGTACACAATTTTATTTGGATTATTTTTATAATTTTTTAGTAAATATAAGTGTGTAATTAACACTATAATACCTGTACTGTTAATAACTTTTTTAAATGTTCTGTTTCAGTTGACTGGAATATAAAAAATCGCAATAATTACCAAACAAAATGAAGGGGCGAAAGTAGAAACTTCAAGTTTTCCTATTAATTTTAAAGCATCTTCACTTGGAAATCTTGGTACTTGAATAAATGCATTAATAAACAATGGAGTAAAAATAAATAAGATTCTAATTAATAAGTTTATAAAAGTAAAGATTGAATTTCAAATATAGTAAGAAACAAGTCGGCTATAATCACCCTTATTTTTTATTGTATTAATATAAATACCTAGCAATACAAATAGAAGAACTAGTGATAAAATTACAATGTAAATAACATAATTTTCTACACGATAATTTTGGAAGCCACCATAAACAGTTCAAAATAAAAATCAGAATAAAGAAACAAATAAAATAGCTAAAGTTTTGTAAATTGATTTAGATAAAAATGACATTTTATCTCATAAGTTATCACCACTTTCATTTTTAGCTGAAGGGTTTTTTTCAGATTTTTCTAAATTATTAATAATGTCACTATTTAAAAGTTTAAAGTTTGCGCTTCAAGCAACTAATTTTTCTTTGTAATCCTTTTTAGAATCAACGTCTTCAAGATGTTCGATTGAATTGATTTTAGACATTTCAGACAGAAATTCTTGCTCTTCTTTAGATAAAGAATCATTAGTTTCTAGTTCAACTTTTTTCTTTTTAGATTTATTAAAAGGGGTTTTAGAAAAAATTCTAGCTAATCAATTTTCTTTTTTTGTTTCTGTTTTTACTTCTTTTTCTGAAGTAGGTTCATTTTTAGTATTGAATGAATTATCTTCAAACAAAAAATCTTCTGGATTTGAATTTAGTTGATCTTCGTGTTGTTGCTCTTCGAATAAATTTAAAGCTTTTTGATGTTCATCTCATTCAATTTCTTTTGTAACTTGTTGTTCTAATTCTTGATTAAACCACTTATCTTCTTCTTCATCAGAACTATTAACTAAATTTTCTGGTGGTTCAATACTAAAGTCTTCGTCTTGGTGTTCTGTTTCTTCAAGTTCTGCTTCATTTTGAAGCAAAAAATCAAGATTTTGTTGATATAAATCGTTATTTTGTTTTTGTTGATTATCTTGTGGTATTTGAGGTTCATCCAACTTAATATCATCAAAAACATTATTTTCCCAAGTTGATTCATTTTGTATTTTTTCATCATCTTGTGGATTTCTTTTTTTATTTATAAATTTAAATTTCATATCAAATAATTTTATATTATTTTTTGTAAAACAAAATTATTTAATAGTTATGAGTATCATCAAAACCATTTCTAATTTGGTGAATAATTCTATCTTTTATTCTTGGATACTTATTACTTTCAAAACGATCACTAGAAGCTGATCAATAAATCATTGGTACTAAATCGTCTTTTAGATAGTTATTTTTATCTCTTCGTGTTTTGATTAATCAACCGCCGGTTGGTGTATATTTTCCATAAAATACTTTTATTAAATCTTGGATTTTTTTGTCTTTGGAAGAAGTTAAATATTTATATACTTCAGCAATTCCTGTAGTTGCATTTAAATCATCTTTTCAGAAACCATGGACTTGCACTATAGTAGCTGCATCTCTAAATAATTCTTCTCAAACTGTTAATAATAAAATTGCTGTTAGTCTAAAAATCATTCGACCTTCTGGATAATGTCAGTAATTATATTTTGTAATTTCTTGACCTGAATGTCTTATTTTAAAATCATCATAAATGTATTTTACTAAAGTTCCTATTTTATTTACATCTACTTGACCGCCACCAGCATCTGCTTGTCCGCCAGAGCCTCCAGAAGAACCACCAGATCCGCCAGAAGATCCAGAAGAAGAACCAAAAGTACCAGGAGGTAATTGTCCTGTTCAAGAAATTGCTTGATGCTTAGGATTTAAGTTATCAAAGTGTCTTAAAATAGGAGAAATGTCTTCTTTTTTCTTGTTATTTTCTTTATTTCAATCTGATGATGTATTAAATATTAAATCTAAAAAGTTTACTAATGACTCAATTTTAATTTTAGGTTTATTTGGATCTGGGTTATTTGGATCTTCTATCGAATCAATAAGCGCTAAGACTTTATCTGTTGAGAAAAAGTCACTATCAGCAAAAATAGTAGACAGAGTCGAGCTTATCTTTGTAATATTAATTTCTTCATTTTTGTTTGCAAATAATTCAACAACTTTATTAATTATGTCACTAACTAACTTAATGTTTTTAGCTGAATGAGCAACATTTTTAATGAAGTTTTTTATTTTTTGTTTGTCTTCGTTTCTAGTTAGATGAATAAGTTTTAATTTGTCTTTTATTAAGTCAACTACAACATTTCCAACTTCATCATATTCAGAGATTTTTGCTAGTAAATCAAAAAAGTATTCTTTTAAAATTTCTTTATTTTTACTTACAAGTAAAGGGATTATTGATTGAATAGATTTTAAAGATTCGATTTCTTCTTTTTTAAAGTTTATTGAGTTTACTAATTTATCAATAAACAAACTAGTTTTATCTCAAGAAATAATTTGTTTAATTATTGGTTTGGCTTGCTTTTGTGATAAAACATTTTTTGTGTAAGCATTTGTATCTAAAAAACTTAAATTTAATTTATTTATTTGATCATTAATAAAATCGGATTTTAATAATTTATTTAATAAAGAAACTAAATGTGTTTTTTGTGATTGTGAAGATGTATTTGAAATAATTAATAAAAGTTCCTTCACAAAATGAAGCATTTCTTCTTGACTAAAGCTTATATTAATATCTGATTTCTTAGAAAGTTTAGCTACTAATAAATCAAATATTTTGTCTAAAACAATATCAAAAGAAGTTTTATTGGATACGTTTGAGTCTGAAAGTTTGTATTTATCTGAAGAAAATTCTTTGATGGTGTAAACTAAAAATTCAGTTTCTGCTTCATTAATTTGAACATTAAATTCTACTTCAAAGACTTTTTTAAATAAACTTTTTACTTCTACAAGATTAATATTTTCTTGCACAAGTTGTTTTACAACGTTTTTAAAAGCTTCTTTTTTGTTGTTTAAAAATTTAATAAATAAAGAAGTAAATGACTCACCTGAAGGATTTTGTGCTTCTTTTTGTAAATCTTGTTTATTAGATTTTATATAATCAAATACTAATTTAATAACATCGTTTATTTTATTAGAATCAATCAATTTATCTACTAGTGAGTAAAGTTCTTGACTTAATAAAGAATGGTATTTGTTAGATAATGTTGAAATAGATTTTTTAAATGTGTTTTTAGCAATATCACTTTTTAAAATATTTTTAACAACACTAGCTAGTTTTTGATAATTATTTTCTTTAAACTCGTTATTGTCTAAGATCTCTGCAAAATCAAGGATTAAGTTAATAATATCTGAATTTTTAAAATCAAATTTTATATCTTTTTTATTATCTAAATAAGCAATTAAAAACTTGTGAATTTCTTCTAAAATAAAGCTTACTGTTTTTGATGGTTTATAATCAGAATGGCTTTTGTTTGCTTCATTATCAACATCTTTTTGTAATAAAGCTTTAATTACTTTGAGTATTGTTAAAACATTTTCATCACTAAAATTTATTCCTAAAGATTTAAAGTTTTTGTGAATAATTGAATTAATTAGTGAATAAACATTTTGTCTATCTATATTTTCTAATATAAATTCTTTAAATAATTTATTGATATCTTCTTTTTTGTTAATTAAAAAGTCTTTTAATAATTTAGTAATGCTAAAGTCATTATCATTAACATTAAATTTAGAAGCATAAGCTATAAAAAGGTCAACAAAACTTTTAAATGAAGAAGAGGAAATTATTTGATCATATAAATTATTAAATATTTGTCTTGAATTTGAAGTATTTTCTTCAACTGTAAAGTTAATATATTTAAAGATTAATTTTTTAACTAAATCAGATCTTAAAACTTCTTGTGCTAAGTCAAAAAGTTTATTAATTGTTAAATCTGGATTATGAGATTCTTTAGAAATAAAGCTAATTTCTCTTAATAAATTTACAATATTTTTTTCAGGGAATAATTTGGTTATTGAAAAATATTTATCTAAGTTATCAAAGTTTTGTTCATCACTTTTTAAATATTTAAATATAAGTGATCAAAATTGGTCTAGAGTTGCTTGAATTACTGAAGGAATTTGTTTATTTTCGTATGGAAAACGATTGATTAAAGCTTCAAATAAAGCAATCAAAGTTCGTTGAGAACTTTCACCTAAAGTTATGTACTGATTATTAGAAATTATATTTTTTAAAATAGAATTAAATTTATTGTTATTAATATTTTCTGAAATAAAATTAAAAATAATAGATTCAATAAAATTTGCTCTAAGTTCAATTCAGGCACCTAAAAACTGCTTAGCTGTTTTTAGATTTTGGAAACGATCTTTGTGATTTATAAAAAAATCATCAAGAATTAATTCAACAGTTTCTTTTACATCATTGTTATTTGTTAAATGAGATAACATCAAGGAAATTAACTCTTTAAGATTTTCATCTTTAATATCTGCGAAATTATAAATTGTGTTTTTAGCTTCATCAGTTTCTAAGAAATTATAAAGCGGTAAAAGTGCATCTTTGATAATACCTAATTGTCCAATATTAATATCTAAATTATGTAAATCATTTAAAAGAGTAGTAAAAGTTTCTTCACTTACTAAAGATGCTGCAATTTTTTTAGATTTTTCAATAATTTTGTTTATTATTTTTAAATTTGTTAAGTCTTCTTTTGTTGAAGAATTTAGTACTGAAATAATTTCGGAAGTAAATTTTTCTTGAATTATTGAAAATAGTTTTGTATTTAAGATTTGATCATTAAATGAATGGATTGTTGAAGAAATTTGTTCTATAGTGCTAGGGTCTATATCAATATTTAGACCATTTGCTACTAGTTTAATAATGGAAGAAATAACAACATCATTTTTAAGAGTTTCCTTGGCAAAATTTTGGAAAAAGTCTTTAAGTTTGTTTATATTTTCTTCTTTGGAAAGGAAAATTGGAAAAATATCTGAAATTTGATTAATTTTTAAATATTCATCTTTATTTTCTACAATTTCATCTACAACTTGTTTTATAAAATCATAAAATGATTGAAATCTAACGATCGCATTAATAGTTGTTTTATCTATCTTATCACTTAGATTTATATTGGAAACAACAAAATCTTTAACGTATTTATTTGTAAATATTAAATCCAAAATTATTGATTTAAACATTTCTTTATTTTCTGTTATTAATTTTGAATTTAATATAGAGTGCAAAAAGTCAATTAAGTCTTTTTCTTTTACTCCTTTCTCTTTAATAAAACTTAACATATCATCTAAAGTAGGTTGTTTATTAGCTTTATTGACATATTCCTCAAAGGAAGTCATAATATTAGAAAATAAATTAGTTTCAAATATTTCTTTTAAGAAGGAAGGAAAATCAGAATTTTGAATTAAACTTTTAACATTTTGCTTGATATCTGTAGTTAAGTTTGAATCGTTTATGATTTCAAAAAGAACAGATTTATTAGTAATTAAATAAGCAGTTAAAATGTTTTTTCAAGCTTGAGTAGCTGTTTTATTAGCTTTGAAATGTTGGATTTGTAATGGTGCATCTAATTGTGTGATTTGTTCAGATCAACTATTAATATTTTTATTACCTACTAATTTTTCAATTATTTGTTCATTTGTTAATTTAAAATCAATTTGTTGTTTGTAATAATTTTGATCTTGTAATAAATAATTTTGATTTCAATAAGGAATTAAGGTTAAAAGATTTGAATTTGTACTTTGTTTTAAAGCTAATTTAAGAAAAATTTCTTGTGCCATTTTCTTATAACCAAAAGTAGAAGGGTGAATATCTAATTGGTTTTTCATTCACTCTTTTTTATGTAATTCTCATAAGTGTGTATCATATGCACTGATAAAATTTACTTTATTTTCTGAAGCAACTTGCTTGATTTGTTCATTTAATTTTTTTATTATGTCTGAAACATAATTTTTTTCTATGTTGAAATTATTTTCTAAAATTGAACTAAATAAACTAGCTACAGCAGTTAAATTTTCTGCATAACCAATTAAATTAATATTTGTTTTTGGATTTATTTTTTTAATCAAAGTTATTAGCTTGGATAAATTTTGATGAACTTGTTTTAATTTAGTATTTTGAGATTCTTTAAATTGATTAACTAATTCTTCTTTTATTACTAAATTTTTTTCTTTTTGTATTCGAATTAAAAGATCAAAATCTAAAGAAAATATTAAATCGTTAGCACCTAAAGAAAGAGTTATTAAATTAGAATCTTTTACTTTTTGAATTAATTTAGGGAAACTAGAGTTTTCAAAGTCATTGAAAACGTCTTTAATTACATCTGCAAAGGGATTTTGGGTTTGTTTGTCAAGTTCTAAAGTAAATTTAAGTATTTCTTTGTTTTGTTTAGCTTCATTTTCCTTGCTAGGATCTAAAAGATAAAGTCAATTTTTAATAGTGCTACCTGAAAGAGCTAAATTATCAAAAGAAACTAAAGCATCAGATTTAACCATTTGAATGTAGTTTGCTAAGTATGCTGGATAAGAAAGTCCACTAACTTGGTTGTTAACATAATTTCCTCTTATATCATTTCCTGATTCAAGGTTAAAACCTGCTGTTATAGAATCTCCGATTGCAAGATAATTTACTTTTTCAATTAATGTATTAGAGTTGTTAGATTTAAGTTCGTCCATTGGTAAGTTATCTGATGTATCTTTTTTTGTTAATTTGGGCGCTGAATAAATAGCAATTGATGTTATCCCAACTCCTGCTGCAGCTACTAATGAACCAGCTAAAATTTTCATTTTTTTCGCTTTAGTCATTGTTTTTCTCCTTTGCGATTAGTACTTATTAAAAAAAATTATAAAAATGTTTTTATTAATTCACTTTTAGTTTTATTATATTTAGTTTTTGATTAATGCAATTTTTTAAGTTGAAATTAATATAGAAGATTTTTATAATCAGATTGAAAAGTATTGCAATTATTTGTTTAATTGTACCACTTTATAGCTTGTTTTCTTCTTTTTAAACCACATTTTAAATTTTGTAAATAAAAAAAACGTAAAAAAATTTTGAAATTTTTATTTTAGGAATATAATATTTAAGATTTCATTCAAGTTAATGAGATTAAATAAATATATTTTATTTTAAATATAAATTTAATATTGATAAGAAATTATCCTTTCACATAATAATTAAAAAAAACTGGTGCGCTGGTTTTTTTTTTTTTTGTTTTGAAAGAGTATGAAAAGAAAGCATAATTTTAAAAAGGAACAAAATGCATAGATTTTTCGTGTTTCAAAAAATAGATAACTATTTTATTTTAGATAAAAGAGTTTTACAACATTTAAAAGTAATAAAATCCAGAAATAACAAATTCATTTGTGTTTTTGAAAAAAAATTTTATATAACTAAATTTGTTTTTCCTAATAAAGCTGAAATTATAGAAGAATTAGATGAAAACCATGAATTCAAAAATAAAACAATATTAGCAGTTGCAATATTAAAAACAAAAGCATTTGAATGAGTTTTACAAAAAGCAGTCGAACTTGGAGTGCATCAAATTATCCCTTTTTATAGCGAACATGTAGAACAAAAGCTAGGAAATAATATTGAAAAAAAGATAGAAAGATGACAAGAAATAGTTCTTCATGCTGCTCAACAATCTTTTAGAAATATAATTCCTGAAGTTGAAAAACCTGTCGATTTTGAACAAGTTTTAAATATTGAAAAAAGCTTCAAATTTATAGCACATGAAAAGGAAAATGAAGAAAACTCTAAATTATTATTTGATTCTGATTCTATTTTTTTAATAGGTCCTGAAGGTGGTTTTTCAGATAGAGAAATCCAAAAAGCCAAGGAAAAAAACTTCCAGATTATTTCTTTAGGAAAAAGAATTTTAAGAGCTGAAACAGCTGCAGTTTTTTGTTTATCTAGAGTAAAAGAAGATTAACATATCTGTCAAGTAAAAATGCTTGACACTTTTTAAAAATATATTATAATTTAAAAAAATTTATAAAACTAATAACTAGAAAGGTAAATAATGGTAAAAATCAGATTAAAAAGAATGGGTTCAAAATTTAATCCAATATACAAAATTGTTATAGCTGATGCAAGAGCTGCAAGAGATGGAAGATTTATCCAAGCAGTTGGTCACTATAATCCAAAAACAAAAGAAACAAAATTAGAAAAAGAACAAATTTTAAATTGATTAAATTTAGGAGCAGTTCCTACAGAAACAGTTAAAACTTTACTTAAAAAAGAACAAATTTTAGCTCTTTTTACTAAACAAAAATTACAAAATAAAACTAAATAAAAACAGTGAAAATTAATTTTTTAACACTCTTTCCTAAATATTTTGAACCTTTTAAAAATGAGTCAATCATTTCAAAAGCTATTGAAAAAAAATTAATAGAAATAAATATTATAGATATAAGAGATTTTAGTAAAAACAAGCATTTAAAAGTAGATGATCAAATTTATGGTGGTGGACCTGGAATGTTAATGCAAATCGAACCGATCGACTTAGCTTTACAAACTGTTTCAGGCTTTAAGATAGCAATGTCGCCACAAGGTAAACAATTTAGTCAAAAACTTGCATATCAATTATCAAAAGAAAAAGAAATTACTATAATTTCGGGAAGATATGAAGGATTTGATGAAAGAGTAATTGATCATTTAGTAGATTTAGAACTTTCAATTGGTGATTATGTATTAACAGGTGGCGAACTTCCTTCAATGATTGTAGCAGATGCTGTTGCAAGATTAGTTGAAGGAGTTATAAATCAAGAATCTTTAGAAAATGAATCATTTAGTAAAAATATGCTTGATTTTCCACAATACACAAGACCCAGAGACTATAAAGGTATGAAAGTTCCAGAAGTTCTTTTTTCAGGCAATCATGCTCTAATTCAGAAGTGAAAAGAAGAAAAAAGACTTGAAAAAACAAGAAAAAATAGACCAGATTTATTAAAAAAAGACAAGGAAGATTATGAAAAATAATTTATTACAAATTGTTGAAAACTCACAAATTAAAAAAGAAACTCCTGTATACAACGTAGGAGATAACGTTAAGGTTTATGTAAAAATTAAAGAGGGAAACAAACAAAGAATTCAGATTTTTGAAGGTCTAGTTATAGCAAAAAAAGGTTCTGGACTAAAAGAAAGATTTGTAGTTCGTAAAGTTTCATATGGAATTGGTATCGAAAGAAGTTTTGCGCTTCATTCTCCTTTAATTGAAAAATTAGAAGTTGTTCGTTCAAACAAAGTAAGAAGAGCAAAACTATACTTCATGCGTGATAGAAAAGGAAAAGCAGCTCGTTTAAAAGAAATTAAAAGAACATCAGAAAAATAATAATTGGATTTATGAAAAATGAGTAAATTAGTTATTGTTGAGTCACCAAACAAGATTAAAACAATTTCCAAATACCTAGGAGAAGGATACAAAGTAGTAGCTTCAGTAGGTCATGTCGTAAATCTAAAAACTTCAGGAACTTATGGTTTAGGTATTGATATGCAAAATTGAGAACCAGTTTATGAAGTTGAAAGTGATAAAAAAGAAATTGTTAAAAGTCTAAAAGAAGATGTTAAAAATTCAGAGATGGTAATAATAGCAACCGATGCTGACCGTGAAGGTGAAGCTATTGGACACACCTTAGTAGATTTGTTGAAAATCGAAGACAAATACCAAAGAATCAAATACAACGAAATTACTGAAAGTGCAATTTTACAGTCTCTAGAACATCCTTTAAAAATTGATACAAATTTAGTAAATGCACAAAAATCAAGAAGAATGATTGATAGAATCATTGGTTTTAGATTATCAAATTTACTAGCAGCTAAAATTAAAAACACTCCAATTACACCTTCAGCTGGAAGAGTTCAGTCTGTGGCTCTTAAGTTAGTAATTGATCGTGAAAAAGAAATAAATGCTTTTGTTCCTTATCATTATTTTACAATTTCTGCGTTTCATAACAAAGATGTAGAAATTAAATATTACAATCCAGAAAACGAAAATCCTGAATGAGTAGATTTAAAAGACATTGATAAAATTTATAATTCTCTAAAAGGAAATTTGGTATTAGTTGATAAAATCATTCGAAGTAAAAAAGATGCAAAAATAACTCCATTAAAGCAATCTGCTTTGTTTAAAAAGGCTTCTAATTGGGCAGCAAGCTCTGTTTCTGCTTCATTACAAAGACTTTATGAAGGATTCGGTGATCAAGGTCTTATTTCATATCCAAGAACAGATTCAACTAGATTAAGTCAAACTTTTATCGATTCAGCAAAATCTTATATTGAAGAGACTTTTGGTAAAGAATACGTTTCAGATTCAGTAAAAGGATTTAGCGGAGATCAAGATGCTCATGAAGCGATTAGACCTACTGATTGTTCATTAACTCCTGAACTCGCAAAAGAAAAATACGAATTAAAAGACATTGATTTTAAAATCTATCAAATTGTTTATAACACTACAATGCAAGCCATTATGTCTGTTCCTGAAAGACAAATAACAAGATATGAGTTTCTAAATAAAGAACATAAATTCTATCTTTCAGGTTCGATAATTACTTTTGATGGTTATTTTAAATTAACAAAAGCTGATAGCGAAAACACAGATTTACCAAAGTGAAATATTAATGATGAAGTAGAAATAGAAAAATACGAAAAAGAAGCTCATCAAACAAATCCACCAGCTAGATATACAGATGGTTCTTTAATTGAAAAGCTAGATGAAGTTAAAGTCGGAAGACCTTCTACTTTTGCTTCATCTGCAAAGATATTACAAGATCGTTTATATGTTGAAAAACAAAACAAATCACTTGTACCTACAGCTTATGGACAAATTACTTTAGATAAATTATTACAAATTAGTCCTTCAATTATTAACACAAATTACACAGCACAAGTAGAAGAAGAATTAGATGAAATTGCTGAAGGAAACTTGGATTATAAAAAATTAATGTCTGAGTTTTGAGAAAACTTTCAAAGCGTAGTACAAGATTCGTTCCAAAATGTAGAAAAAACACAAATTGAACTGGAAAAAGTAGGTGAAAACTGTCCTGAATGTTCTTCTGAATTAATTTATCGAAATAACAAAAAAACTGGCGCAAGATTTATTGGTTGTTCTAATTTTCCAAATTGTAGATTTATCAAACAAGATCCAAATTACAAACCAAAATTTAAACGCTTTTATAAAAAGCAAACTAATGAAACAAAATAGAAAAGGGGCTGATTATGTTTAATCAAACTTCAACTTTAATCATTGTTTTAGTTTTACTAGTTGCTTTTATCGTTGTATTTATTTTATTCAATTTCTTTTCAGAAAGAAAGAAAAAGCAGAAAATAATCAAAGAAAAAGAAAGAATTAAACAAGAAGAAGTTAAATTCATATTAAAAACCAGTGCAAGAGTAAATGCAATAATTGAACTTAATAATCAATTATTAGATGAATTTCAAGTTTCCATTGGTGATTTTAAGATGAGTCAAATTAATAATCTAGCAAAAAACGCACTTGATTATATTTATATTCAAGAACAGTTTCAAGACATTTTTATTCGTAATCCTTTTGAAAAAGATGAATTGTTTTTAGCTAGTTTTGTACAATTAATGAACTTAAAATCTAATTTATGGACTAAAAATCACAAGGAATTATTATCTTATTTTTCTTCTTTAAAAACAAAATATTTATCAGAAGAAGCAAATAAAGAAGAATTTACAAAATATCAAAATTCATTTTTAGAAATATATCAAGAATTTATAGATCAAGTAAAATCTAAAAACAAAGATGTAACAGAGCTTTTCAATACATTTAAAGAAAAAGATGAAGCAGAAAGACTTGAATATCTAAGAAGTGTTGAACAAGAACAACCTAAAACTTTTTTTAATAAGGTAAAAAACTTTTTAAAATTTAAAAAATAAGAAGAAAAATGAAGAACAAATTCTTTACCTTACCAAATGTTTTAACAATTTCTAGACTCATTTTAGTAATTCCATTTATTATTTTGCTAAGTTTATTTTCTAGCTTTAATAATAACGACATCTTTGGTGGCTATAAAAATACATACATTTGAATGTTCTTTCTAGCTTTTGCTATTTTTATAATAGCTTCTATTACTGATTTTTTAGATGGTTATATTGCTAGAGCAAGAAAACAAATAAGTGTTTTTGGTAAAATTTTTGATCCTATTGCTGATAAAATTTTAACTACTTCTGCCTTCATTTTCCTTGCAGTTTTAGAAATTATTCCTGTTTGGATAGTAATTTTATTCATATTAAGAGACATAATTGTAGATGGTTGTAGAAATCTAGCAGCAAGCAAAAAAATCGAAATTTCAGCCTCAATTTGGGGTAAATTAAAAACTGTAGCACAAATGCTAACTATTTGTATTTTGTTTATATTTGGACCTATATTATTTAATAACTCATCCTACTTGATATTAGAAGCAAAGATAATATACTGATTGTTAAATATCCCTTCACTTATTGCTTTAATTTTATCAATATTTTCAGGATATTTATATGTATCAAATATTTGAAAGTACTTACATTAAAATTAAAAAAACATCTTTAATGAGCAGATCCCCTTTTCTTAGGAAAATAGAAAAGGGGATTTTTTATGAAATATTCATTAGAATTTAAATTAGAATGTGTAAAAAAATACAAAAAAGGAATTGAAATTAAAAAGCCTGTTTTTGCTAATACAAGTCAGAAAAATTTTTTAAATCAAGTAAATTTTTGAGAAAAAATTTATGACAAATTAGGAGTTGAAGGACTTAAGAAAAAACCACGAAATAAAGAATGGACTATAAATGAAAGATTAAATATAGTTAAAAGATTTTTAGCTGGTGAACCAATTGTTAAAATTTCACTTGAAAATAATCTTAATCCAAGTCAAATATCTTTTTGAACGAAAAAATATTTAGAATCGGGAATTAGTGGTTTAGAATTAAACCAAGGAAGACCAATAATGAAATCTAAAATTGTTAATGATAAACGTTCAAAAGTTTCAGAAAATTTAAATAGTAAAGATCAATCTAATTCTCTAACATCTGTATATGAAGAACTAAATGTATATGAAGAACTAAAACTTCTTAAAGAAGAACTCAAGCATTTTAAAAAAGAGAAAAAAAACTTTGAAAAAGAAATTAAACTTTTAAAAAAGGAAAATGAAGTACTAAAAAAGTGAAAAGCCTTGGTAAAGATCTTTGACTCAAATCAACCAAGGCAAGAAAAAATAAAAAAAATTTATAATAGAGTAAAAGCTGACAAAAACCTTCGCTTAACTCAAGTATTAAAAGAGTTTTCTATTCCTATATCTACTTTTTATTATGAACTCAAAAAGAAGATTTTGACAAGAAAAATGAAGAAATTATAAGCCAAATGAAGCTTATTTTTGACGAAAATAAAGCAAGATATGGAAAAAGAAGAATAAAAGCAGAACTTAATAATAGAGGCTATAAAATTGGACTTAAAAAAGTTCGCAGATTAATGGAAAAATTCAATCTCAAAGCAATTTGTCCTAGAAGAAAATACAAATCTTACAAAGGAACTGTAGGCAAAATTGCAGACAATATTTTAAATAGAAATTTTGTCGCAACTCAACCAAATCAAAAATGAACTACAGATGTAACTGAATTTAGCGGTTCATTTGGAAAAGCATATTTATCACCAATTTTAGATATGTTTAATGGTGAAGTTATTGCTTGAGATTTGTCTACAAGCGCTAACATCCAACAAATTAGAAAAATGCTTCAAAAAGCTTTTTCCAAACACAAAAATCTTGAAGGTTTAATTTTTCACAGTGATCAAGGTTGACAGTATCAACATAGACAATTTTCAGAAAAATTAAAACAAAAAGGAATAATTCAGTCCAGTGTCTCGAAAAGGAAATTGTTTAGATAATAGCGTTATTGAATCGTTTTTGGAACATTAAAAAGAGAATGTTTTTATGGTCGCGAAAAAGAATTTTTAACTTTTAAACAACTTCACAAAGCAATTGCAAATTATATTTATTATTACAATCACAAACGAATTAAAGACAAAATAAAATGAATGTCTCCCATTAAATTTAAAGAAACATTCATTTCAAATTATAATTAATTAAAACACTCAAAAATTTTAGAAGAAAAGGGCACCACCTCATTAAAAAGATGTTTTTTTGTAATTTCTTTTTTAGTATTTTTTTGTTAGTATTATAATTTAGGCGTTATTTAACAAATGGTGGCTCATATCGGACTTGAACCGATAAGCATTTCTGCGGAAGGTTTTGAGTCTTCTGTGTCTACCATTTCACCAATGAGCCTTATATTCAATTTTAACACAAAAGAATATTTTGTTTAAGAATTTTTAGATCGGAAGTTAATATGAAAAATAGAAAAATTTGAAGTCCATTTATATTTTTAGGTATTTTTTCTTTTGTTGGTGCAGCAGGAATAGGTATTTATTATGGCTTAAAAGCATTTAGTAAATCAGAAACAGATGTTCAAACAAACTCTTCTATTATCAATAAAAATGAAAAACTCGATGATATTATTTTTATAAGAGCAAACAGAAAAGGAAGTGGACTTTTAGCTTCTGAAGTTGCAAGAGCAGATTCTATTAGAGAATTTGTTAACTTTTATCCATATGTTTTTAATGTGTTTAACTATGATTTAAGTAACATTAATCAAAATTTAAAACTTGGCTATAAAATTATTCCTAATTCTATCGATGACAGGCGAGGGATTTTTAAAATAAACATTAGTTTGTTAAAAATATCAAAAACTAATCCTCAAAAACAAGATATTATTGAACAAAAAGTTTTTACAGTCTCTGGTTTTAAAACTACTATTTCTTCTGTGTTGTCAAGAAACGACAACATATTATTTAAAAATAGAACTTCCAGGGTTTTAAATTCAATCCAAGATTTAAAACTTCAAGAAGATAAAAAAAATGTTGATATATCTTTAATAAATGCTAAAAACTTTTGAGAATACTTTGAAATTCCTGAAGGATTTAAAGTTAAAGAAGAAATAAAACTTATTCCTAAAAAAGTAGAAAATTCTATTAATAATTTTGATTTAGAAAGAGATAAAAACGTAAAAGTAATAGATCAAATCCAAGAAAAACATAAAATTGTTGTATTAAAAGAAAATGAATCATATGTCTTATCTGTTTTAGATATTTTAGGTTTTAACAAAAACAACAAAAGTTTTCAAGTTGAATTAGGGCTAACACATAGAGAATTTAAAGATAATACAGTAGCTAAATTTTTAACTGTACAAAACAATGATTTTAATTTTACTAATAAACTAGTAGATACTGATCCAATCAATAACGAGAATATATCTATCAAGCTAAAAAGTAAATATTCTAACTTTTTACCTTCATTTTTCTTCACAAACCGTATATTAACTACAGAAGATTTTAATTTATATTTTGATATTCAAAACTTTGCAAACATAGATCAATACCAAATTGAAATAGCTCCTGAGTTAAATAATGATCAAGATGGAACTTTTGCTTTATATATAAAGAAAAAAGAAGCAAATTCAGATAATTCATCAGATAAACAAGCACAAAATCTACAACCTGAAAAATTAGAAGATAAACAATTAAGTAAAGAAAACACACAACAAACTAATAAAGAAAACACAAGCAGAAGATTAATTTATGTACAAGGCTTTAACTCTTATGATCAAATAAGTAAAAATATAGTTAATGATGCAAAAATAAACATAGATAACATTAATAACTACTTTAATTTAGAAGATGAAAGATTAAGAAAAACTGCTCTTGCTAATTTAAATAATGAAGTAGCTTCAGTTAGTTGAGATTTTGTAGGTAAACAACTAAAAAATTTATTTGAAGGAAAATCTGAAAATCTAAAATTGTTTGAAAACACAGAAAATCTCTTTGGTTTTTCTAAAAGTAATTATTATTTTGCAAGAACTTATGACTTTAAAATTGAAGATAATAAACTCAAGTTTGTCTTTGTAAATGCTTTAAATGAACAATTTAACTTGTACATTGAATTTACTCAAAAACCTAAAGCAACTAGCATTTACACAGACACAGATGGTGAATCTAAAAGTTCTGATGAATTATTTTCAGATATCCACAAAAGAACAATGGCAATTCAGTACTTTGTAAAAAACACCGACGAAAACAACAAAAGCGTGGTCAAAGGAATTAGTGGAACTGCTTGAGTATTTGATAGAGAATTAGATCAAAATGGAAAACCGACTGGAGTTTATTATTTAGCCACAAATATTCACGTTGTAGAAGAATTTTTAAAAAATCCTTCAAATGTCTATAGTTTTGCTTACTCTCTTTCAAATAAAGAAGATAAATTAGATTTTTCTCAACAAAATGACTTTAGTTTTGATGAGCCAAAATCTGATTTTAGACAAATTAGCAAGATAACTTATGATGAATATGGTTATCCACTAAGTCCTGAAAATTACCAAGTAAATAATAGAGAAACTGCAGAATTTTGAGAAAATTTCAGAGTCATTCCTTTAGGTCTAAATTCAACCAAAAACAACAAATTCCAAGACATTGCATTAATTAGAATTAAGTTTCCAAAAGATAAAGTAATAAAACGTGGTTTTAGTTTGGATGATTTTTTTGAAATCAACAGATCTGAAACTAAAATTCAAAATGTTCCAGATGCTGTTAATTATTACAATGAACATCCTTTAAAATTCTTCATTTCTAATAAATTTTCTTGACCAACAGATGAAACTAACAAAGAAATTTCTTTACCTATCCAGCTATATTTAGGTGGTTATTTAAGCGGAGATAATTGAGTAGAAGCTAGTCAAAATGCAGTATTAGATTCTAAGAATAATTTCAAAAAAAGCTTCAAATATGAAGGTAAAACTTATACAGCCAGCCCTTCAATTTCTTTACCAAACATCTATAGTGGACATGGAATGAGTGGTTCATTAGTACTAAATCAACAAGGACAAGCAGTAGGTATTTTCTGAGGAGGAATTTTCCCTGATGATAAACCAAAATCTTTAACTCGTGGAATTGGACAACTTGATACTTTTGGCATTAAAATTGATTCAAATGAGACTGTTTTATCAAAATGATTAGATCAGTCAAAAGACATTAATACAGAATTGGATAAATATGAACAACAAATCGATCAAATCAAACAATAATGAAGAAAAAATTTGAAAATACGACTACAAGATTCACATCAGTAACAAAAATGCTCCTAATGTAGTTTTTATTCACGGTTTTAACTCTTCTCATAGTGGATTTTGAAGCACTTTTAAACAAATGCAAAATGTAAATTATTATTCTTTTACTTTTCCAGGAAACAACTTAACTCACGCTTACGATTATCAACTAAACACTTTAGCATATGCAAAATTAGTGATCAGATTTATTAAAAAATTTCAAATTTCAAATCCTATTTTAGTTGGTCATTCAATGGGTGGTGGAATTGCTTTAATCGTCAATAAACTAGCACCTAAACTTGCTAAAAAAATAGTTTGTGTAGCTCCAATGAATTACACTTCACAAGTTTTAAAACAAGATTTTTTTGACTTCTTCTTTCCGAAAAATATTCAAGAATATCAAAAGTATTTAGCTTTTTTACTTTATGACAAATCCAAAGTAGAAGATGAAAGTTTTATTGAAAAATTCAGCCCATTTTTTAGTTATGAACTTTATAATAATCCTTCAATTTTAAAGCTAGGTAAGTACTTGCCAACTAATGAAAATATGAATTTATTAAAAAGGTCAATTAAGACTGTAAAAGTCCCTTGTTTACTAATTTTAGGACAAGAAGATAGAATTGTAGTAAAACAAGCTACTATAGATCATTTTAAAGAAAATATTCCTCACGTTCAAGTAGAAGTTATACCAAACACATCTCATATTATTTTTGAAGAACAACCAAAATTAGTTATTGAAATTTTAAATAAATTTATATTTTCATAATTTAAAAATTAATTTAGTAAAATTTTAATATGAAATTTTCTATTCTAGACCAAGGACTTATTGACAAAATCACAACTTCAGAAGAGGCGATTCAAAACTCTATAAAATTAGCTCAAGTTGCTGACAAATTGGGCTATTTTTCATACTGAGTTGCTGAACATCATAATGTTCACTCTTTTTCAATTTCATGTCCTGAAATTATGATGATGCAACTTGCTCATCAAACAAAAAATATAAAAATCGGGGTTGCTTCAATTTTATTTAATCTTTATTCTCCTTTAAGAACTGCTGAAATGATTAGTACAATGACAAGTGTTGTAAAAAATCGTTTTTATTTTGCTTTAGGTTCAAATCCAGGAACTAAATTTATTCAAAAAGCTTTTAATTATTCAGCTGAATCTTCTTTGACTTATCAAGAAAAAATTAAACATTTGTTTCACTTTTTAAACATACAATCTTTAAAGTCAATCAAAAATGTAAGATCCGTAATACAAAGTAAAGAAAATAAAGAAATGTTTTTGACAACTTTTACATTAAAAAACGCAATTTTAGCCGCTAAATTAGGTGCAGGTTTAATAGTTGGTCATAACTTTTTGCCTGACTTTGAAAATACAAAAAAAATTGTTAAAACTTATAGAAAATATTTTAAAAAACATTGACCTGATAAAGAAGAAAAAATAATTTTTCCTACATTTATTGTAACTGCAGAAAATGAAGAAAAAATCAATAATTTATGAACACCCTTAAAGTTTTTTTTACTTGGCGAAGAAGACTTTAATAAATTTTGACATTTTCCTTCTTTAGATGATGTAAAAGATAGATTAAGTGAAGAAAAAGAAGTAGAATCTAAGTTAAAAATACTTCCTTTAGTTGGTAGTCCAAAATACATTTATGATCAACTATTAAAAGTAAAACAACAATTAAACATTGAACATTTTTTATTAATTCCGATGGTGAATCAGATAGAAAATAGAATAAAAATTTTAGAATTAATGCAAAAGGAACACAAAAAAAGACAAAATGGAAAAATTTGCTAATTATTTATTAATTAAAAAAGAAAACAATATTTATTCAATTCATTTAACACCAGAATTACAAGATGACATTGGAACTGTAGGCTATTTAAAGTTTACTGACGAAAAAGAAGTTAGAAAAGACGAGCTAATTTTAGTAATAGAAGCTTCAAAAACCATTATGACAATTAAAACACCTTTACAAGGAACAATTATTGACAAAAATACTCAAGCAATTGCAAATCCTACTTTATTAAATTCTTCAAAATTTGAAGAAAATTGAATTGTCAAATTAACTAATGTAGATGAGAAAGCGTTTTTAGCTCTTGAAGATTATTAATAACATCTGAAATTCTTTAAACAAAGAATTTCATTCTAGCTCAGATAAATTATTATCCTTGATAAATGAAGCAGAGTTTATAGTAGTAGGAATTGGCTCTGGTCTAACTAGTGCAGACGGAATAGGATATAGTGGTAATAGATTTGAAGATAATTTTTCTGATTTTATAAAGAAATATAAATTTTTAGATATGCTTCAAGCTTCTTTATTTCACTATCCTGATTGACAAACTTATTGAGCTTTTCACAGTAGATTTATTAAACTTAATTATCTAGAACAACCAGCAGGAAAATCTTTTATAAATCTTTACAAAATCCTTCAAAAAAGAAGGTTTTTTATCATTACTACTAATTCAGATAACTCTTTAGAAGCTGCGGGTTTTGATAATAAAAATGTTTTTTATATTCAAGGAAAATACAATTTATTGCAATGTTCTCAGATGTGTCATAATCAAAGATATCAAAACGATGAATTAATAATGAAGATGACAAAAGAACAAAAAAATATGAAAGTAGACTATCAACTACTTCCTCGTTGTCCTAAGTGTGATGCTTTTTTAGAAGTTAACAAAAGAATTGCATATAAAGGAATGGTTGAAGATAATCAATTTTTTGAAGAGCAAAAAGCTTATTTATCCTTCATAAATGAAGCTAAAAATAAAAAAACTTTATTTTTGGAAATAGGTGTAGGATTTACTACTCCACAGCTTATTAAATACCCTTTTTGACTTTATACAAAAGAAAATCCTTCTAGCTTGTATGTTGTCTTAAACAATAAAAACTACAGAATCGATAAATCCATATTAAATCAAACTATAATTTTTAATGATAATTTAGATCAAATAATTCAAGACGTAGAAACAAAACAAAGGAGCTAAATATGTACTTATTAGAAGCTATTAGAAATGGTAAAAGAATTACTAGTGGATCATATGCACTAGCATTACAAGTATGAGCAATGTCTAATTTAGATATTCAAGATGATATTATTGTATTTCCTTATATCTGCGATGCTCATGTGCAAATTGGACTATTTCAAAATCCAGTTGCAGAAGTAAATTTAGATTACGTAAAAGAAAATAAAATGTTAATTGTTAGAAGAGATACAGGTGGGGGAGCTATTTTTATTGATCAAAATTCAGCTAATTTTTGCTTTTTAATACCTAACTTACATCCATTTAGTTCTGTTTTAAATAATTATCCAAAATTTTATGAACCAATTATTCAAATATTAAAAACAATGGGGCTAAAAAATGTTGAAGCAACAGGGAAAAACGATTTAAGTGTTGATCAGAAAAAAGTATCTGGTGCTGCAATGAAACAAACAGATAAATATATTTATGCTGGCTATTCTTTACTTTATGATATTGATTTCGAAGGCGGGATGACAAAAGCTTTAAATCCTAATAAGAAAAAAATTGAATCTAAAGGAATTAAAAGCGTTAGACAAAGAGTTGCGAAAATCAAAGATTATTTAGATTCTGAATATCAAAATTTAAATATCTATGAATTTAAAGACTTAATTATTAAAAATTTTGAAAAAAACTCTATTTTTGGTCCTATTAAAACATTAAGATTAACCAACGAACAATGAGCTCAAGTTGATGAATTAGTAAAAAATAAATACGAAAACTGAGATTGAACTTTCGGACAAAGCCCTGAATACGAATTTTACAGAGACCAAAGATTTGATATTGGAACCTTGGGAATTTCACTAGAATTTACAAATGCAAAAATTTCTAAAGCAAAAATTACAGGTGATTTTTTCCCAATCAAAAACATTAAGTTTATTGAAGAGGCTTTAATTGGGGCTAAACTTGAATATGAAGATTTATTAACTAGACTTGAAAGTATTAAAATAGAAACATTTTTTATTAAAAAATTAACTGCAAAAGAACTTGTTGATTTAATAATGAGTTAATATGATTTTTTCGAGCAAAGAATACAAAAAACTTTTTTCTCCTATTAAGATTAACAACTCTGTTTTAAAAAACAGATTTGTTCTTTCTCCTATGACTTTGAATGCATCAACTAAAAATGGCTTTATTACTTATAAAGACTTAAACTATGCACAAAAAAGGTCTATTTCAGCTCCCTTATCAATCACTGGTGCAGCTTATATTAATAAAGAAGGTCAACTTTTTGAATTTGGTTTTGGTGCTTTTTCTTTTAAACACATAAAGGGTTTAACAAAAATTGCTTCAAAAATGAAGGAAAATGGTTCGAAAGCTATTTTACAATTAGCTCATTCAGGTCGTTTTTCTATTATTAGTTTATACAATAATAATTATGTTCTTGGGGCTAGTTATGAAAAACTGAATTTCCCTTTTGAACATGAAGTAAAACAAATGAGCATTTATGATATTAAGAAAGTAATTAATGATTATAAAAAAGCTACTTTAATAGCTATTAAAGCTGGATTTGATGGTGTTGAAATTTCTTCTGCTCAGAAATTATTAGCTCAAACATTTTTTTCTACATTTACCAATCAAAGAGAAGATGAATACGGACCACAAAGTCTTGAAAATCGCGCTAGAATAACATTTGAAATTCTCGAAGCTGTAAAACAAGTTATTGACAAAAATGCTTCAAAAGACTTTATTTTTGGCTTTAGAGCAACCGCTGAAGAAACAAGAGGCGAAGAATTAGGATACACAATTGAAGAATTTTTATGACTAATTAAAAAAATTATAAAAAATTATAATATTTCTTATTTAGCACTTGCTAGCTGGGGTCGAGATATTTACAAAAATAGAGTTCGTTCTAAAGGAAAATACTTTAATTTGCTTATAAATGAAGTAGTTTATAAAGCTATAAAAAATAAAATACCTTTAATAGCTAGCGGCGGAATTAACACCGTAGAAAAATGCTTAGAAGCTATAAAATATGCAGATATGATTGGTCTTTCTTCTGTTTTTGTAGCTGATCCTTATTTTGTAGAAAAATTTAAAAATAAGCAAATAGATAAAATTAATTTAAATGTTGAACTCAAAGATTTAAAAAGACTCGCAATACCAAAAGCAGCTTTTAAAGATATAGTAAAAATGATGGACTATGGACAAAGTCTACCTGAAAATACAAGAAATAATTTAAGAAAATTAGAAAAAAATTACAAATAATTAATAAACTCTTTTTCCTCTAAAGTAAGTTTGACTTGCTTTAGTTTTTTTAATGTCTTTTGTGCTTACAGAAAAAATATCTTGATTTAATACAACAAAATTAGCTCAATAATTAGTAGCAATTTTACCCATTTTCTTTTCTTGATTAATATATTGTGCAGATTTAGTTGTATACAGTTCAAGAGCTTGTTCTAATGTAATTCTTTGTTTTTTATGAAAATGAGTAAGTGCGCTATAAATATTTTTTCAAGGATTTAGATCACAAACCTTTCAGTCTGTTCCTAAACTAACATTTACTTTATTTTCATACAAATCTTTAAGTCTTACTAAAGGAAGTTGAGAATTTTTTGGATACATATTCAAAAAACAAGGCTGAACTGAAACATTTATAGGAAATTCTGATAATAAATTTAACAATTCATCATCTATAATTGTTCCATGAATAATTCCATTTCTTAATTTATTTTTTTTATCTGCTTTAATAATTGCTTTTGCTACTATTTTTCCTGCAATATGAGAACTAGCATGTACAACAGTGGCTAAGTTTTTAGAATTTACTTTTAAAATTAAAGAAGATAAAGAATTTTCGTCTAAAAATACAGGAGTATCGAATTTGTTTAAATAAAGGATTTTTCTATTTAATCCTCCATCTGCAAAAAGTTTAATTGCTTGAAATTTATGATTATTTTTCTTTATTTTTAAAGTAGAAAACGAATTTAAAAACTCATCTCTGTATTTTTGGTCAGTCATTCATAATTGGTGATAAATTTCTAAATTTAATAAATTTTTGTTATTTAACTGTTCATAAATTTGAAAATCACGATATCAATTTTCATTTCTTAAATCACAAGTATAAATTCCTGTAATTCCTAAGCCATTAGCTTTTTTTGCTCACTTAATTAATAATTTTTTCTCTTTTTCTAAACTTGCATCAGAAATTAATAAATCTGTTTTATAAATGATTTTTTCTTGTAAGTAACCTGTAGGTCATCCATTTTGATCTAATTCAATAAAACTATCTTCATAAGTTGCGTTTTTATAAAAAATATTTAATCTTTTTAAAGTATTTGTATTAGCAAGACCACTGTGATATGAACGTCTTCACAAAAATATAGAAATATCTGGAAAATACTTATCTAATTCTTCTCGTCTAAACATATATTTTTCTTCAAATTGGTCTTCAAATCAATCATAACCAATTAATAAATCATCTTTTTCTACTTTGTTTTTTAATAAATAATTTCTAATTAAGTCAATAACTTGTTGATGATTTTTCGCTTTAGATAAATCTAAATATCTTTCATATTTTGCAGCAAAATAAAAATGAATGTGAGTATCAATAAAACCCGGAATTACTACTTGATTGTTTAAATCGACAATTTTGTCATATTTTAGGTTTAAAATCTCTTCATTTGTTCCTATTTTTTTAAATTTTTCGTTTTTTATCAAAAAAGCTTGCTTAAATTTATTGTTTTTTATCCATACTTTTCCATTAATAAAAGCTGTTGTCATTTTTTTCCTCATCTTTTTTTTTTTTTTTGTTAAAATAATTAATTTTTCTTTAAAATTAATGTAATTTTTAACACACGAGAATATTCGTTAACTTTATATATTAATTTAAATTAAATACTAAAAAAAGGAAAATTTTTTTATTTATGAAAAAGAAAATTATTAAGAGCCTGGCGACAGGTTTTGGTTTATTAGCACCAATAGCTATTTTAGCATCTTGTGGTGAAACAGAAAAAACTACTATTAATTTTGCAACTTCTCAAGGCGAGTTTTGGCCAATGATGATGGGAATGAAAGAAATTATTAAAATTTACAATGAACAACACAAAAATGATGCAGACTTTCTTCCTGTTGAATTACTTGCAAGAGAAAAATCTAAACAAGATTCTGAAGCAGGACTTTTGAGTCAGTTACAAGCTGATTTAACAACAGGTAAAGGAAATTGAGATATTATTCTAGGAAACAAAGCTACAGCTTATGTTGCTAATTCTTTTAACAAACTATTAGACGTAGGAACTCAAACTGTAAATCCAAATTCATTTCCTAAAAAAATTATTGATAACTACAATAAATTATTAGGTTCTGAAGGAACAAATACTTTAAAAAGTTTACCATACAATATAAATGATACAGATGGTATTGTTTTCAACCTAGATATTATGAATGTTCTTTTTGATATCATTCAATCTAATGGTGGAACAATAGATGAAAATTCTGAAATTGCTAAAAAAGTAAAAGAATCAGTAGGAAAAGGACATTCAATTCCTAAAAATTCAATGTTTAGTGCAATAAAAATCAAAGAATCTTCAAAAACAACTGGATTTTCAGGATTTACTGTAAATGATTCTACATTTAGCGACATCAAAAAAGCTTTCGAATTTGCACAAAAAATTTATGACAATACAGAAATCGATACAACTAAATTAGATGCAGATGTAAAAGATACAGAAATTTTTGCAATCGATTATGCTTCTGATGTATTTAGAAAACAAATAATGTCAAAAGAAAACAAAAGCTTCTGAACTGAAGAAAGTTTAAATAATAATGACTTACAATTAAAAGTAAACATTAAAACAGATCAAGATTTAAGAACAAAAGTTTCTAACCAATTTGAAGAATGAGAAAATGCTTTAAAACAAACTCAATTTGTAGGAACTACTACAGGAGAAGGTGAAGCTAAAAAAACTCAATGGACTACAAAAGACATAGTTACAAAAACAACAACTGATTCTGTACAAAACAATGATGGAAAAACTTTTTATTCAGTTAAATTTACTAACTTCTTTACTCCAGAAATAAATCAATGAGGTTCATTTGAAGTAAGACAATATTTAGCTGCATTTACTTATGCTCCGTTAGTTGGAACTAACTATTCTGTAGATTCTCCATGAGCTCGTGGTTTCTTTGCTGCAGACTTAAAAGATGGAAAACAAAAAGCTGAAGAATGAACAACTAGAGATGATGTTTATGCAACAAATCAAGCAATGAGATCAGACGAAAATGCTCAATTTTCTTCATACAATGCAGGTGGTTCTTCTTTAATTGCTGTAAAATCTAACAATGAAAAAGTAAATAAAAATATTAAGAAATTTATCGACTTTTTATACAATGGAACAGGACTTAAAGATTTAACTGGAGCTGATATTTCAGCAGCTGATTTTATGGCAGAACAATCCGCTTACTTTATTCCTACTACAACTACAATTACACAAAATAAAATTAACGAACTCAAAACAAGACAATCAACTTACAAAACTAAATTAGCAGAATTAGATACTCAAATTGCTTCTAAAAAAGCTGAAGCAGAACAAATTCAAGCTAAAGTAGCAAAACACGAAAAAGATACTACACAACCTGATGCAACTGAAGCAGAAAAAACAAAATTAACCGACTTTAACACACTAAAAGGTAAAAGAGCTAAATTTGATATCGCTATTAATAATTTAACTTCAGTTATTATTTCTATAGATTCAGCATTAAAATTTGTAAATAATGAAAAAACTGGAATTCTTCCTCAACCTGCAAATACAGAAATTATAAAAATTCCTACAAATCTTACAAATGCATTATTTGAATCAACTAAAAAAGATAAACCAACACATTTAACTAAAGAAGACTTCCTAACAAAACTTTTAAATAACGTTCAAATTAACTAATTTTTTTTAGTTATTATGAATAATAAAAACAAAATAATAAAGTACTTATTACCAATAAGTACTTTATTTTTAGGAACTTCTTTATTTATATCATGTACAAAAACACAAGATACACCTGGTAAACCAGAACCTGTTAAAGCAGAAGAACAAAAACTAGAACAGCAAAAAGTAGTATTTGCTACTTCTCAAGCAAAAATTTGACCTTTAATGAGAGGGATAACTGGTTTAATTGATTACTATAACAAAAACTTTAAAGACACTCAAAACTTTTTAGAAGTTGAATTAAAAACTTCTGAAGATACCAAAGCAGATACTGAAGATAAAACGGCTAATACATTAGATTCAGATTTAAGTGCTACCGGTTCAAAATATGATTTAATTTTAGGTAATAAATCATCAGCATATGTAGCTAATTCATATAATAAATTATTAGATGTCTCTTCAAGTATTGGAACTAATTTATTTCCTGAAAAATTAGTTGAAAATCACAATAAAATTTTAGGTTCTAATGATATTACTTCTTTAAAAAGTTTACCTTTTGACTTAAATGACACAGAAGCTATTTTCTTTAATTTAGATGTTATGTCTGTTTTATTTGATTTAATCAAACAAGGTGGTGGATCAATTGATGAAAACTCAAATATTTACAAACAAGTTATGCAAGCTAAAAACAAAGGAAATTCACTTCCTGAACATAGCTTTTTTAAAGCACTAAATATTAAAAATGAAAATGTATTCAAGGATTTTATAGTAAATGATGATACTTTTAGTTTAATTGACAATGCTTTTGAATTTGCACACAAAGTATTTGATGGATTAACAGTTGATAATAGCAAAGTATTTGATGATACAACAGATGCTACAATTTTTTCTATTGATTATACAGAAAATGTTCTTTATAAAGACATAATTTCTAAGACTGGAAAAGCTTTATGAGAAGAAAAATTAGTAAAAGATAAAAATCAAAAAGATGAGCTAAAAGTTGTTAAAAACTTAGAAAGTGATCAACAAGTTAAAACAAGCCTTCTAGATACATATCAAGAATGAAACAAAGCATTTAAACAAATTCAATTTACAAAAAATAATAATAAATGAAATTCACATATAATTGAATCTAATAATCCTCAAAACCAGCAAACTAATAATAACCAGAAGCTAAATTCAAAAACATTTTACTCTGTAGATTTAGACATTTCAGGAGCAATTAGACAATTTAATGCAGCATTTGTTTATATGCCAGGAGTAGGTATGAATTACTCTGTAAAATCTCCTTGATCTAAATACTTTGCCTCAGAAACAAACAAACCTTCTTCTTGAGCAACTAGAGATGATGTTTTGGCGATTTCCCAAGCTACTAAAGCAAATAAAGATTCAGAATTTGAAGCTTACAAAGATGGTGGTTCTTCTTTAATTGTTATTAAATCTGATAATGATGCTAAAAACCAAGCAGTAGTAAAATTTTTAGACTTCTTATACAAAGGTGAAATTACAAATCCTTTAACAAATAAAAAAGTAAGTACTAATCAATATATAATTGAAAAAACTGGTTATTTTTTACCAACTAAAGAAGTAATTAAACAAGAAACAATTGATTCATTAAAACAGACAAGAACTAATTACTTAAATGAATTTACAAAATTAGAAAATGATTTAAAAAATTCTTCTTTAGATCAAACAGCTAAAAAAGATCTTGAATCTAAATTAGATAGCTATGATATAGCAATTAATAATTTACAATCTGGAATTATTTCTATTGAAAGTGCTTTAAAATTTATTTCTAATGACAAAGTAAAATTAGTACCACAACCTGCACATAAAGATTTAGGTAAAATGGGAAACACCATTATCAACCAATTTAAAGAATCAACTAAAAAAGATAAACCTTTAGTTTTACCAAAACAAGATTTTTTAAGCAAATTACTTGAAGATATTAAATCTATATAATTAATAAATTACTTTATTTAATAACAAAAAAGCTAGGAACAATTTCCTAGTTTTTTCTTTATTTTTCTTCATTTATGAAGGATTTTTATTTTATACTTCAAAAGTTTTAAATAGTTTTTTATAATCTGATTATTATGTCTTTTTGCGCTAAAAGAAGATTTGTAAGCTTTGATTTTTGTCTTTGTTGGTCAAAAGTAGTTCTTTGATTTATTTCAAAAGTGCTATTATATGTTCTACCACGAATTGAATAAGGTCTAAATGGTTTTCTTTTAATAGGTTGGTAAGTTCTTATAGGTTGGTAAGTTCTTTTATAAATTGGCTGGCGGTTTATTTGATTTATCGATGAAGAATTACTCCTTGAACGATTAGCAGCTACTAAAATTATTATAATAATAACAACGGGACTAGAGAGCCACCACAATCGACTTCTTTTTCTTGGAAATTTTCTATTTTTTATTTCTTCAAGTAAAAACTCTTTTTCATCATCAAGAAACTGGATGTTTTCTTCAGCAAGTTTTTGTTTTTTTTAATTTGTTTTTGCTTTTCTTCAGAATCAAAATTATCTTTTTTCATAACTTTATTTTACCTTAAAAATTAGTTAGAAACAAAACTCATTTCTTTTTCATTTTCAAAATCAGAATCATATTGTAATTTAAACTGTTCAATAATGTCATCTAGTAATGATTGTCATTTTTCTTTTCCAATTTTATTGTCACTCAAGAATCTTTTTATTTCTGATTTTAAATCACTTTGTGGTTGTTCTTTTTCAAAGAAATCAATTTGATATTTACTATTTACTTCTATAAGAATACCTCAAATTTTTGAAGCCATATCTTTAAGAAATTCTTTATTTTCATTGCTAATATGTTCTTTAAAAATGTCATAATAAGCTTTTTCAAGTGTTGTTAATTCTAATTGTTTTTCTTCTTCATCGTCTTGTTGTGTTAGATGATAAATTTGTTTAACTTCTTCAATTGTTTTACGCAATCCTTCAATGCCTTGTTTGTATTTTTCAATTGTTTCTATTACTAACTGTGAATAGATTTCACTTTTTCTTTTATTAGTTCTTTTTATAATGTTTATTCTATGTTCAACTAATCTTCTTAACTCGTGAAAATAAATATTAGAATTTTGAACATCGTCTATCAAAGATATTAAATTATTGTCTGAAATTATGTTTATTTTGTCTGCATTTACTATATTATTTGTTAAATTTAATATGTGTTTATCAAAATCTTCTTGTGTTTTGATTTGGGAAATTTCTTGTTTTAAACTTTTTTTGATAAAACCTAAAATACTTGAAAAATAAGAATAAAGACCTTTTGATTTATCGTCCAAAACAGAATAAACTAAAGAATAATTTTGTTTTAAAAATGTTATATTTTCAACAAAGACTTTTTTAATTTCTTCTTTTTGACTATCTAATAAGTAGTTAGCAAAGCTTACAATTAATTCCATTTT
Organism: Mycoplasma sp. 1654_15; assembly: GCF_012516495.1. Taxonomy (NCBI): domain Bacteria; kingdom Bacillati; phylum Mycoplasmatota; class Mollicutes; order Mycoplasmatales; family Mycoplasmataceae; genus Mycoplasma; species Mycoplasma sp. 1654_15. Next base: position 538,958 of record NZ_CP051214.1, read on the forward strand.
AATACCATCTTCTTGACTTTCAAAATCTTTGCAATTAATCTTTAGATTTTCGGCTTCTTTTCTTCATTCTTCTAGTATTTGTTCAAATTCAGGCAGTAATTTTTCTCTTACATCTGCAGGTCTAGATAATTCTATGTCTCTTTTAGAACTAAATTGAGTCATAGCTTTATTTAATTGCTTATAAATACCGATATAATCAACTATTAGACCTTTTTCTTTGTTAGGAAAGACTCTATTTACTCTCGCTATTGCTTGCATTAAATTATGTTCAATCATTGGTTTTAAAATATACATAGTAGATAAACAAGGCACATCAAAACCTGTTAGTCACATATCGACAACAATTACTATTTTTAATTCAGAATCTTGTTTTTTAAACTCAATTGCTCTTTGTTTTTGATATTCTTTATCATTAATAACTTTTTTTCACTCTTCAGGATTTTTATTATCAGAAGTCATTATTAAAGCTAATTTTTTATCTTTTCATTCTGGTCTTAGTGCAATAAATTTGTTATACATTTTCATTGCAATAGCTCGAGAATAAGCAACTATCATTGCTTTTCCTTTTAAAGTGTTTGCTTGTGAGTTTTCATAATGTTCTAAAATATCATTAACTACTGAATCTATTACTTTATTATTAGAAAAAATAGCTTCTAAATTTGAATGCTCTTTTTTTAATTTATTAACAGATTCAATACTGTTAGAATTATACATTCGTTCAAAATGCTTTTCAATTGTAGAAACTTGATCATCATTTAATTGTAAATCTACCATTTTTAAATTAAAGACTATATCAGTAGTTACTTTATCTTCAATGGATTGAGTAATGTCATAAATATCGATATATTTACCAAAAACTGCTCGTGTATCTTTTTCTTTTTTTGATAATGGAGTACCAGTAAAGCCGATATAAAAAGCATTAGGCAATGAAGTTCTTAAAATTTGAGCAAAACCTTTTTTTTTCTTTGTAAGTTTCTTCATTTTTAATTTCCATTTCATCATAAAAACCATAATGAGATCTATGAGCTTCATCTGCAATTACTATTATATTTTCTCTTGTAGATAATGTTTTAGAATCAGCTTCAAATTTTTGTATAGTGCTAAAAAAGATACCATTTACTTTTTGCTTAATTAATTTTTCTTTTAAATCTTCTCTAGATTCCATTTGTACTGGTTTTTGTTGTAAAAATTCAGAAAAACTATCAAAAGTAGAATAAAGCTGTGAGTCTAAATCATTTCTATCTGTAATTACAACTATAGTAACATTTTCTAAAATCCGTCTTACTAACTTTGATAAAAACACCATAAAAATGGATTTACCAGAACCTTGAGTATGTCAAACTACACCACCTTTTGGTTTGTTTTTATCTTTATTTTCATTTATGTCTTTTACTCTAGCTAGTGCTTTTTTAACTCCTCAATATTGATGATAAGAAGCAATTATTTTAGTTTCTTGATCATCTTTAAAACAAATAAAATTTTTAATAATATCTAATAAAATTTCTTTTTGAAAAATACCTTCAAAAAAGACTTCTCAATTTATTTCTTTTTTACTTAAATATTCTTTACCATCTTTTGTTTTTCAGGATTTGAAATGTTCAAAAGAAGATGTAATTGTTCCGATTTTAGATTCAGATAAATCAGAAATAACTAAGAAGGTGTTATATATAAATACTGAAGAAATGTCATACATGTAATTTCTTAATTGTTTATATGCATCTTCAATTGTAGTATTTGGATCAATAGGATTTTTTAGTTCCATAACTACAATCGGAATATGATTTAATCAAACTATTAAATCAGGTATTTTTTTATCTTTATTTTTTTCTTGAAAAGAATCTTGCTGAGAAATTTCAAAAATGTTATTTTCTATATTTTCAAAATCAACTAATTTAATAGTTTTGCCTTTTTGTTCATTATTTTGTTTGTAGCTTACAGTTATTCCATTTTGCAATCAGTTAGTAAATTTTAAATTTGGCTTTAAATCTGAAGGATTTTCTTGTTGCAAACTTATTAATGTTTTAATTGCTTGCTTAATTGCTTGATCATCGGCGTCTTTGTTAATAATTTTGAGTTGCTCAAATAATAATTCTTCCTTTAGAAAAGATTTATTAATAAATTTTTCGGTTTGTTTTTGTCTGTGTTTTAAAGTATCAATAAATTTTTAAACTATTTCATTTTCATAAGCTTTTTCATTTAACATTTTTGCCTTCTTTTTATACACTTTTATACTTTTATTTTTGATAAATCAAGCTCATTATTTAATAATTTAGTAATTAATTTGTCTCTTAGTTTTTCAAGTTTTTTGTTTTCTAAAAGTAAAGTATTTAAATTTTCAAACATTGCTTTTGTTAAGTTATGATAGTTTTCTATTATGCTTTTAGGTGGAACGATTAGAGGGATGTTGTTGAAATCGTCTTGAATAACTCGTTGTTGGGCGGATCCGTGACTTAGATTGCTTTTTATTTGTTCAAACAAAGGGAATAAAATATAACTTGCTATATATTCAAAAGTGGTTTGAGTACATTTTAAGCCTGCAAAATCTGTAGAAAATAAACTATTTTCAACCAAGTACTTTAATGCATTATTTAATAAAATATGTTTTGAACTATCTTTCAGTGTTGAAAATCAAACTGAATACAAAATAGGTTGCTTACTTGATCTACCAGGTATTGTTAAAGAAGAAACTAATCTTCCATTTTTTATATTTATATGTTGAACATCAGCAGTTGCAAAATATTCCTTATCCCCTTCAAATTTATTTATTCTTGCATTAATAACACTACATAAATCATTATGTAGTAATGATTGTTTTTTTCATCCTTGTGTTTTAATATTTTGCTCTATATCAACATCAACAAAATAGCGACGATATAGTGTTAATATTTGAAATTTTAAATTTTCTATTATTTTTTCATTAGTTTCAATTTTATTATCTAGTGAATCTGTTATCTTTATTATTTTGTCTTGGATTTCAAAAGGAGGGATGGAGACTTTGAGAAGAGATAATTCACTGAAATTAAATCAAGGTAGAGTAGTTGATCTTGTTATTGCTTCTGAATGAATATGTTCTATGATATTTTCATTCCTCAAAATATTGTATAAAAATTTAGATTTTACAATTTTTTCGTTAGTAGATAAAATTAAAAAGCTATCTGCAATGACATAAGAATATTTTGACTTTGGAACTGATTTTACATACATAAAATGTTTATAAATAGGAGCAACTTTTGAATATATGATTGTTCCAACTTCTAAAATATATTTAAAGTGAGGGTTTGCACTTTTTCAAAGTGAAGGCGCATGATTTTGAATTTTTTCTTTTGAAATATCTTTTGTGTTTAATAAAATTGCATATTCTTTATTTTTTGTATACTTATTTTTTGTATCTCAACACAACTCACCAATTTTGTACTCTTTTCATTCAAAATTATTCTTCATTTTCATCTTCTAAACCAAATCCTAAATTAGCTAAGTTATTAACTATTTCTTCTGAATACATTTTAGAATCTTGAAAAAGTTGTATAAGTTCTGAGCTTAAACTTTTCATTTTTGTGGCAAATTCTTCTGCAGGTTCTGAATCAAAATTAACTTCAACATATCTTCCAGTTGTTAAATTGTAATTATTTTCTTTTATTTCATTTAACAAAACTACTGCTGAAAATCCTTTTTCATTTTCTAATTCACCATTTGCATATTTTTTATATGTAGATACTATTTTGTTAATATCATCTTTTGATAATTCTCTATGTTTAGTAGATACCATATGACCTAATTTAGTTGCATTAATAAATAAAAATTTATCTTTATTTTTTTTCTTTTTGTTAAAAACTCAAACAACTACTGGTAATGAAACATTATAAAAAAGCTGAGTAGGAAAAGAGATAATAGCCTCTAAGATATTATCTTCAATTATTTTTTTTCTAATTTCTGTTTCTGTTTTATCAAATGAAGAAACAGAATTATTTGATAAAACTAAAGCAATTTTTCCTCTTGGTGATAGGTGAGAAATCATATGTTGCATTCAAGCAAAATTGGCATTTGATTTTGAAGGAATACCATATTGTCATCTAGGATCTTCACTTAAAGATTCGTTTCATCAATTTTTTTGATTAAATGGCGGATTTGCAAAGATAAAATCAAATTTTTCATCTTTAAAATGATCATTTGTAAAAGTTGATGCAGGGGAGTCTCCGAAATTTGCCTCAATTCCTCTAATTGCCATATTTATTTTGGCAATTCTTCAAGTATCAGGTTCAGATTCTTGACCAAAAAATGAAATTTGAGTTGTTTTTTCGTGTCGTTCTTCTAAATATTTTATTGACTGAACAAACATTCCCCCACTACCACAAGCAGGATCATAAATTCTTGATTTAGCAACAGGATCTAAAATGGCAACAATTGTATCAACTATTGATTTAGGAGTATAGAATTCCCCCCCCCGCTTTCAGCGAAATGGGATAAACAATATTCGTATGCTCTTCCAAGAATATCTCTTGATTTTTCTACTTCATCAAAGTGAATTTCATTTATAAAAATGTCAATTATATCTCCTAATGCAGTAGGGTTTAATTCACTTGAAACATATTTTTTTGGTAGTGTGTTTTCCAATATTTTATTATTTTGTTCAATGTTTTCCATTGCTTGATCTAAAAATTCTGCTATATTTGCCTCTCTACTACGTTTTGCAATTTCTGATCAAATATAATCTTTTGACATAAAAAAAGCAGAAATTTTTTTGTACTCATCTGCATCGTCTTCAAGACCTTTACCTTCTGCAACTAGTTCTTGATATCTTTTTTCAAAAACAAAAGATGCATATTTTAAAAAGATTAAACCAAGCAAAATATCTGCATATTTGGCTGTTAATGTACTTCCTTGTCCTCTTAATGTATTTGCAGCTTTTCACAATTTTTCTTCAAAACCGAGATTATTGGAATTGATTTTATTTAATTTTTCTTTTTCTTTTGCCATTTTATTCCTTTAATATAAACATTTTAATATCTTTAATTTATAACTTTGTATTATAGCAAAAAATGCATATTATTTGTAAGTTAACTATTTTTACTACTTTCTAAATTCAATAACTTCATTAAAATGTTTATATTCTGAAGCTTTAATATGATGAGAAATATAGATTAAGGTTAAATTTTTATCATTAAATAAATAATTTTTTATTTTTTCTAAATTCTTTTTATCTATATTTAATAGAGCTTCATCAATTATTAAAAAAGGCTTGGCATCATATAAAATTCTTGCTACTTGAATTCTTTGTTTTTGATTTAAAGAAATTAATAAATTTCAGTTATTGGTTAAGTATTGAGATTCTTCTAAAACTTCTAAATTTAAAAATTTAATTATTTGTTTTAATTTGTCTCTGTTTTGAAATTCATCTTCTTCTAAACTAATGTTTTTGTACAAATCACCTTCAATTAAACAGGTTGCTGAATTTTTTTTACTTATGAAATTAATTTGAGAATTTATACTTTTAAAATCTATTGTTTTTAAATCATATTGGTTGTTTAAAATTATTTGACCTTGATAATCTTTTTCTAGTCCTAATAATATTTTTGCTAATGTAGATTTTCCACTTCCGTTTTTTCCTACAATTAAATATTTTTTATTTTGTTGTATTTTGAAATTTAGCTTTGAAATTAAAGGATTTTTATCATAACTAAAAGTTAAATTTTTAATATCAATACTAAATAATTTTTTTGGTAGTGGGATTAAATTCTCTTCTATTTTTAAGCCAAAAGGTATGTCATTTAAATGTTCTTTTTGATGCTTTCTTACTTGGTGAAATTTAATCATATTACTAAAAAAATGATTTATTTGTTCAAAAAATTTATCTAATAAAACATTTGACAAAACAATTATCGACACTGAAAAAACAATTATATTTATGTGATTGTAATAAATATAAATAAAAATTAAAATAATAAAAACATTAACTAAAGTTTTAAATATTCTTGCAGTATTAGAAGAAATCCAAAAAGAAATATTTCTCATTTTTATGTAATTTTTATATGCTTCTATTTTGTTTTTAATATTGGATTTGAAAATCTTATTTACTTCATCTTTTTTGTTTAATAACATTAAACTTGGTAGATAAGAGATTATTTGATTTGATTTTTCATAAAAGGAATTGGTTGACTTTACTTTATTTTTATAGGATTTTTCTAGTTTTTCTTTAAACAATAAAGGAAAAATCGAAAATATTAAAAAAGATATCAATAGAGTTAAACCAATAATTCAATTAAATATAAGAGCAAAAATTAAAATCGAAGCTATATATAAAGTATGTTTAATTATTTCTAATAGTGAATTGTAATACTTAGTAATTCTTTCATCATTGTTATTTTTAATTTCTGAATAGTAAAAGCCTTCGCCTTTTTTCTTATATTCAGTTAAATTTACTTTGTTAAAATAAGTTGACATTTTTTCTAAATTTTTATGTTTTAAAATGGCTGTAAACCCTGTAAACATAGAACGATTAAAAGTATTTACCACAACAAAAACTAATGAAGAAACAAAATAAATTACTAATCAAAGAATTAAATAATTTAAAGATTTTTGATTAATTGCATTAAAAATGTAAAATGGAGAAATTGTGATTAAAAAAGAATTTAAAATAAATTGCAAAACATAAAATATATTTCAAGCATAAAATCAAGATAACTTCTTTTTTAGTATCATCTCTTTAAATTTCTTTTTCATTTCTAATTTATTATACTTTATTTTTGATATCTTTTAGTTTACTAAATTAAGCAAAATAAAAAGTTCATAATTTCTTATGAACTTTTAAAATTTATTATCTTCGAAGTGAAACTCTTAGCCCTGAGTTTTGTCTTTCAACTTCTTCTCTTACTTGTCTTTTGACTTCTTCTATTATTCTTTCAAGCTCAGAATCAAAATATGTTTTTCCTTTGTCATAACCCATTAAAGCTGCACCAACTATAAACAATGCTATTGAAATCACTAAAGTGATAATAGCAGATAAAATAAGAAAGTTTATCAAAATAAATCTAATTCCATTTTGTTTTTTAGCATAAATTCTAATGGAAAAAGCTATTAAAAACACACTAACAAGTAAGATTATAAATCCTCCGGCAAAAAAAGCATAAGGAGAAAGTTTAATATTTGTTAATTCCATAATAACCTCCTTTTGTAATTAATATAGCTTATAAATTTTATACAAAATTTAATTTTTCCAAATGTTTTTCAAAAGTATTTTGAAACTTAAATTTATTTAGGAAGTATAAAAAATAAAAAATCCTTCAAAAAAATGAAGGATTTTTCAAAATAATTTACTTTTTAACTTTGAGGTGATTGAGGATTAAGTTGTTTTGAAAGTTCCTCTTGCTGTTTTTGTAATTGTTCTCTTAATTTTTTAAGTTCTTCTGCATTTTTTCTTCTTACTTCTTCTAAATCTTTTTTATTTTTAATTTCTTGTTTTATTCTTTCTTGAATTTTTGGCAAGAAATAATCTTCATTTCTTTTTTTATCTCATGTATTTGTTAATACATCAATTTTAGATTGTAAAGCTTGTTCTTTTGAAGTTTCTTCAGTTTTTTTGATAAGTTCAGAATTAGAAATTTCTTCATATAAAAAGACTTTTTGTTCTAATTCTTCTAGTTTTTTTATGTTTTCTGCATTAAGCGGAAGTTTTTGTTGTTCAGTTAATAATGTTTCTAATTCTGTTTGTTTTTTTAAAAAATTTTCTTTATCGTTATTAAATGAATCTTGTAGTCTTGCAACTTCAACTTGTTTTTCAAAATCACTCATTATTTTATCTTTTTGTGTTTGTGAAAGAGAAGATAATGTATCTTGTGCTTTTTCAAAAGAAGTTTTTTCAGCTGGAGGTTGCACTGCGGGAGGATTTTTAGTTGAAGTATCAGAAGTATTTGTTGTTTCATTTTTTACTACAACTTCTTGTCTATTTGTAAGAGAAACAACTACGATAGCTGCAGTTAAAACAGGAACCAATAAAATTGCTAAAACTGCTACTATATCTTTTACACTTTTGTTTTTAAATGCCATTTTAATTTTAATAACCTTGTGTTTCCTAATTTGTATTGTTAATATAAAGCTATTTTTACTTGATATCGAAGTGGTGATTTATATTTATAATTATAAATTCTGCGCTTTAAAAAGTATTATTTTTAAGCATAAATTTAGTAAAAATTTTTATATTTAACAATTAAATTATATATATATATATATTGCAAGCTTTTATGAAAATTTATTACAAAATATAGTAAAAAATCCTTCAAAAATGAAGGATTTTTAGTACTTAAATAAAATAATAACTTATTTAGAAGGAGTTTTTAAAATATCAGCTAAAGAAGGAAGGCTACCACCTTGTAAAAATTGTTGTCTTAACTTTTCTAAGTCTGGATTTGATTTTTTGAGTTTTTCAAGTTCTGCTTTTCTTTGTTTTTCAAGTTCTGCTTGTAGTTTTAAATCATTTACTTTTTGTTTAATAGCATCTTGAATTCTTTTTTGTTCTTGGATATGATATTTAATATCATCTCTTGTATGATTTGTTTTATCTTCTTCTATTGAAGTTTCAAGTTTTTTAATATCAGATTCATTTTGAACTCCTTCATAACGTAGAAGTTCAACTTCAAGTTTATTTAACATGATTTTGTCTTCAGGAGTCATTGAACTTGCTTTTTGTAATGATTGAATTTGTGATTCTATTTTACTTTGTTCTGCTTTAAATTTAGCAGGATCACTTGTAAATAATTGTTGTAATTTAGCAATTTCTACTTTTTGTTCAAAATCTGAAATTAAATTTTGCTTCATTTTCTCATCTAATTGTGAAAATTCTTTTTGTACTTGTTTAAATTCAATATCTTGTTTTAGATTATTGTTAATCTGGTCTAAAGATGAACTAACTTTATTTTGATCTGAATTAGTTTCTTTTAATGTAGTTGCAAATTCTGGTTTTTCAAGTAATTCCATACTTAAAAGTTTTAGAGTTAATTCTTTTAATTTTGTTTTTTCTTCATCAGTTAGACTTTCTTTTTCTTCTAAAACTTTTAATTCATTTTCCAATTTAGTTTTTTGAGCATTTCATTTAGTTTTATTAGAAAATAATAGATTTAGTTTAACATCTTCTACAGAAGGAAAATCTTTCTCTGGTGTTGGGGTTTGCTCAGGTTTTAAATCTTCTTGTTTTTGTTCTTTTATTAGTACTTGTTGTTTTTGTGTCAAAGAAACTGTTACGATAGCAGCAGTTAAAACAGGAATAGATAATAAAGCTAACGTAGCTGCAAGGTCTTTAACAGTCATTTTTTTGAAAATCATTTTTTTATAATATACCTCGAATAAATAAATGATAATTTTGATAATTCACGAAAACAAAACTCATAGATAAATAAAATATTTTATTTTTAAAATCAATAATTAAATGTTTCGAAATTTACCAAATACCTTGAATTTTGTAGTCAAATTAAGATTTAAATTTATTAAACACATTAGTGTTTAACATAATTATTATATATATATATATATTGCAAGCTTTTGTGAAAATTTATTACAAAATATAGTAAAAATCCTTCAAAAATGAAGGATTTTTAGTGTTTATAGCACTATTTCTTCATCAAATAAGTCTTTGACTTTATCATCAATATGATTACTTATTGCTATTATGGTATTTTTATTATTTTTTAAAATATCATATCAAATCTCATAACTAAATTTAGTTTCAATGTTATCAAGAACTTGATCTAGACATCAAATATCGAAGTTGGTGTATTTTAATCTTGCTAAAGAAATTCTTTGTTTTTCTCCGTCTGAAAGTTTGCTATAGGCTATATTATCTTCTAATGATATATGGTCTATTTTAAACTCTTTTAATAAATTTTTTACTAAATCAATATTTGGATTTTTATCTCATATAACTATGTTATTTAATAAAGTATCATTGTAAATAGTGCTATTGCTTTCAAGCATTCCAATTTGTTCTCTGAAGTAATTAACATCTAACAAATTTGCTTCATATTGTTTATTTATTACAACATTTCCTTCATATTTTCTATAAACTCCAGCTAAGATATTTAAAACTGCAGATTTTCTTTTTTCTGATACTCCACTAAGTAAATATTTTTTACCTTTTTCGATTTTAAAAGATTTGTTTGTAAAAACATATTTATCTGATTCTAAAAGTTTATAGCTAACGTTTTTAAATTCTATAGTCTCTATTAATTGTTTAGGTTTAAACCTGATGTTGTTAGAATTAGGTTTGTTAAATATTTTATCCAAAGTAGGAGCATATAAAAATATAGGAAGTAAAGAATTAAATAAAAATGATAAAGAAGTAGAAAAAAGAAGTAAATAAGAAAATAGAGAAAGAAAAGAATCAAGCTCAATTAAATTGTAGTAAATTAAAAATGAAATCTCTCCTACTCCTAAAGTTAAAAATGCTACATTAATAAATTTAAAGACTCAAATAATAGAATCTGTTTTAAAATCCAATAAAAACTCTTGTTTATGAAGCATATTTGCTCTTGAGTTTATAGTTTTTTGAAATAAAGAAATTTTATTAAAAAAGTAAAATACATAAAATAATGAAAATGCCTTGATTTGTTTTTGACCATATTGTTCATACAAATTCATCATTTGTGTAGCTCTTTCTTGCATAATAGGTTTTAAAGCTAAAATCAAGAGTAATAAAATGACATTAGCTATAATGATAGTTAGCAAAATAATTCAAGAGTATAACGAAATTACAAACATAAATATTAACGGTATAACAGAATAGCTAACAAATTTAAAAATATGCTCATGAAAGAGTTCTAAAATTAAAATTGCATTATTAGAATATTCGTTTAAAAATGAAATAGTTTTATTTTTATTTTGATAAATGTTATAAACAGTATCTTGTGTTAAATTATGAACTATTTTTTCTTGAATTTGTTGGTATGTTCTAGCTTGAGTGGCTAATTTAAATTTGTTAAAAAATCAACTGATGAGAACATAAAATAACATTGATAAAACATTAATAGATAATCAAGTATATAAAACTGAATTAAATGAAGTAGAGTTGCTAAAATATTCAATAATAAATTTATAAGAGAGCGTGTGTAGAGAAAGTAAAACAGTAAGTAAATTTTGAAATAAAAAAACTATTAAATTTCTAAATTTTTCTAATTTTAAAATCTGAAATACCATTTATTTTCCTTCTTTTTTCTTTCTTTTTATATTATTTTTTTGCATTTTCTTTTTTTAATTTTTTATATTTTAAAGAAGCTTTTAAAAAGGCATCAAATAATGGATGTGGTTTTAAAGGTCTAGCTAGAAATTCTGGATGATATTGAACTCCTAAATAAAAAATGTGTTTTGGATCTTCACAAGCTTCGATTAGTTCAGATTGTGGATGTTTTGCTGAAAAAATAAATCTTTCATCTTCTAAAACAGGAACAAATTCTTTAACTACTTCATATCTATGACGATGTCTTTCTGTGGTTTTGCTTGTTTTGTATATTTTTTCAATTAAAGAATCTTTTTTAAATTCAACTTCAGAAGCACCTAATCTAAGAGTACCACCTAATTGTAGTTTGTCTCCATCTTTAATATTAAAATCTAAAACATATACTTCATCTTTTTCTGTTGCAAACTCTTTAGAATTTGCATTGATAATCCCTTTGTGTCTTGCTTGAGCAACAGTCATAGCTTGCATTCCTAAACAAATACCAAAAGTAGGAATATTATTTTCTTTTGTGAAAGCAGCTGCTTTTACTTTGTTTTCAAAGCCACGTTTACCAAATCCTGGCAGGATAACAACTCCGTCTGCTTCTTTTAATGTTTCTAAATTCATTGATTCTTTTTTATCAGAAGTAGTAGTATCTAAAAATTTTAGTTCAATATCTGTTTTATTATATACTCCTGAAATTCTTAAAGCTTCAACGATAGATTTATAAGCATCAACAAATTCTGTATATTTTCCTAACATCATTATTTTTAAAGTTTCTTCTTTTTTAGAATTATATAACTCTTCAAATTGTTTCCACTTTGTTAAATCAGCCGGTTTTTGTTCTAATTTAAAGTAATCTAAAATAGACTGAACAACGTGTTTTTCTTCGAAATATAAAGGAATTTCATAGACATTTTTAAGATCTGGTATAGAAACCACATTTTTGATAGGTAACAATGAAGCTTTTGCTACTTTCATTGCGGTTTCTTTATTTAGTTCTTTGTGAGTTCTTAAAAAAATCATGTTTGGACGAATACCCATAGCATGTAATTTAGATACAGAAAATTGTGTAGGCTTTGTTTTGAAGTCTTTTGATGTTTCTAAGAAAGGAACATAAGTTAAATGTACATAATAAGAATTTTCAAAATCGCTTTCATAACCCATTTGTGAAATTGCATATAAAAATAAGTTAGATTCAATATCACCAACAGTTCCACCTATTTCTACTAAAACAAAGTCAGTGTTGTATTTTTTTTCTATATTTTTTAAGATGTTTATAATTTCATCACTAACGTGTGGGATATACTGCAAAGTCTTTCCGTTGTATAGTCCTTTTCTTTCTTTTTCAAGGATTTTTGAAATAATTTTTCCACTTGTAAAGTTAGAATCTTTGGAAAGATTTTCATCTGTAAATCTTTCATAATGACCCAAATCTAGGTCAGTTTCTCCTCCATCTTCAGTAACATAAACCTCTCCATGTTCGTAAGGAGATAAAACTCCAGGATCTACATTTAAATAAGGATCTAATTTGATTATGAAGACAGAATATCCACGATATTTTAGTAAATTACCTAAAGAAGAAACAACAATTCCTTTTCCAATACCTGATAAAACACCACCGGTTACAAAAATAAACTTAGACATAATTTCCTTTATATTCTTTAATGATAATACAATTTTTAATATATTTTAAAATAAAAAAAACAAAAAAATAAGAGTATGAGCTCTTATTTTTAAAAGGGATAAATAATTACACTTCTAATTTAATTTTAATAGAAGGTCCCATTGAAGCAGACACAGTAAGGTTTTTAATATATGTACCTTTTACTACGCTTGGTTTTAATTTTTTAATTAAATTAATTAATGTTTGAGCATTTTCAGTCAATGCTGTGGTTTCCATAGAAACTTTTCCAATTAAAGAGTGAACAATTCCGTATTTATCAGCTCTATAATTTGCTTTACCTTTTTTAAGTTCTAAAACAGCTTTATCAGGAGTTGGGGTAACAGTTCCTGTTTTTGGATTAGGCATTAAACCTTTTGGTCCTAATTTTTTACCATATTTTCCTAAAACTGGCATTAATTTAGGCTCAACTACTATAACATCGAAGTTAAACTGATCGATTTTTAAAGCATGTTCTAATTCTTGAGTTGTATAAACTAAATCAGCACCTGCTGCTTTTGCTTTTTCAGCTACTTCTGTTGAATCTGTAGCCACTAATACTCTAATTGATTTTCCTGTTCCGTGAGGTAAAACAACACTTCCTCTCAATTGTTGATCGGCTTTTCTTGTATCTAGATTTAATCTAAAAGCTAAATCTACTGAACCATCAAATTTTGTATAAGAGGTTTTTTTAACAAGTTCCATCGCTTCTTCTAAAGTATAAAATTTTGTTTTATCTACTAATTTGTTTACTTCAGCTAATTTTTTTCCTATTTTTTTCATTATTTAGCCTCTTTCTGTTGTTTTACAAATTCTTCTCAACCTTCAACTTCAACACCCATTTGTTTTGCTGTTCCATAAATTGTAAACATAGCTTTTTCAAGACTTTTTGTATTTAAATCTACTAATTTGTATTGTGCAATTTCTTTTAATTGTTCTAAAGTTATTTTTGCAACTTTGGTTGTTTTTGAATTTGAAGAACCTGATTCAATTTTAGCTAGTTGCTTGATTTTGTAAGAAGCAGGTGAAGTAAATAGTTTAAAATCAAAACTTTTGTCTTTATAAATTGTAATTGCAACTGGAACTGGTTCGCTACCTCTGTCTCTTGTTGCGTCATTGAATTGTCTTGTAAATTCTGGCATAACAATACCTAATCCAGCTAAAGCAGGACCTGGTTTTGCTTGACCAGCGTTAAATTGTAATTTAGCAATTCTAACTATTTCTTTTTTTGCCATTTCGAGCATCCTTTCATAAGTTCTCTTGGTGGTACTATCGAATTTTTTCTTCCACTAGAGGCAATAAATGCTTTTAAATAATACCACAAACTTACAAAATTGATAAAAAAAATAAATTAATTTCATATAGTTGTTAGTGTTTTTCAAATAGGCTTGTTTGTAGTATAATTTTATTTAATTAAATTTAGAGAAAAACAACATTTTTGGAGTTTAAAATGAACATAAAGCAATTATTAAAAACTGCTAAAAAACACAACGAACAAACTGTCGAAATTAAAGGTTGAGTTACCAACTTAAGAGGTAATGCCAAAATTAAATTTTTAGAAATTAATGATGGAACAACACTAGAAAATTTACAGTTAGTTTTTAAAAATGATAAGGAATTTATAGACAAAATTGAAACATTGAGTTTAGGAGCTGCGATTCAAGTAAAAGGGGTTTTTGTACATACACCAGAAGCAAAACAAAAAGGTGAACTCATTGGTTCAAAACTTGAAATTTTAGCTCACTCAGATTCTGATTTTCCTATACAAAATCAAGAAATGTCTACTGAGTACTTAAGAAGTATTCCTCACATAAGACACAGAACCAAATTATTTAGAGCTGTGATGAGAATTAGATCAACTCTTGCTTTTGAAATTCATGAATATTTTAGAAAACATGATTTTCTTTATCTTTCTTCACCTATTATTACTTCTAACGATGGAGAAGGAGCAGGTGAAGCTTTTGTTGTTGATAATGAAGAAAAAGACTTCTTTAACAAAAAAGCAACTTTAGGTGTAACTGGACAATTACATGCAGAATCTTATGCTCTTGGATTTCAAAAAGTTTATACTTTTGCGCCAACATTTAGAGCTGAAAAATCAAACACAAAAAAACACGCTGCTGAATTTTGGATGATTGAACCTGAAGTTTCTTTTTACAAACTAAAAGATATTATTAACCTAGGAGATTCTCTTCTAAAAACTGTAATTAAAAACACTATTAAAAAACATCCTGTGGAATTCGAATATTTCCAAAAAAATATTGATAAAAACTTAGTAAAAAAATTAAAACAATTTTATAACAACAAATTAACTACTTTAGAATACAGACAAGCTATTGAAATTTTGAAGAAAAATAAAGCAAAATTTGAAAACCAAGATATAGAATTTGGTACTGATCTAAAAACTGAACATGAAAGATTTTTAGCTGAAGAAGTAGTAAAAGGTCCTGTTGCGATTATAAACTATCCAAAGGATATTAAAGCCTTTTATATGCACCAAAACGAAGATGGACAAACAGTAGCTGCATTTGACTTACTTGTGCCAGGTATTGGTGAATTAATAGGTGGATCACAAAGAGAAGTAAGATACAAAAAATTACTTCAAAGATTAAAAGAATTAAATATGGAGCAAGAAGAC
The DNA here is from genome assembly GCF_012516495.1 of Mycoplasma sp. 1654_15. Classification (NCBI taxonomy): domain Bacteria; kingdom Bacillati; phylum Mycoplasmatota; class Mollicutes; order Mycoplasmatales; family Mycoplasmataceae; genus Mycoplasma; species Mycoplasma sp. 1654_15. Next base: position 554,456 of record NZ_CP051214.1, read on the forward strand.
TTGCAATGATATTTAGATCTTAGAAAATTCGGAAATTTTTCTTCTGCTGGATTTGGTTTAGGATTTGAACGTTTAATTATGTATGTAACTGGTATTGAAAACATAAGAGACTCAATTCCTTTCCCAAGAACAAACAAAAATTTAATGATGTAATTTATGATGCTTTCCATTCTTTTACCTATTTATAACAAAAGCGAAAATTTAGAACTTATTTTAAATAAATTTTTAAATCAAACTAATAAAGATTTTGAACTTATTTTAAGTCTAAATTCTCCTTCAGAAAAACAACTAAATATTGTCCAAAATACTATAAAATCCTTCAAAAATAAAGTAATTGTTGTAATAAATGATAAAAATAAAATTCTTTCTGAAGAAATCATTGATATGGTAAATATTTCTTCTGGTGAATACTTTATTTATTGTTCAGAGTTTTTAGATTTTGAAGCAAATTTTGTCGAAATATTCTTAAAGTACAAACAAAAATTTAATACTGATGTTATTGAATTTACTCCTAAATTAGAATCTTATTTTTCTTGATCACCTAAAAACAGGATTAAGAAAAATAAAGTTTTTAAATCAGAAGAATTATCTAAAGTAATTGCTTATTCTTTTCCTTTGTTTTTTAATAAATTCTTTAAAAAAGAAGTATTTTTAAATATTTCAAAAAACATAAGCATCAAAACCAATAACTCTAAATTTTTACTAAATTTAGTTTACAAAATGTTATTAAACATTGACTCATATGTTTTTTTAGATCAAAAGTTTTTTGTTGTTAAAGATGTTTATATTGAGAAAATTAGTTTTTATACTTTAAACAGAAATTGAAGCGAAATTTTTGAATATATGCTTCAAAATAGAAGAAACTTTACTAACGAAATTCTATATGCAAAGATGTATTTTTTTGAATTATTTATCCCTAGCCTATTTGGACTTCATAAACAAAGATTATTCAAAAAAATTAAAAAAATTCTTTGAAAAGAATCTCAAATTGATTTACTTATTGAAAAGTATGCTAAATTTTTAAAAAAATTACGTGATATTGAATTTAACAAAAGCACAAATAATTATTTATTTGAAAACACAGAAGAAGCTGAGTTAATAAAATTAAATTTAAACAAGGATAAATGAAAAGAAATTCATAAAAAACTATAATGCAAACAGATAATAAAATAGCAAATTTTTGAATCAGGTTTTTAAGCGGTATTATCGACTTAATTACTATTTTCATTTTTATTATTGCTATCTCATTTGCTGTTTTCACAACAGATAATGTGAAAGAAGAACTAATTACTTGAAAATATTATCTGTGGTATTTTTTAGTTATTGTTTTAATTTTTTTATTAAAAATTATTATTCCTATTTTTAACCACAATCAAAGTATAGGTCAAAAATTGTGCAAAATCAAGGTTGTTTTTCTTGAACCTCCAATAACTTTTAAACAAAAAATAATTTCACAAATTAAAAAAGAAGCATTTACTTCATTAAACTGAATTGTATTATTTTTGATATCTGCTTGTTGTTTGATTCCTCAAGTAGCTGAAAAATTAATAAAATCAAATAACTCAAATGTACAAATTAAACTTACTGACTCAGATTACTGAAACTGGTGAGAACAATTCTTGATATCCATACCTATTTTATTTTCAAATATTAATACCCTAATTAGCTTTGTTTTAATAATCTCCATAGCAAGAAAATCTAAAGTTGGATTAAATGATTTATATTCTAAATCAAGAACAGTTTGAAAATACAAAAAAGAAAAAAAAGAAGATCAAATAATCTACAAAATTGAACCTGAAAAAATTATCTTTAAAAAACTTATATGAATGGAAAGTGAAAAAAATGAAATCAGATAAATATTCTCAATTAAAAAATGACATTCTTGTTGGTCTAAATACTAATCAAAAAGCGGCTGTGCTTGAAAACTCGCAACATCTGAGGATTATAGCAGGTGCAGGAACTGGTAAAACGAGTGTTTTAACTAAAAAAATTGCGTATTTAATTGCTTCTAAAAAGACAATTTCAAAAAGAATTTTAGCTCTTACCTTCACAAACAAAGCAGCTAACGAAATGAAAGAAAGAGTTAAAAATCTAATAGGTTTAGAAGCTAATGAAACCAAAATTTTTACTTTCCACTCATTGTGTAATTTAATTTTAAAAATAGAAGCTAAAGAATTTCAGAAGATAAAAGACTTTGAAAATTTAGACAAAAACTTCAATATTATTGATGACAAAGATCAAAAAAAGATTTTAAAAGATGTCTATGAAAAGCTTCAATATTCTTTAACAAATGAAGAAATTCCTAACTTTAGAAAAGCAATAGATTTTATAAGTTATGTAAAAAATAAAGAGCTAACTTTTGAACAAATTAGTTCTAGTGCTCAAAACTCTACAGAAAAAAAATTAGTAAAAATTTACAAAAATTATACTTTTTATATGAATAAAGCTAATGTTGTAGATTTTGATGATTTACAAATTTTTGTAAAAACATTATTTTTAAAAATACCTGAAGTAGCTAAAAAATGATCTTCTTTTTTTGACTATATTTTAGTAGATGAATTCCAAGATACATCTTCAATTCAATATGAAATCGTAAAACTTTTAGTATCTAAAAAAACAAAATTAATTGTCGTGGGAGATCCAGATCAAACCATTTATTCGTGAAGAGGGGCTGATGTTAATTTAATTTTAAATCTTGAAAAAGATTTTCCTAAGTTAATCTCTATTACATTGGATAAAAATTACAGATCTCATCAAATAATTTTAGATGCTGCAAATTCACTAATCGCAAATAACAAAAACAGGATTAAAAAGAATTTAATTTCTAGTAAAGAAACAGAAGGAATTGAAATAAAATTTTTCGATGCTTCAAATCAAGCTATGGAATTTTCTTGAATAATCAGCGAAATAAATGATCTAAAAAAGAACAAAGTACAACTTAAAAACATCGCAATTTTATACAGACAACATTTTTATGCAAAACATCTAGAAGATGAACTTTTTAAAGAAAATATACCTTATAAAATAGTAGGAAATACTTCATTTAATTCCAAAAAAGAAATAAGAGATGCTATTAACTTTTTAAGAGTAATAAATGATGGTAATGTTGTTGCATTTAGTCAAATAATTAATATTCCTTCTAAAAAAATTGGTCCAACTATTTTGAATAAATTAAACTCATTAGCTGAAGCATCTAATAAAAATTTATTTGACTTTTTAATGGATTTTTATAGTAAAAATTCAAAATCTAAGCGAGAACAAGAAATAAAAATACCACTTGCTAAAGAAAATCAAAAAAAACTAATTGCACTTTTATCTTACATAAAAGCATTTCGTCCTTTATTTGAAGAAAAAGAACAAAAATTTGATATTTTATTAAAGAATTTTTTAGAAAAAATTGATTATTTTAGTGCTTATAAACACGAGACTGGAGAGAAAAAAGAAGCTCAAGAAGTACTAGAAAAATTCTATGCATCATTACGAATTTGGCAAAAACATAATACAAACAAAACATTAAGAGAATATTTAGACGATAGCGTGTTATCTTCAGATCTTGATAATGACTATGAAACAAATACTTCAATTTCCTTAATGACAATTCATGCAGCTAAAGGACTTGAGTTTCAAAATGTGTTTTTAATTGGTATGTCAGAAGGAATTTTTCCTACTAAAAAAACTTTAGAAAGCTATGATAATGATTTGCTTGAAGAAGAAAGAAGATTAGCTTTTGTAGCTGTTACAAGGGCTAAAGAAAGACTTTTTATTTCATATTCAAGATCGAATTTTCTTTCTGCTAGCAAAATAAACAACTATAAATCAACTCCAATTAGTACTTTTGTTTCTGAAATGAAGCTAAAATCTGAACAAATTTTAAGTTTTAGTAGAATTACAGCTAAAGGTGATTTAAATTACACAAAGAGTGAAAGCACAACTTTTTATCAAGGAGATTTAGTTAATCACATTAAATTCGGACAAGGAATTGTTTTAAATGTTGAAAGCGAAACAATTGATGTAGAATTTTTTAACTTAGAAAGTAATCAAAAAATTAGAACTATATTAAAAAATCATAAATCTATTGAAAAAATTGAAAAATCATAGGCTAAAATATGTCCACAGAATGAATATATGTAATAATAGTTGTTTTCATCTTAGTTATTGTTGTATTATTGCTTCTTTCCTTGTATTTTTTTAAGAAAATTCAAACTAATTCTTTCTTCTTAATTCCTTTTGTTTATGATGAAAAAAAAGCAAGAATCAAGATAAAAGATGCATATTTTTTAGAGTATTCGAAATTTCTTTCAAAAAACGGTCCATTAATTTTTGGTGACTGAGTTTTGTTTAGTGATTTTATAAAATTATTCGGAAGTAAAAACACTCAAACTTTAAAAGAAGCGTTTTCAAAATGAAATAATTTTAATACAAGCTTTTCTCTTGAATTTTCACAAAAACACGATAAAACTAATCAATCACAAAACTATAAATTACATTTTGAAGATACAACTAATGAAGAAAATAAAGAGAAAAATTTTATTTTAACTTCTATTATCCAAAACAATATTTTTGATTATTTTTTTATCAAAAAGTTTAAACAAAACAAGCAAAAAAATATGATTAAAAATGATTTTGTATTTGACTCTAACACTAAAAACAATATTGTTTTTTTAAACTTTAAACTTAAAAAGAATTTAACACAACAAGAAGAAAAAGAAGCACTTTTTGAACAAATTTACTGACCTAATATCTTTATATTAAAAAATTTAAAATGCTTGATATTTAAAAAAGATATTCTTACTTTACAACTTGAGTTTTCTGCTAAAAAGTCATTTCAAAAATATATTAAAAAGCTTTTTGCTTTATTTTTGAAGAATAAATACAAATTTTTTTACAATTATATTTCAGCATTTGTTGCTAAAAGTCGCGAAGATTTAAAGTATTTAAACACTAAAATTAATTATTCTTTTCAAGAAATAGAAAAAAGTTCAAAAAATACTTTATTTTTAGATATGAAAGAGTTTCAACAAAAACTTCAAGACAATGATTTTTCTTTATTAGAGCATCAAAATGAAGAAAAAATGCTACTAAATTTTGAAAAAATAAAAATAAATAATTTTAATACTTATAAAAATTTAGAACACAAAGTTGTTGATCAAAAAATTTATACATTTTCATATTCAGATTCTAAAGTAACCAAATTTGAAAAAGAACTTCTTACTTATAATTCTTACTTAGAACAATTCCATCATGAAGAAAATCCATATATTTTACTTCTTGATCAGCAAATGTTTATTTATCTTCTTAATAAAGTAAAAATCAATCCAAAATTAAAATATTTAATCAATGTTGAAGACTTTACAAACTTAAAACAATTTATTTTAGAATATAGAAATCAAAAACATGAACTATCTGAAAATCTAAATATTGGTTTTGTCTTAAATGAAATAGATTCTATTGATTTTTTAAATATTTCTATTTTAAAACCTATATTTATCTTTTTAAATAAAGAAAAATTTAAACAACTTGATAATTCTAAAATTAATATTCTTGTAGAATCCTTATTTATTTTTTTAAAAAAGAAAAAAGTTAATTTATATTGTGGACTACCCACTAAAGAATTTGAAAAATATTATGAAAAAATAGGGATTAATTACTTTTATTAGTTTATAATAATTAATAGCACAAAGGAGAAATACAATAGCTTAAAAATTGTTTACATTATGAAAAAATTAGCATTTATTATAGATTCGTTTTCTGGTATTTCACAAGATATTATCGACCAGACTGATGACGTTGAACTTCTACCTCTAAAATTTATTCTAGACGGGCAGGAATATTTAGATAATCAAAAAACTTTTAAAGGTGAAGACTTATTTTTGAAGATAAAACAAGCTAAGGAATTTAAAACTTCTATGCCTTCTATTGGGCTAATGGAAAACGTGATTGCAAAGCTTGAAAAAGAATATGAGAATATAATTGTTCTTCTTATTCCTTCATATTTATCTTCTACTTTTTCAACTTTTCATTCACTAATCAAAGACAATCCAAAATTTCATTTAATTGATAATCACTTTTGTGGTGATGAATATTTAGATATAGCAAATTTTGCTTTAAAAGAATTGAAAGAATACTCAACTGAATTTATCATTAATTTCATTAAAGACTTAAATGAAAACTCTTTAAACTATGTTATTCCTTCTGATTTAAATCATTTTGCTAAAGGTGGTAGATTAGTTTCTATCAAGAAAATGATAATCAACACAATTAATAGTTTTTCAATCATTTTAAAAATAACAGATAAAGAAATTGCATTTGCAGGAATTAAAAGAACTCTAAAAGGTGCAGTTAAAAAAGTGGCTTCAAAATTGAAGGAATTTGCTCAAAAAAACTCTCTTGAAAATTATATTTTTAAACTTATATATTCAGGTAATGAAGTTTTACTAAATGATGTAATTGAAGCTCTTAAGCAAGAGGATATCAGTGTTGAAAAAGTACAGTTTGCTTCTGCTATTGTAGCAACTCATACAGGTTATGGTGCATTTTCAATTGGAGTTTTTCCAAACTTAGATAAATGATTAACAAAAGCTTAATTTTGATTTTATAGATATAAAAACACATCATCTCGATGTGTTTTTATTATTTTATGAATTAACTTTTTGTTCATGCTTTCCTATCTTTTTCCTTTTTTTGAAATAATTACGAATTTTTTTGAATAATTAGTGAACGACAAAAAACAAAAAGGAGATTAATATGGAAATTTATAAATTTGGAAAAATAGTTTCCAAAAGTAAAAATTATTTAATTTTAGAACAAAACTATGTAGGTCATTTAATTTATGTACCTAACATAGAAAGATTTGAAAAAGATGAAAGCAAAAAAGTTTATGTTTATAACTATGAAAATGAATATTCTAAAACAACATATGGATTTGAAAATTTTAGGGAAAGAATTTTATTTGAAGATCTAATTTCTGTTCAAGGAATTGGTCCAAAAACTGCTATTGCAATACTAAATCAAGGATGAGAAAATGCAATGTCATATATAGCTGATGGAGATTGAAAGAAAATAAGTGAGTTTCCTTATTTAAATTTAAAAAATGCTAAACAAATTGTTTTTGAATTTCAAAACAAGTACATAAAAATATTTCAAAACTACCAGAAAAACTTGAACAAAGATAAACCAATTAACAATGAAGAGGAACTCACATTTAATTCAAAAACTGTTTTAGAAGACAAAATCGCAAAAGAACTTGAAGATACTTTAAAAATTCTTGGATTTCAAAAGAAACAAATTAATTATGCACTTTCTAAAGTTCAAGCAAACAGCGACTTTGAACTTTTAGTAGAAGAAGCAATTAAGTTGATTTCAAATGCAAGAGAATTTAGAAATTAGACCAAAAAACTTTGAACAATTTATTGGACAACAAAAATTAATCGAGACACTAAAAGTTTTAATTTCTTCTTCAAAAAAAAGAAAAAAACCTCTAGACCATATTCTTTTCTATGGTTCACCTGGAACAGGAAAAACTACTTTAGCAAACATATTAGCTAATGAAACACAATCAAAAATAAAGTATATTCAAGGTCCTTTGTTAGAGAAGAAATCTGATATTTTGTCAATGTTAGCAAATGTCGAAAAAGGGCATATTATTTTCATCGATGAAATTCATTCCATTAACAAAAACATAGAAGAATTGCTTTATTCAGCAATGGAAGAATTTGTTATTGATATTCAAATTGGTGTTGAAGGTGAAAGTAAAATTATGAGAATGAAATTGCCTGAATTTACACTTGTTGGAGCTTCAACTAAAATTTCGTCTATTTCTTTACCTTTAAAAAACAGATTTGGTCTTACTGCTAAAATTTATGAATACACTGGACAAGAAATGAAACAAATTATTAAAAATTCTTCTAATATTTTAGGAATAGAAATTGCTTCTGAACTTATTGATTATATGGTAGATTTTACAAATAAAACTCCGAGAATTGCTAATAATTTGTTAAAGAGAATTCGTGATTTTGCAATTGTAGAAGATACAAAACAAGTTTCAAAAGACATAATAGATAAAACTTTTAATGGAATAGGAATTTTTTTAAATGGCTTAAACTTACAAAATATTGAATATTTAAATTTATTAGCTAATGTTTTTAAAAGAAAAACTGTTTCATTAGATGTTATTTGTGGTATTTTAAAAGAAACCAAAGATAATATCATCAACAATATAGAACCTATTTTATTACAGCTTGAACTCATAGAAAAAACTTCAAGAGGAAGAAGAATTACTCAAAAAGGACTTGATTACTTAATTGATGTAAAAAAATAAAGCAACAAAGTTGCTTTATTTTTCTTCTTTTTTGAAGGATTTTAGCTTTCTAATTTATAGTTAGAAATTTGACTATATACTTTTTTGTCTTTTTTAAATATTTCAAATTCACTAGCAGAAGATGTTCATAAATTAAGTGGTAATTTAAATGAATTAATACGTTTTGCTTCTTTTATGTATATTTTTGTTCAAGGATGTAAGTATTTGCAAATTTTTAAGATTCTTGATTTTTCTATTTTAGTAAGTTGTGTTTTAGTTCAGAATAGAAAACCTAAATTGTAATTGTGATTTAAATCATAGAGTTTTTGAAGAGATTCGAAGTTAAAAGAAGAAAAAATAATTTTTTCTACTAGCTTTGAATCATACTTTTTCATTAACTTATCAATTTGATTTTCAATGCCTTTATATTCTTTTTGATCTGTTTTGATTTCAATATTAACAACAGAAAATTTTTCTAAATAAAGGTCTAAAAATTCTTCTAAAGAAAGAATTTTTTGTCTTTGTGTTTTAAGTTTAAAAAAGGCTGCTACGTCTTCTTGCTCAAGTTCAGAAAAAGTTGAATCTGATATCTCTTTGCTTCTTAATGAAGTTCTTTTTGTATTTTCATCATGAATTATAACTAGTTGTTTGTCTTTGGTTAAATGAACATCTAATTCAACACCATCAAAGCAAAATTCATATGCTAAATCAAAAGCTAATTTTGTATTTTCAGGAGCAATAGCTGAAAAACCTCTGTGTGCTAAAAGTAATTGTTTATTTTTAAGCATTATCTAATTCCCTTCATCTGTAGTTAGTTTTACCTAATTTTTTCATTTCAATTGTATTTGCAATAAAGACTACTAAAGCACATAAAACTCCAACTAAAGTAATTGCTAATGTAATAGCCAATATTATTTGATATCCTTCTACACTTGTATTTGATTGACCTTCTTTTGTATAGCTTTTTCCTACAGCTCCTGTAATTTCGTACAATCAAGCATCTGTTGAAAAACCTATAAAAGATAAAATTCCTATTGAAGAAGCGTAGTTGTTTTTTCCTATTTCAATTTCTCCAACTTGTGAATATCTTAATGTCACCATTGCTCAAGATAAAACACCAATTAATAAAAATAAAATTGAAGATAATACAACAACTACCGTTGCATAATCTTGACTAATAAATGCAAGTAAAATAATGAATAAAACAAGCACTAAACCTATAACTGAGACAAAAATTAAAAATAGAATGTAGCTTTTAAATTTGTCAGCTAAATATCCGATGTATGAACTTACAGCAAATCTTAGTGCATAGGTTCTAACTCCTCCTAAGACTGTTACTAAAATAACAGGTGCTAAGAAAGCATTTTGTAGCATTTGTAATAAATAATAAGCAAAAACTGACTGGAATGTGTACATCCCCATTACAAAAAATGAAAGCATTCAAAGTTTTCAATTTTTTAGTGATTGTCACACTTGGAAAATTGTTTTTTTAAATTTTTCTCAGCTAATTTCACTTATATTTGATTTGTCTAAAGGTTTTTCTGGTACTAAAAATAGAACTAAAAAAGAAGTAATTACTAAAAATGAAGCGATTAAAAAAGCGTAAACTGAAAATGGAGTTGTTGAATTATTTTCTGCTGGATTACTATATCAAACTGAAGTGATAATCAAGCCTATTAAAAAGACAAAAATGAATCCAATTATTCCGTTAGCTGTTCCTTGAATTCCATATGCTAATCCTTGATTTTCCTTTGTACTTTGTTGAGAAACTAGTTTTCAAAGTGGTGTTCAAAAAATTAAAGTTGAACTTATTCCTCAAAGACCAAATACTATAGAATACTGTACCATTGCAGCTTCACGCCCAAGTTCTTTGTTGGTTAAAATTATTGAACCAAACCAGAACGTCAAAATACCTGTTGATAATATAGCTAAAAATAAAAGTTTTCGCGAACTGAATCTATTTGCTAAAAAACCACCAGGTAATTGAGTTGCTAATGTAACTCAACCAATTATTGCTGTTAATCTAGCAACATCGTCTTCGTTAATTCCTAAATAAAGGTGTAAATTTGGAACTATATTTTTAATGTAATAAGGAGCAGCAATAACAAAAACGTCTGCTGCAGCTAGTATTATTAAAGCTAAAATTTGTTGTCATGTAAAAGATTTTAATTTTTCTAAAATTTTAATTTTCATAAGTACTACTTAAAGTTTTGTTTATATATAAACATAAAAAATTTATATATAATTTAATTTTACTTCAAATTTACTTTTAAATTTATATTTTTAGAACTAATTGAATAAAAGACCAAACCATTAACATAGCAAGAACGTCGTTTTGACAATATTTTTGTAAATTTTTTTTGACTTTTTGTCAAACATGTTCTCCGGTTTTGTTTAAATATCTTAATGTTCCTTGATTCATAGCCTCCATACCATTTTTTACTTCTAATAATTTATATGGTGTTATTTTTACTCTTGTATCATACTTGTGTTCTGTAATGAATTTTTCTATTTTTTTAATAGAATAAAAACCTTTTAAATCCGATAACTTGATTCAATTTTGTTGAAAAGGAATTTGTAGATCAATAATGTTTTCAATAATATGTTTAACATAAGCTTCATATTTATAATAATCAACACATGAATTATCTTGATCGTAATAAATTTTTATAATTTTAAGCATCTCATTTAGTCTAGTTTTTTCATAGCCTTGATTAAAAACTATATAAAAATCTGCTTTATTTGCATAAATGCTTTCAATGATTTCTAAAAAATTACGTCATGTATAATTAATTGGATCAAAAACTAAATTTGTTTGATCAAAATCTTTTTCTATTATTTGATCATTTACAGATTCAATAATAGAAACTTGAAAAACAATTTGTTGATAAGGCAATGTGTAATCAATGCTTGGATATGGTAAAGAAATAGACTCAAAGTCAAATCAGATTATCCTTGCATCTTTGATTAAAAAATTAGTTATAAAATTGTTTAATTTTTCTCTTTCTGATTCAACAATTCAAATTTGATTTTTTTGATTAAAAAATTTATAGTCTTCATTTTGCTTTAAATCATTTAGTTCTGCTGGATTTTCAATAGTTTTTATAATTTCTTTTGCAGGTAAAAACTTTCCACTAAAACCTGAAAGTTCTGGGTGTTTTTCACTTAAAACTTCATTGAAAAACAGGCTTTTTTTAAAATCTCCATTGTCTTTTTTGCTTAATTCTTCAATGGTACTTTGATTTTTAGCTTCTAAAATTGCATCTATTGCTTTATCAATTTCTAAAAAAGAACCTTCAGCTTTAATGGTTTTTGTTTTTCTTCCTTTTGCTGAAGGTATTATATTATCTTTTACAAAGTTGGAAATGTTCAAAAATAAAGGATTTTTTTCGTATTCTTCTAAAGTCATTCCTTGTTGTTTTATCACTTTTTTTTCTTCAAAGTCTTCATATTTAGATAAACTTTTTGTATTTTTTGCTATATTTAAATTAAAAACTTCTTTAAAAGGTTTATCATATTTTTTCATATCCGGAAAAATATCTAAAATAAATAAAGATATTGTTTCTAATCTAAAGACATCTTTTAATGCTCTTCTTGTAATTCAAAATTGTCAGTTTAATTTTATTAAGTCTACTCTTTTATGTGAAGTACTTAATTTTAATGTAGAAATTTTCTTGTCTTTTATAAAAATTACATCTGGTCTGGCTATGCAAGATCTGTATTCAAACACTGGAAAAAGAAGGATATCATAAGCGTTTGAATTAATAGCTTCTTTGGTTTCTTGTATTTTTTCTTCAGTGCTTTTTGATTTTATAGTGTAAATTTTATGATTTGGATATTTTTTTTCAATATATTCTTTAAAATATGTTGGATATTCTCTAAAAACATTGTAATTAACTTCAAAAAACTTCTGTTGTCCTTCATTTTCTTCATCTAACGCTAATAAAGAGTCAAAGTTTCAAATTGATTTTTCTTCATCTTCTTCTTCGTCATCATCTGAAAATTCTAGTTCACTATCAGATAAACTTTTAGAATTTCCTAGAGTGTGTCAAACAAAAAAAGGTTGAGAAGTATAAAAGTTAAAATACTGGCGATAAGTTATATATTCTTTTTTAGTCATAGTTTTAAAATTGTAATATAAAAAGAAGTAAAATTACTTACTTCTTTTTGATTATAATATCTCGGCTTTTTCAGTAAAGTCTTCTTTAAGTACTAAACTAATTTTTGCTTTTAAAACTAACTTTTTAACTTCTTTTGCTATTGCAGGTGCTGAAGAAAGTGCTGGCGATTGCATACCCGCGACGTTGATAAATGAAGGATTTTCATCAGCTGATTTGATTATAAAGTCATTAGTTGCAACATCGATCGAACGAGAAGCAGCATATGTAGTTATTATGTCGGAAAAATCTAGTTCTGGGAAGATTTTTTGTCCAATTTCTTGAATCTTTTTGATTAAATTAATGTTTAGTGTTTTTGCTTGTTCTCTTGATTTATGTTCTTGTGCAGTTGGTCCAACCATTATTGTTCCATCAAGTTTTTTTGTAACAATCACACCTTTTCCATATTTAGTAGGCGTCATAAAGAAAATTGATTCAATATTTTTATTATTAACTGAGGGCAAAATCAAATATTGACCTTTTAAAAATCTTTGTTCAAATTCAGCAAAACCTGCTAGTTTTGCAATTTCATCTGCAAAAATTCCTGATGCATTTATAACAACTTTGGCTTTAAATTCAACATCTTGTTTGTTTGTTTGAACAAAAAAGAAGTTATTTTTAAATTCTATTTTCTCTACTTTGGTATTTTCAAATAATTGAGCTTGATTATTTTTGGCTACTTGTAAAAATGCTAATGAAGCTTTTTGTGGATCAATAATTCAAGAATTTGCGCAAACTAAAGAACCTATTACCAAAGGATTTAAATTAGGAAATTGTTTTTTAGTTGCTTTTTCGTCAAGAATTTTAAGAGCTTTTGGATTTAAATTATTTTGAATTCCTTTGTTGTATAAATGTTGTAATTCTGCTTTTTCTTGTTCATCAAAAGCTATAACTACAGAATCTGCTTGTTTTCTAGGAAATTTTATTTTTGTAAATATTTTTTCTTGTCAAAGTTTGTTTCCAATAACATTTAGTTTTGCTTTTAATGTGTTAGGTTCTGCGTCATATCCACAGTGAATAATTCCTGAGTTAGTAGCTGTAGTTTCGTTTGCAAAAGAAGGATTTTTTTCTAAAAGTGCTAGTTTAATCTTATATTTAGAAAGTTCATAAGCTATTGTGCTTCCTACAATGCCAGAACCTATTATTAAAACATCGAATGAAAGAGTTTTCATAATTATTTATTTTGTAAAGCGTCAGTTTTTACTTCTAATATAGCATCAGAAATAGTTACTTCTTTATCTTCATTTGTAGCTTTTGTTACTCTAAATACTTTATGTCTTGGTAAAGTAACTTTAAAAATGTATTTGTTTTTTAATTTTGAATCTTGACTTTGGCTCGCTGGCAATGAATCAGGTAATGCAGTAAATAAAGCTTGATCTTCTGGGGTTGGATTTTTTTCCTCATCTTTAGTTGTAAATGCCTTTAAAAAGATTTTATATTTAGAAAAATCATCAACGTTTTTTCCAAAAGTAACTAAGAATTTAAATTCAGATGTTTGTCCATCTGTGTTATTAATCTCACCAAAACTATCAAGTGTAACGTTTTCAATTTCAGCTTGGGTATAAAAAGTATAAGGTAAAATGTTTTTTTCATATGATAGTGGTTCAAATGCTGCTTTGTCGCTTGAATCAGAAGCATTTACTCTTCCAATTTTAGTTATTTGGTATTCAGATTTAGGTTTAAGATCTGTTAATTTAAATAATAAAGCTCGAGCTGTAGTAGCAGTGGTGTTAGCTTCTGCTTGTGGGGGCATTTTAGTTTGCGCAGTTTTTTCTTCTGAATTATTTACTGGAAGTCCATTATCAGAAATTTGTTTGTAAGTAAGTGCAAAATTAGTGTTATTTTCGTTTTTAAAAGTTTCCTTGTTTAGTTCAATGTATAAAAATTTCAATGTTGTATTATCACTAGCTATAGAATCATCACTAATAGATGAAATATCTGGGGATTTCTTGGTTGTAAAAGTTTGTAGTTCTTTTGGTAACAAGACTAAACGTTCACCTTTAAAAATTCTTACAGCATACTGAGTTTCTTTTTCTAAACCTGTAATTGTCATTGATAATCTGGAATTATTTGGAAATGGCAAACTAATGATAGGTTTTACTTGTTTAAAATCTGCATCAGATTGTTTTTTGATTTCGAATTTGTAAAGAGCTTGTAATTCTTCTTTTGTTATGGGTTTATCCTTGTTTTCTAACTGAATATTGTCTAAGTTTATTGTTAAAGAATTAGAATCTAAATTTTGAATGCTGATTTTTGATTCTTCTACTTTTGAACAAGAAACTAAAGAAGCTATTGGCACTGCTGCACTTAAACCTACAAATAAAGTTGAAATTAAACGTTTTTTCATTTTTGTCCTTTGACTTGTAAAATTATTTTTTGATTTTGAAAAAATAAAATTTTTGTTTATTTTACTAGTTTTAAATTATACTAATTTTTTTCTTTTTTCTATGATAAAAAAGCAAATTTTTCAGATTTGATCAAGTATGAAAATTAAAAAACCAAAGAAAATTGAAAGAATTATTGTCTTTGTCGCTATATCATCATTGTTTGATTGTAATTCGAAGAAAAAATTCATGTGAAAAATTGTATTAAGACCTGGTGTAAAACTTATAAATATTATTGATAATAAACTAAGTAAAAAACCTATATTCAAATACTTACTTTTGCTTCATTTTTCAAGCATTAATGGCTTATTTACTACTAAAATAAAGCTGTTTAAAGAAAGAGCTATCGAAATAGTTATAAAAGAAGTAGAAGAAGCAAAAATTGCTTGTTGTTCTTCAGTTAAAAGTGTATTTGCAATAAATTCTTTTCCTAAAAAATAACTTATTAGAGTAATTGTTGTAATTAAAATTGATAAAATTAAAATTTTGAAAATAATTTCTTTGTTAAAAAGACTTTTGTTATTTTCTAAAAAAGTTTTATTCATTACTGGTTTGGAAATATTAGAAAGACCAATCGCAATTCCTCCTACAGTTTCTGAAACAACATTAATTCATAAAATTTGTAAAGCTGAAAAAATATTTTCTTTAAAAATAAACAATCCAAAAAAAGAAATTAATAATGCACATAAATTAGCAATTAAAAGATAAATTAACAAAATTTTGATGTTATTAATAACATTTCTTCCATTTTTAATTGCTGTATATGTTGTTGTAAAATTATCGTCAGCTAAAACTACGTTAGAAACCTGTTTAGTTACATCTGAACCTGTAATTCCCATTGCAAAACCAACATTAGATTTTTTTAATGCAGGCGCATCATTTACTCCATCACCTAACATAGCAACAATATGTTTTTTGTCTTGTCAAGCTGAAACGATTTTTATTTTATCTTCAGGAGTGGTTCTTGAATATACTCTGTAATTTTCTATATTTTTGCTTCATTTTTCTTCATTTAATGCATTTCATTGTTCTTTTGATAAGCTTTGTTGTTCTGAAGTAATTAAATTTATTTGTCTTGCAATTGAATTAGCGGTTTTTGCATGATCTCCTGTAATCATCACTGTTTGAATATTAGCGTTGTGAAGTTTTTCTATAACATTTTTTATACCTTGTCTTGGATTATCTTGCATTATAATAAAACCTGCAAAATAAAGGTTTTGTTCTTCATTTTCAAGCTTTTGTTCGTCTATTTCTCCTAAAATTTCTTTGTAAGCAAGAGCAAAAATACGATAACCTTGTTCATTAAATTCTTCGTAAGTTTTTAAAATATCAGCATTTACATTTATTGATTTACTTAAAATTATTTCAGGTGCACCTTTAGCTATTAGAACAAATTTATTATAGATTTTATTAACCACTGACATCATTTTTCTTTGTGAATTAAAGGGAATTTCGAATATTCTTGGAAAGGAATTCATAAGAAAATTTTTGTTTATACCTAATTGCTGGCTGTGTTCTAAAATCAAAATTTCTTCTGGATCACCAATTGATTTATTTTCTAAATTTTCAGAATCAAAAATAGCATCAGTACACAAACTGGCAAGTGTTCAAAATTTTTCTTGATTTACTTGATAAATAAAGGTATCAATTAACTTCATTTTGTTTTCAGTTAAAGTTCCTGTTTTATCTGTACAAATAACTGAAACATTCCCTAAGGTTTCAATAGAAGTTATATCTTTAACTAATACATTTTGTTTGGCTAGTTTTTTAACACCAATAATTAAACTAATAGTAACTAAAGGCACTAGACCTTCTGGAATTACTCCTATAGCTATTGTTAGAGATATTATCAAAGCAGTTTGTCAGTTAGCAAAATTACCTTGCTCTTTTATAAAAATAAGTGAAAAGAAGAATATTAAACTTAAAATTGTTGCAAAAATACCTATAAATTTTGATAATTTAATAATTTTTTGTTGCATTGGAGATAAAACTTCTTTTGTATTTGAAATTAAAGAAGCAATATTTCCTAACTTTGTATCCTTACCTATGGCTGTAACTAGCAACTTACATTTTCCAGATGTGATTGTAGAGCCTGAAAATAAAAAATATTCATTTTGGCTGAATTCTGCTTCATTTTTGAAGGAAAAATTCTTTTTATAAACTGATTCAGATTCTCCTGTTAACATAGCTTCTTGAACTTTTAATTTAGACTGTTCTAAAACCAAACCATCTGCTGGTACTACATTTCCCAGCTCTAATAGCAAAATATCTCCTACCAAAATTTCGCTAGTTTCAATTACTTGCTCTTGATTATTTCTTATAACCTTTACAACAGAAAAATTCATATTTTTTAATGATGAAATGGCTTTTTTGGTCTTGATTTCTTGCATTAATTTAAAGATTACATTTAATACTATAATAAACAAAATAACTAAAGGTTCAGCAAATGCAACAACTTGTTCTTTAGAATCTATTAAATTATTTACATATGAATACAAAGTGATAGAAAAAGATATAATAACCACTATTAATAGCAAAAAAACTAAAGGGTCTTTTAACTGATCTATAATGTTCATAAATAATGATTTGGGTTTTTTTTCAGGAATCAAGTTTTTCCCGTATTTTGCTTGATTTTCCTTTATTTGTTTATCATTTAACCCTTTATTTATATCTATTTCTTTAATGTTATTGAATTCTATTTTTTGCAATAACACTTGGTTGGTTTCTTTATTTTTTTTCATTATTTTCCTTCTTTTTCTTCACTTAACTTTATAATTTCTATAATAATTCACAAATTTTTCCTTTTTTTATTTAAAAGCTTAAATTTGTGAAAATATTATTAGTTTATAATTTTATATTAATTCTCTATTTTTAAAATATAAGAAAGGAAAAAGTTTATGAAAATCATTGCAAAAAACAAAATTGCTTACTATGATTATGAAATTTTAGAAACTTTTGAAGCTGGAATTAGTTTAATGGGTTGAGAAGTAAAATCTATTAGAGCTAATAGAGTAAATTTAAAAAATTCTTTTGCTTATTTTAAAGATTTAGAACTATACTGATCAAATGCACACATTTCTTTATATATGACTGTAAAAGGCGATGAGCAAAGAACTAGAAAGCTGTTAATGCACAAAAGAGAATTAAGAAAAATTCACTTTAAAAAGACAACTTCAAAACTGACATTGATTCCATTAACTTTATATTGAAAACATGGCAAAATAAAACTAGAACTTGCATTAGCAAAAGGAAAAACCAAGTATGATAAAAGACAAACTGAAAAAGCAAAAGAAGAAAAAAGAAAAATAGAAAAGATACTAAAAAATTATTCATAAGTATTTAAAACGCTTTATTTTGCTTCTTTTTTCATGCTTTGCAACTACTTTTATTTCCTGTCAACCTAATGACAATTTAGTTTTAAATAATGTCAAAGATGAAGATGAATTACTAAAAACTTTAAACCTTCCCAAAAATACAATTGTTGTTAAAAAAGCAACCAAATTGCAAGAAAAAAGAAGCTATTTGTTTAAAATTGCAAGTAATTACGATGGCGATACATTTAAAGATATTTTCGGCAATAAAATAAGATTATTTGGAGTAGATACGCCAGAAATTAAACCTAAAAACAACGTTAGATTTATAAATACTAAAAGAGCAAATTATTATGCTACAAAAGCAAGGAACTTTAGCAAAAAATTCCTTGAAAAATGAAGCAATTGAGCTTACATTACAATCATCAGTAAAGATCCATACGGTAGGTTTGTAGGCAAAATAGAAGTAGGACAAAAAGATTTAGCATCTGAATTATTAAAAAACGGATTAGCTATTTTAAGATATTTTCAAGTAGATAAACCCAAGAAAAAATATTATTATCCGAACTATAAAAACTTATATACAGATTATATTAACCTTCAAAATGAAGCAAAAGATAAAAAAATTAATGTATGAGCTGAGAAAATAAGAAGCATATATGGAATAAATATTTCTTAATTATTCTTGAATATATTTTAAAAATACACTTGCAAATGTAGCAATTTCTTGTGTGTAATCTTCAATAACTTTAAAATCTATTTTAGAAAGTAAAATATCAAATTCTTGAGCTTTTTCTCTTGTATTTTTGTATTTACTTTCTACAGTATTGCTTGAGTCTTGCTCAATAAAGTCAAAACTTTTGAATGAATGGATATGAAAATTTCATAAATCTTTTGAACTAAAGTATCAGTGACTAAAATCATAAAAATTGAAATTATTTTGTTGTTCTTGTTTTATTATTGACTGAAAAATTTGAATATATAAATTTGATGTTTTTATTTTGTTTTTATAAAAGCTTCAACTTTTTAATTTATCTATCCCTCTGTGTTTATACTTTTTATTAAACATAAAAACTTTTAATACTTTCGTTAAATAAACATATCTGGTTTCTTGATTTGAAAAGTCGATTTTTGTATTTGGTAAAATTATTAAACTAAATAATTCTTGAAACTTAGCTATATCGTCTTTGTATAAAATCAAGAATCTTACTAAAATAAGCTCATTTAAATATTCATATAAAGCTCTAATACCTACACTTAAAGAATTAAAAAACAAAGTTGATTGAGAGTTTATTTTAAGTTGTTGTAAAATCAAAGAAAAACTTCAAATGTGACCAAAATCTTTTTGTTCTTCTAACTCTAACAAAGTAGTGTTAAAAAAATTGTCAAATTTTTGAATAAATTTTTTTCTCAAATCTATACTGTAATTTAATTTTTTACATTTTTCTAATTCTTCTTTTCCTTTTGTAATTCAAGAAGTTTTTGTCGATGGAGTAATACCTAAATAAAATGAAAATTTTTTTACAAAAATTTCTTTAATTGGAAAGATATGTTCATTTTCTTTGAATAATTTAAATAACAAGTTATAAATATTTGTAATGTCTACTTTTATTTGAGATTCATTAATTAAATTTTTCTTATTTTTATTATATTTTAGATTAAAAATTTCTTCTACTTTAAATTCTGAATGTGCTTCTTTTATAAGTTCTTTTAAAATTTTTTTAGTGTTTTTAATACTTATAACTTCAACATCTTTATGAATTAAAATGTCTAAAATTTCATCTTGATTTTCAAAGCCTATTTTTAAAATATTTTCTATAAAAATAAAGTCTAAATAAAAATCTCAAATATCTTCTTTTTGAACATTTAAAAAATCCAAAATGTTAGTAGTAATTTGTTCATTTTTCATTAATTGCTCTTTAGTGGCGATATTATTAGCAACTAATATGTTATAAATATCTAAAATTTTTTTACCATAAGTAAAATTTAAAACGCAATTGTAATTTTTTTCTTGATTATTATTTAAAAATTTAGCAATTTCTTTTTGTTTTAAACAAGATTCAACTTTAATTTTTTTTATAGTTTCAAAGGAAAAATGATACTTTTTAATATTAAAATTAATTTCCTCTAAAAAGGTTAAAATTTGATTTTTTATTGTAGTATCAATGATCATATCTTGAATAAGTCTTTTAAAAATTTGACCTTTACTTATAAATTTTAATGCAGAAATTAATCTGTTTCCCTTTAATACTACATACTTATTTTCTTGTGCTAAAACGATAATTTTGCTTCATTTTTCTTCATAACCGTGCGTTAATATAGAAAAAACTAGTTGTTTGAAATTATTAAATATTTTCAAATTTATCGTAGTAAGATTGCTTGTAATATAACTATTAAAACCCATTGATTTTAGAATCTCTTGAAATTCTAAATAATCGTTATAAAACACATTAGCTTTTTTTATTTCTTCGAAAATATTATTCTGGAGAAAGTTAAGATTAGTGTGTCTTAAATTACTTAAATTAATTTGTAAATTTTCAAGTGTTACTAACTTCATTTTTGTTCCTATTTTGAAAATAATTTGATTTTTTTGAAAATATGTATAATTATAACAATTGCGTGTTTGAACAGCTTAAAATTAGTAAATGTTCGCTTTAAAAAACTTAGATAAATTTTTTAAAAAACACGAAATGGAGACATATATTTAATGTTAAAAAGAAGACAATTATCTGTGTCTGAATCAGTTGGAAAAGGACATCCAGATAAAATATGTGATCAAATTAGCGATAGTATTTTAGATGCTATTTTAGCTAAAGATCCAAACTCAAGAGTAGCTGTTGAAGTTATGGCTTCAAACAGATTAATAATTATTGGTGGTGAAGTTTCCACTAAAGCATATGTAGATTTAGTAAAAATTGCTTGAAAAGTTGTCTTTGCAATAGGTTATAATGAAAATGACTTTACTATTATTTCTAATGTAAATACTCAAAGCGTTGATATTGCTCAAAAAGTAGATAAATCTAACGATTTAGGAGCTGGAGATCAAGGTGTTGTTTATGGTTATGCTTGTTCAGAAACCAAGGAATTTTTCCCTCTTTCAGCTTCACTTGCGCACTCACTAACTAAATACGCTGAAGAACTAAGATCTAAGAAAAAATTTCCTTGAGCAAAAGCTGATATGAAATCACAAGTAGAAGTAGATTTTAGTAACTGAGAAAAACCAAGAATAGTTAAAATGTTAATGTCTGTTCAACACGAAGAAAAATTTAATTTTAAAAAATTCAAAGAATTTATTCATACAAATATAATGCAAAAAGTAGCAAAAGATTACAATTTAAACCTTGATTTTGAAGCAATTATTAATCCTGGAGGTAAATTTGTAATAGGTGGGACTATTGGTGATACAGGTCTTACAGGAAGAAAAATTATTGTAGATTCTTATGGAGATAGAGCTCATCATGGAGGTGGTGCTTTTAGCGGAAAAGACTATACAAAAGTAGATCGTTCTGGAGCTTATTTTGCAAGATGAATAGCAAAAAATTTAGTTGCAGCTGGTGTAGCAAAAGAATTAGAAATTCAACTTTCCTTTGCAATAGGATTTAGTCAGCCAACTTCTATTTCTGTAGAACAACTTCAAGTTGGAAAATTTAGTGAAGAACAAATTTTAGAATGTATAAAACACGTTTTTAACACAAGTGTTAAAGGATTTGTAGAAGACTTGCAATTAAGACAGCCAATTTACAAACAAACAGCAACATTTGGTCATTTTGGAAGAAGTGATTTAGACTTACCTTGAGAAAGACTTAATAAAGTAGAAGAAATTAAAAGATTTTTAAAAATCTAAAAATTTTAAATTTATAGTAAAATTTCTCTATGTTTTCAAAAAAATGGAAAATTTTTTTAGCCAACATTAGTACAATTAGTACTAGTGCTGTGCTTTTTTCTTGTCAAACAAATGATAATTTAGAAAAACAAAAACTTCTTGATGAGATAATTCAAATTCCTTTATTTATTGAAGGACAAGATTATATTAAAGTAAAAAATCTAGAAAATCAAGATTTAGGTTTAAATCTACTTGATTATTCATTGTTTTATTATGGACGTGAATTAAACCAAAATACTTTTGAAAAAGGTATAAAAAATAAAGATATTGATCCTAACTCTACAGAAACAGATCCAACTATAAAAACTTCTAACAATAATGATGTTTTAATAGGTTATTCTTATCATGGAATTTCAGAACTAAAATCAAGTGAATTTCTACAAAAATGAAAGGAAAATGAAGATAAAAATAACATTTGATTTTGAAAATATGGTGATGGTTTTTATATAAATAATCCATTTTTTACTAAATATAATTTATTTTCACAATCATTAGGTTTGCAAACAAATCCGGCAGTTGAACAATCAGTTGGTTCTTTAGGAACTTTTTGATGAAACATTGATTATTCAAAATTATCTTCACTTCCTTTTGATTCTAATTTCCAAAGAAAAAAAGAATTACTAGCTAAACTTGATAAATATACTATAACAAAAGAAAGAGAAGTTTTTGATTTTGATGATAAGCCTGACAATGCAGGTGATTTAAATAAAAAAGACTTGAAAAAGAAGGTAAATCAAGCATTTAAAGTTCAATTAAGAGCTTCTTTTGAATTTGATGATCAAACAATAGCTGATGATAAAAACAATGAATTAAAAAATGTAATTTTTAAATTATATTGAGTTCAAGATGCTGAAAATGGAATAAATTATCCTGATGATTCAAGATTTTCTTATTCTGGACTTTACTCAGTTCCAATATCTCAACTTAAATCAAATCCCAATGTTTTATCTGCGCAAAGGAGAATAAATGTAAAAGGTTTTGTTGGCGTAAATTTTCAAGAGTTAATTAATAATGCTTTCAAAGAAAATATACGAAAACAAAAAGAATAATTTCATAAACAAAATGCATAAATAAAAAATGAAATGAAAATTCAAATTTATTTAAAAATCCTTCATTTTTGAAGAAAAAATTATTTTTTATAAAAGAACTTAAGTTCAAAAGGAGAGAAAACATAAATATATTTTTATATTTATAAAAATCAATGTTATTTGACACGTGATACTCAGCACTTATTTTTGCCCTTGCTGGATTAGCTTTGTTTATTTTTTCAGCAAAAATTTTATCAACATCTTTAAAGCAAATTAGTGGACCTAAATTTAAAAAGCAAATTTTTAAAATTTCGGAAAACAGATTTGCAGCAATGCTATTTGGTATTATCTTTACAACTTTAATTCAGTCTTCTGATGGCTCCATGGCTCTAATTATGGGACTATTAGCTGCTGGATTAATTAAATTAAGAGGAGCTATTGCTTTTTTACTTGGAGCTAATATAGGAACTGCGACTACTTCCTTGATTGTTTCCTTTCAAGCTAGATTTGCTTTTACTGAATATTTTGTTTTACTTTTAGTAATTGGAATATTTGGCTATATGCTTGTAAAAAAAGAAAAATGATCTAATATTTTTTACATTATTTTTGCCATTGGTTTAATATTTTTATCTTTAAAATTATTAAGTTCAGGATCAAAAGTAATTGTAAAACAAGAATGGTTTAAAAGCTTTGTAAAACAAGTAGGAAAAAACGCTTGAGCTTCATTTTTCTTTTCATTTGTATTAACAGGGATAATGCAATCTTCTTCAGCAACTGTTACTTTATATCAAAGTATTTACGAAGGACAGTTTTATAATGACGCTGGTAAGTTTGTGCTATCAAAACCAGAAATTTTAAGTTTACCTGCTGCTATTGGTTTAGTTTTTGGAGCAAACGTAGGAACAACTGTTACTGGATTTATAGTTTCATTTACAACTAAAAATATAAATTCGAAAAAAATTGCAATAGTTTGAGGATTTACCAATTTATCTATTTCTATTTTAATTTTAGCAATCATTTTTTACTTTAGTCAGTTAATAGAATTAATGATTCCGTTGTCCTTAAAAGCACCGTCTTTACAACTTTCCATAGCTCACTTGTTGTTTAATGCTATTTTAGTTGCTATCTTTATATTCTTAATTACATACATAGTTAGGTTTTTAGATTGATTAATCAAAGATGATCATATGGAGAAAAAATTTGGTTTTACACTTACAAAAGAATTGATTAAAACAAACAATTTTTTAGCACTAGAACAAGGAAAACAAGCACTAACTTCTATGGGTAAAATGGTTTATGAAGGGCTTGAAAAAGCGGAAGAATTAACCAAAAAAAGAAGCACAAAACTCAAAGATCAATACAATCAATTAGAAGAAGTTGTTGATAATGCAAGGAAAAAACTTTATTTTTATCTAATAGAACTTGGACAACAAAAATTAACTACAGAACAATCTGAAATACATATGTCATTAATTTTATCTTCAAGATCACTAGAAAAAATCCTTGATATTGGAGCGGAGATTCTTGCTGAACTAGATAAGGTCTACGATCCTAAAAATAAAACTCAATTTTTAATAAGTCAAGAAGTTATAAATCATATTTCTGAACTAATAAAAATGAATAAAGCTATTTTACAAAAATCTACTGATCAAATTAAATACTTTAAAAAAGAAAGAAGTCATCACATCGAAGAAATGAGTCATGATTTTGACGAGCTTTCATTTAAATACGCAAAAGAAAATGTATCTAAATTAAAAAGTTCTATAGGTAAAACTCAATTAGATTTAGATTTTGATTATAGTAGAGTTTTAAGATCTTTAGAAAGAATAAACCACCACAGTTTAAGAATTAATCATTACTTAAAAAATTCTCATTGAGCAAAGTTAAATATATACTAATACAAACAAAAAACCATCTTTAAAATAGATGGTTTTTTGTTTGTAAATTTTTGTTTTTGCTTCATTTTTCTTCATATTTGTTAAATTTTCTTTGTTATCTATAAGTTTAAATTCTTCAAATAATTGTTTTGTTGTTACTAAAGAAATAACCTTATTTTTAAGTTCATTTAATTGTTCTTCTTCAGTAGGTATAGCAAATTGAGCATCTGGTTTATCTGCCTCTGTTTTTAAAGTATCTTAAAATTTACTAAATTTTTAAAAAAGAGAAAAATTTAGTATTATATGAAGAAAAAGTTTGCTTTATAAAAAACAAAAAAGTAATTAGTTGAGCGGATCCCCTTTTCTTAGGAAAATAGAAAAGGGGATTTTTTATGAAATATTCATTAGAATTTAAATTAGAATGTGTAAAAAAATACAAAAAAGGAATTGAAATTAAAAAGCCCGATTTTGTTAATACAAGTCAGAAAAATTTTTTAAATCAAGTAATTTTTTGAGAAAAAATTTATGACAAATTAGGAGTTGAAGGACTTAAGAAAAACCACGAAATAAAAAGTGAACTATAGATCAAAGATTAAACATAGTTAAAAGATTTTTAGCTGGTGAACCAATTGTTAAAATTTCACTTGAAAATAATCTTAATCCAAGTCAAATATCTTTTTGAAAGAAAAATATTTAGAATCGGGAATTAGTGGTTTACAATTAAACAAAGGAAGACAAATAATGAAATCTAAGATTAATAATAATAAATCTACAAAAATATCAAACAATTCCGATAGTCAAGATCAATCAAATTCTTCATTATCTGTATATGAAGAACTGAAACTTCTTAGAAAAGAAAATAAACTTTTAAAAAGGAAAATGAAGTACTAAAAAGTGAAAAGCCTTGGTAGAGATCTTTGACTCAAATCAACCAAGGCAAGAAAAATAAAAAAATTTATAATAGAGTAAAAGCTGACAAAAACCTTCGCTTAACTCAAGTATTAAAAGAGTTTTCTATTCCTATATCTACTTTTTATTATGAACTCAAAAAGAAGATTTTGACAAGAAAAATGAAGAAATTATAAGCCAAATGAAGCTTATTTTTCAAGAAAATAAAGCAAGATATGGAAAAAGAAGAATAAAAGCAGAACTTAATAATAGAGGCTATAAAATTGGACTTAAAAAGTTCGCAGATTAATGGAAAAATTCAATCTCAAAGCAATTTGTCCTAGAAGAAAATACAAATCTTACAAAGGAACTGTTGGCAAAATTACAGACAATATTTTAAATAGAAATTTTGTCGCAACTCAACCAAATCAAAAATGAACTACAGATGTAACTGAATTTAGCGGTTCATTTGGAAAAGCATATTTATCACCAATTTTAGATATGTTTAATGGTGAAGTTATTGCTTGAGATTTGTCTACAAGCGCTAACAACCAACAAATTAGAAAAATGCTTCAAAAAGCTTTTTTCAAACACAAAAATCTTGAAGGTTTAATTTTTCACAGTGATCAAGGATGACAGTATCAACATAGACAATTTTCAGAAAAATTAAAACAAAAGGAATAATTCAGTCCATGTCTCGAAAAGGAAATTGTTTAGATAATAGCGTTATTGAATCGTTTTTGGAACATTAAAAAGAGAATGTTTTTATGGTCACTGAAAAGAATTTTTAACTTTTAAACAACTTCACAAAGCAATTGCAAATTATATTTATTATTACAATCACAAACGAATTAAAGACAAAATAAAATGAATGTCTCCCATTAAATTTAGAGAAACATTCATTTCAAATTATAATTAATTAAAACACTTAAAAATTTTAGAAGAAAAGGGTACCACCTCATAGTAAACTAATTACTTTTTCTATTATTTATGTATAAAAATATACGTATAAGTTCGAGGTATTGATTATTATTGATTATTTTTTAGATTCTTGTTCTATTGCAGCAATATCAGCATCTAATTGTTTATTGGCATCTTTAGAATTTTTAAAATTTAAATCAAAGAATTCATTTTTGTCAACATAATCGGCTTTATTGGTATCTGCAAATTTTATAGTTACAAATGTTCCAAAATTTTCAATTTGTTCTTTAGTGTCATCGTAGTTTGTAAGAATAATTATTTTGGTAACATTTTCATTTTGAATTTTTTTGAAAATTTCTTCTACTTTATCAACTTTTTTAAATGAAGGATCTTGTGGATTATATCCTAAGGTTAGATAAATGCTATTTTCAAATGCTTTTTTATCTTCTTCTTTTGTAGGAAGTTTTAATGTTGAATTATCTGTAGTTGAAATTTCTACTCTAGTTACTAAAAGTTGGTACAAATTATAGGATTTTACACTTAAGGTTGCTTTTTCATTGCCTACTTGTGATCTAATGGTTTTATTTAATTCTTCGGGATTGGTTTGTAATTGGTTTAGTTCTTCGGCATTTGTGTTGTGTGCTTTATAAACTTCGGCAATGATTTTACTTTGTTCTTCTAAATCGTCTTGTTTTTCAGGAGGTAATTGTGCGATTTTTTCTTCAATTTCTTTTTCAGTTGTTTCAATTAAACTATGTTTTTGGTTATATTCTTCTTGAGTTATAGTTTTAGAATCATTTACAAAATCTTCTACAGCCATTTTTTCATATTGTTTAGCAGAAGGATAACCTAAATAGAATTCATCACGAAGTTGTTTTTGTTCTGCAACTTCTTGAGCTTTTTCTTCTTTAACTTTTTTAACAATTGCTGCATCTAAAGTTGCATTATTGTTTCTTATATTGTCAAGGTTTAGTTCAAATAAAATGTTTTTATAAACTATATTATCTAAAGTTATACCTTTATATTTAGCATGTGTTTTAGCTAAGTAGTGTTCTACTGGTTGTGCAAATTCTACTTTTACAAAACGTCCTCAATTAGTTGTAGGATTTTCGGAAGTGAGTTTGTTTGTTAGTAAAGTAATTTTTTTAATTTTAGCTCCGGAAACCTCTAATTGTTTTAAAATACTTTCTATTTTTGGATCACGGATGAATTGAGTTGGTTTATCTTGTGAAATATAACCTAGTAATAAATAGATGTATTTTTCAAATGTATCTTTTAGTTTTGGATTTGTTGATATTTCAAAAGATGAATTATCATATGTAGAAATTTCTGTTTTTATTAAAGTCAATCCATACATATGATATGGTTTGATATTTATATTTGCTTTTTGATTTTGTAGTATTTGTCTGATAATTTTATTGAAATCATTTGGATTGTTTTCGATTTGTGCAAATTCACCAGCATTTGTATTGTGTTTTTTAAATATTTCGTTTTTAATTTTGTTAATTTCTACTGGATCTTTTTGCTTGTTTGTATCAAGTGCTTTAATTTTATCTTCAATTTCTTTGTTAATTAATTTAATTTCTGCTGCTTTTGCATCATATTGTTCTTGAGTTATGAAACTTTCATCAGCTTCGAAATCCTTTGTTGTCATAGCTAAATATTCTTTAGCTTTTGGATATTGTTGATAAAAATTATCGCGTTGTTCTTTTTGTTCTTCAATAGTTTTTGCAGGTGCTGGTGTTTTGGAATTTCGTTCTTTTGCTAATAATTTAGCAAGAACTAATTCATATTCAGAACCATTTTCTTTAAGTTTTTTAAGTAAGTTTGCATTTTTTTGAGCAAAAACTACATAGTCTTTTATTGTTTGTTTAACTTGTGCATCTGTAGATAATTTTTTATCATATGAATTAGCTAATCTTAGAGCTAGCTCAGTATTTATATGTGCACTTAGTTGTTTTTTGTAGTTTACTAATTCTTCTGGAAGAGCTGAATTTGACTCAAATACTTTTGGACCTGTTGTCTCTTGAGCGCTTATGTTTTCTTCTAAAAACTTAGTAATAATATTTGTTTTTTCTGTTGTTTTTTGTTCTTCTGAAAGTGTGGTGTCGTTATCTATTTTTGAAAGTTCTTTATCTATTTGGAGAGACTCTGCTAATGAAATAATGTCATCCTTAAATTCAGTTAATTGGTTTTGATCAGTTGGTAATTTTATTTTAGAGTTTTCTTTTGCTTGCATAGATTCCAAAGTATTTAAAATAACAGGTGAATATAGTGAAATTGGAGTTTTATATTCAACTTTAGTCGCTGTTTCTGTTTTACGGTTTGGAAGTATTAAAGCCATAGCAATTATAGAAGGGGAAGCAAGTACTAAAAATACTGCAATACCCAACGCTAATTTACTCTTTTTTATGCTTTTAAAGTTCATTTATTAGCCTCTTTTCTTTTACTAATCATTATTAATTATATATAATATATATATATATGCCAAGTATTTCGTACAAAAACATCAAAAATGAAGGAAAATGAAGAAAAAATAAGTATTTTTTGTTATTAATGAATTTTATTAAGTAAAAAAATATTAAAAAAACCACTGCAAAATAACTGTGGTTTTTAAGCTTAATTTTTTAACGTAATTTTTGATTTTTAATTTAAATTTTTGTTTAACAAAGTTTATATTAAATAAGAAAAATATGAATTTTATAATCATTAATAATTACTTGTTTTTA
This sequence comes from Mycoplasma sp. 1654_15, assembly GCF_012516495.1. Classification (NCBI taxonomy): domain Bacteria; kingdom Bacillati; phylum Mycoplasmatota; class Mollicutes; order Mycoplasmatales; family Mycoplasmataceae; genus Mycoplasma; species Mycoplasma sp. 1654_15. The sequence continues at coordinate 583,930 of NZ_CP051214.1, forward strand.
AATGTATTGGTTAAAAGTTAAATATATCAAATATTCAAATTTTATTTTGCACCTTCATTTAAAGTGTATATTTACAATATATAGTTATTATTTTTAATAAAAAATATTTATTTTAAAAAATTAAATTTAAAGAAAAATGAAGGAATTTTTATAAAAAATTCGTTTAAAGGCTAATTTAAAGGCTAATTTAAAGGCTAATTTAAAGGCTAATTTAAAGTCTAATTTAAAGTCTAATTTAAAGTCTAATTTAAAGTCTAATTTAAAGTCTAATTTAAAGTCTAATTTAAAGTCTAATTTAAAGTCTAATTTAAAGTCTAATTTAAAGTCTAATTTAAAGTCTAATTTAAAGTCTAATTTAAAGTCTAATTTAAAGTCTAATTTAAAGTCTAATTTAAAGTCTAATTTAAAGTCTAATTTAAAGTCTAATTTAAAGTCTAATTTAAAGTCTAATTTAAAGTCTAATTTAAAGTCTAATTTAAAGTCTAATTTATTAATATATAATTATAAATTTTTTAACAAAAAATTATTTATTTTGAAGAAAAATGAAGGAATTTTTATAAAAATTTGTTTAAAGTATCATTTAAAGTATCATTTAAAGTATCATTTAAAGTATCATTTAAAGTATCATTTAAAGTATCATTTAAAGTATCATTTAAAGTATCATTTAAAGTATCATTTAAAGTATCATTTAAAGTATCATTTAAAGTATCATTTAAAGTATCATTTATATAATATATAATTATAATTTTTTAACAAAAATTATTTATTTTGAAGAAAAATGAAGGAATTTTTATAAAAATTCATTTATTGTGCCATTTATTGTGCCATTTATTGTGCCATTTATTGTGCCATTTATTGTGCCATTTATTGTGCCATTTATTGTGCCATTTATTGTGCCATTTATTGTGCCATTTATTGTGCCATTTATTGTGCCATTTATTGTGCCATTTATTGTGCCATTTATTGTGCCATTTATTGTGCCATTTATTGTGCCATTTATTGTGCCATTTATTGTGCCATTTATTGTGCCATTTATTGTGCCATTTATTGTGCCATTTATTGTGCCATTTATTGTGCCATTTATTGTGCCATTTATTGTGCCATTTATTGTGCCATTTATATAATATATAATTATAATTTTTTTAACAAAAAATTATTTATTTTGAAGAAAAATGAAGGAATTTTTATAAAAAAATAATTTAAAACGCTGTTTAAAGTGTTATTTTTATAATATATAATAATAATTTTTTATATAAAAATTTTTGACTTTAATGTAAAAACTAAAAATATTCTATTTATTTGTTTTAATTTTTCATTCACCTGTTTTTTTACTACCTTGCCTTTGAATTTGTCCAGATTCTTGTAGTTGTTGCAAATAACGAGTTAAAGTTCGTTTAGGAACTTTTAACTCTTGAAACATTTCATCAATAGTAATATTTGGATTTTGCTTTATTAAATCTAAAATGATTTTGTGCCTTTCTATTACTTTATCTTTAACATTATCTTTTAAATTAGTTCAATTAATATTAGTTGGCTCATAATTTCTGTTATATAAAGTTACTTTAACCATATTTGTATTAACATCAAAGTTAGGTTGTTTATCAAAATTTTTATAGCTATTAAATATTAACTCAACTCCTCTTCCTTGTTCTTCTACCAATTCTAATAAACGTAAAATTTGAGCAATGCCTTTATTTCTTCTGTTATTTACACCATGTTTAATTTGTTCTAGTGTTAAATTTTCTACTAAGCTTCCTGGTGAGTAAATTTCTACTCTATCATCAAAAAAACTAATTGTTATATCTGAATTTATAATACTATAATCTCTATGACAAAACGCGTTTAATATCGCTTCTCTTAATGCTTCTGTTGGATAATCTCTAACTTCTAATCTAGTATAACTTGGAAAAGTAGCTTTTGTTTTGTTGTAAATTTCTATAGTTTTTAGTATTGTATCAATTTGTTCTAATATTGAACCTGATAAATCTGCTTTATCTAAAAAAATTTCTTTTGTAAGTCCTTGATAATATGCTATTTTTGTAATAATCTGACACTGATCACTAAAATACAATGCAATGTTGTTATATTTACCATCATCATTTATTAAAGATAGTTTTTTAGGGTTAAACTTTATGTTTAGTTTTTCTAAAGCTTTTTTTAAGTAATTGAAAGTTAAATCTGTTCTTTCGATAGACTTTTTTTCAAAATAATATGGCTCAGAGTTTAAAAACATTCTCCCTATTTGTTCTAAACTTGCACGTTGAGTGGTGCTACCCATTCGAACAAAGAATTCAGGACTAGAATTACTTAAAGAATAAGGCTTTTGTTTTCCTTCTTTGACTGTAATTTTAAAAGGAATTGTGCTGCTATCTCAACTTATAAGATCATAACCATCATTAGAAAGTTGAGATTTTCACATAGATAGTTTATCTATTCACGTTTGTTTTATCTTATCATCAATTTGCTGGTTAATACAACGGGTTTCATCATCAACACCTAAATAAATTATTCCACCATTTGTATTTAAAAAAGCCAAAATAGTTCTTACTACTTTATTATTTATTTCTTGTTTGTATTCTACATTTGTATCTTCTATTTGTTGCATTTTTTTACAAATATTTTCTTGATTTTTCTTCATTTTAACTCCTACAGTATTTGGTATTTTTATTTTATAATAATTTATTTATTTTCTTTTGCTGTAGTTGTTAAGAAAATATCATGAATACTTACATAGTCAACATTATGTTTACTTGGAAAGACAATTTCAATTTGGTTTATAAATTCATTTACATCAAAAGTATATGTAATCATTGACTTATCTTTTGATCAAATAGGTTGTTGTTTTATACTTAATTTTGTTTGTTTTCCATCTTTATTAGTTACATTAACTACAAAAGGGTCTTTAATGTATTTATCTAATCCTGCTTTAGCTGGTCAGAAATAACTAGGATCATTTTTAAATTTAAGTTTTATTTGTCCAACAAAATTTCTCTTTTCTGATTTTGGTTTTACAAAAAATTTGATATCTTCTGAACCTGGTCAAGCAAATCAATAATAACCGTTTAAAAAGACATTTTCAGGTTTGTAATATTGTAATCATCAACTACCAAATTGTGTAGCACTAGCTATTCAATGTTTAGTTAATTCTTTGTCATCGATAATTTTGTTCAAGTTTTTTCAATCATGTTCATAAAATCTTGTGTTTGCTAAATAGTTAATGTTATATTTTATTTTTAATTGTCCACTTTGATTATTAACTATTTGGAAATAAAAAGAATCTAAAAGTTTTTTGTATTTTTCATCTACCAAATTTGTAATAATTTCTTGATTTACAAAAGATGGAAGTAATTTATCTGAAAGTTTGTTTAATTCTTCTTTTACTTTATTTTCGATTACTTCTAAAGTTTCAATATCCAAGACTTTATTTTTATTTGAAAGTTGAATTTCTTTAGGTTTTGAAAAATTTTCATCTTTTGCAAGTAATAATTTTTCAATTAAGTATTTACCTTTTTGATTAAAAATTGAAGAAATAGTAATATCTAATTTATTTTGTTCTTTATTAAATAAAAAGCTGTTATTTTTCTCAGTTTTTATTTGCTTTTCTTGTTGATTTTCTTGATTTTTCAAGACTAATTTAAATTTATTTTTGTTTAAATCTAAATTTGTATCTAAACTAATATTTAATTTACCTGTCTTTGTATCAATATCAGAAATTTGTTTAATTTCTAATTTATTTTCAAAAACTCAAGGTGTGAAAAGATTAAAACTAGCAACGGCTGTATCTTGATTTGTTAAATCATATACATCAATTTTGTTTACTCGATATTTTTTATTTAATTCTAAATTTGAAAAAGTTAAATTCACTTCATTTTTGAAGCTATTTTGGTCAATTGTGGCTTCTGTAGTTAATGTTTTATCTTTGTTGGAATCATCAAAGTAATAAACTTTTATTTTTTTATTTTGACTAAAATCTACTTTTGAATTTTTTAGATGATTATTTACAACAATTTTTGCATCTACAGAATCAAAAGTCCTTGATTTTACTTCAAAATTAGAAAAAGTTTGAGAAATTATTAATGAATCACTTATATTAAAATCCCTAACTGGAAAACTTGTTTTTTGCTTTGAATTATCAAGTTTTTCTAAAGTTAAAAATTTGAGAGTATATTCTTTGTTTACTTCTAAATCTTTAAGATCTAGTGTATATTCTAAAACTTTAGGATCTTTTAGTTCTACAAAAGAAGTCTGCGCAATTTTATTATCACTAGAATGGTATTCTAATGACAACTTATTATTTAAATATAAATCTGATAATTTAGAAAACTTTAATTTTATTTTGTATGAAGAGTGTTTGTCAGTTAATTTTTGTGGATCTACTTCTCTTTGTAAAGTTATTTTTACATCTTCTTCGTTTATAAAACTAATATTTTGTGCAAAATCTTGTTTGTTATAAATTACATTGTCATTGTTTTTACCTACATTTTCTAAAGCTTTTGTAGGTTTTAAAACAAATTTTATTTTATCTAATGTATAAATAGAATTTGCAGTTAGATTAGAAACAACAAACTCAATTTTGTATTTATTATTTGCATCTTTAGTAATTTTAGCTTTAGATTCGATTTTTTTATCTTGTGATTCAAAAGAAACTAAAACTTCTTGATTATCTTCAAGAATATTATCTTCACTATTTAAAAAAATATTAATTTTATATTCATTTTCCTTCATTTTTGAAGCTAAATTTGAAAAATCAAAGCTAATTGCTTTGGTTTTTGTAATAAAAGTTTTTATTAATTCAGTAGGTAAATATATTGGTTTTTTTATTTCAGTATCTAGGTAAGTAAGAGAATTGATTTTATATTCAGAATTTGAATCTAAATTGTTTAAATTAAATACTAATTTACTATTATTTATAGTAGAAATAGCTTCTTTTTGTGTGTTGTTTTTAAGATTTAAAATAGATAATTTTACTTCTTTTTCTGAAACAATTTGATTATTTTGTGCTAATGTAAATTCTACATTCGCAGATGTAGAACCAATATTATAAAAATTTACATTACTTACTGTAGTAAATGCATTTTCAACATCTGATTGTTGTGAATGATTTTGATTTGTTGAAGTGGAAGAAAATACAAAATAAATTTCCCAATTTTTTAAATTAATTAAGATATTATCTTGTTTAACAGATGTTAGTTTAAAAATTCCTATTGTATTAAAAGACTTTTGTTTTAATCTAATAATTCCATTGGCATCTGAATGCTCAGAAAATTGAATTAACTTATGATTGTTTTGATCCTCAAAAGTAAGTTGTACTTGTTTATTTGCAGATAATTCTTTATTTAATTCAATTTCTTGTGGTTCAATATTATTATTTTTTCAAGCAATATTTCTTAGGTTAATTTGAGGTTCTATTTTTAAAATTAATTCAGTAGCTTTTTCATCTTCATAAATGCCTGTTAGTAAAAAATCTGATCTAACAAATTCTTTTGTAACTGAAGGATAATAAATAATAGCCTCTGCATTTTCATCTACAGAAGAAAGTTCAATTTTTGGAAGAAATGAATTTGGATGTTCAAATTTAGCAAATACTGTTTTATTTGCATATTTAGCACCTAATTTGATTTTTGCTGCTATATCGAAAGAACCATTATTTTCTCTTTGTCTATATTCTAGTTTATATTGTTTATTTTTAGCAATAGAATTTTTATAAGATAAAGGCACTGCAATAGATACAGTTATTACAAAGAAGATAACAACTGCTAAAATAATAGTTAAAAGTTTTTTTCTTGATATTTTCATGAGCAATTCCCCTGTTTTTATTTTTGTTGTAATAATATACACTAAAAAATAAAAATTACAACAATTTTGCTCGTTGTAATTTGTTGGCTGTAATAAATTATTAAAAATCTAGATTTTTTGCGTATTTGGCATTTTCTTCTATAAATAATTTTCTTGGGGTAACATCTGTTCCCATTAGTTCTTCAAATACTTGTGTTGCAATTATAGCATCTTGAATTTGAACTTGCATCATTTTTCTAGTTTTAGGATCCATTGTGGTTTCTCAGAGTTGGTCTGGATTCATCTCTCCAAGACCTTTATATCTTTGAATAGTTACTTTTTGATTATCAAATTCTTTTTGGATTATTTCTTCTTTTTGTTTATCAGAATATGCATAAATAACTTTTTTATTAGCAGAAATTTTATAAAGTGGAGGTTGAGCTATGTAGATAAAACCATATTCAATTAAAGGTTTGAAAAATCTGTATAAAAAAGTTAAAAGTAAAGTTCTAATATGTGAACCATCTGAATCAGCATCTGTCATAATAATAATTTTGTAATAACGAATTTTATTGATATTAAATTCAGCACCAATTCCAGTACCAAAAGCCGTAATTAAAGATAAAATCTCTTCGTTTTTTAGCACTTTTTCAAAATTAGTTTTTTGAGAATTAATTACTTTACCTCTAAGTGGTAATATAGCTTGAAAATGACGATCACGACCCATTTTGGCACTACCACCAGCTGAATTACCCTCAACTATATATAGCTCACTAATTTGTGCGTCTTTAGTTGTACAATCAGCCAGTTTGCCTGGTAATGAGTTAATTTCAAATGGTGATTTTCTTTTGATTGCTTCACGAGCAGATTCAGCTGCTTTTCTTGCTTTTTGTGATAATAAATTACGTTCAATAATTTTTCTTGCTTGATCTGGATTTTCAGCTAAATATCTTTCGAATACTTCGGAAAAAATTTTATTAACAGCTGGACGAACTTCTTTGTTGTTTAATTTACCTTTGGTTTGACCCTCGAAAATTGGATTTGAATGTTTAATTGATACAACAACATACATTCCATCTTTAATATCTTCTCGGGAAAATTTTTCTTGTTCAGATTTAAAGAATTTATTTTCTAAAGCATAGTTATTTAAGATTCTAGAAAGTGAATCAAATAAACCAGTTTCATGAGTTCCACCTTCACGGTTGTAGATATTGTTAGTATAAGCTAAAACTTCTGATCTATCTTCTTTTACATACTGTAAAGAAATTTCTGCTTTTGTGTGATACTCTTCAGTAGAAATTTCACCTTCAGCATAAATAATTTCATTATGTACTTTTTCTGAGCCTTTAGTTAACTCGCTAACGTAATCTACAATTCCACCTTCAAATAAAAATTCTTTAGAAAAATTGTTTCTCTGATCTTTAACAATAAATTTTAAGTTTTTAGTTAAATATGCGGTTTGCTTTAGTCTATCTAAAATAATGTCTAAACGAAATTCGTTTGGTTCCATAATAGTAAAATCAGGTTTAAACATTATAGTTGTTCCGGTTGAATTATCAGCTACAGTATCTATTACAGATAAGTCTGCTAATTTTTTTCCTCCGTCAACAAATTCTTGGAAGTAAAGCTTACCATCTCTTTTGATTCATACTTTTAAATTTGCACTTAAGGCATTTACAACTGAAGCCCCAACTCCATGAAGACCACCAGAAACCTTATAGGAACTACCATCGAATTTACCACCAGCGTGTAATATAGTTAAAACTACTTCAGCAGCTGAAACATTGTGTTTTGGATGAATACCTACAGGAATTCCACGTCCGTTATCAGTTACTTTTACATATCCGTCGGTTGTAATTTCTACTTCTATTGTATTTGCATAACCAGCAAGAGCCTCATCAACTGCATTATCTACTATTTCCCAGATTAGATGGTGTAATGGTAATATTCCAGTTCCACCGATATACATACCTGGTCTTTTTCTAACAGGCTCAAGACCTTCTAGGGTCTGAATACTATCTGCTTCATAATTTTTACTTGTCATTTTGTTTCCTAACTACTAATTGTAACTAGTGCTTATAATATTTTTAAATTATACCATTTTTTTGCTTTTGTACAAGTTCGCAGACTAAAAATTTCGCTGTTTGTCTTTTGTTTTGGAGCTTAATTATACAAAAAAATACTCTAATGCAAAGAGTATTTTTGAATTAATTTATGTCTTCCATAATGTTGATGACTTCTATTTGTTGATTATCTAATTTAGTATTCAACTTCAAAACAACAGCATTAAATTGTGAATAATTATTTGATGCTGTAAATTTAATCATCTTATCATAACGCATTTTTTGATAGACCTTTAAAAAATCAGCTCCGATTGCTTCGTTTCTTGGTCCTGTCATACCAACATCTGTTATGTATAATGTTCCTTGAGATAATTTTCTTCCATCTGAAGTTTGTACGTGTGTATGAGTTCCTACAATTGCATTTATTTTACCATTTAAATAAATGGACAACACATTTTTTTCAGATGTAGTTTCAGCATGAAAATCAACTAAATGAAAGTCAGCTTTATCTTCTAAAACCACTTCATCAATGGCATCAAAGAAATTATCTGCATAATCTTGTTTCCAAGGTTTTATTAGACCATTAAATGAAATACCTAAAAGTGATGTGATTCTAAAATTTAAATTGTTTTTTTGAAAAACTACACTTCCGTATCCTGGATAATCAAGGCCATTAATGTTTAATGGTCGCACAATATCGTTATTATTAATAATTTTTAAAATTTCTGGATTAGATCAGACATGGTTACCTAAAGTAAACACATCAACACCAGCTTCTTTTAGTTCTAAATAGTCTTTTTCATTAAGTCCTTTTCGTCCTGAGACGTTTTCTCCTTGAACTACAACTAAATCAAAATTGTATTTTTGATTCAAGACTGGAAAATGTTTTTTAAAGCTGGCAATCCCTGCTTTAGAAAAAATATCACCGACGAATAGAACTGTTGCTGATTTTATCATATTTTCTCTCTTTTATTTTTTTTTTTTTTTTTAATATGGCTGTTTTAATCAAAACCACTTTGTATTTTTATCTGTATTTCATTGATTTACATCCAGATTATAAATTAAAGATAATGAGTTTTTAATTTCTTTTGCAACTAAAAGATGTGTATTTTCAAAAGTATGTCCATTTGCTAATAATGATTCATAAGATCTGAAAAATAAAGAAAAAATATTGGATTTAAAATTTCTTAAATCATTAATATTTATTGATTGAATGTTTCAAAATATTGGAAATTTTTTGAGTAAAAATTTTTCTTTGTCTTGTTCAAGAGTAGATAAGGTATCAATGATGTTTAAGAATATATTGTTAAAATTTGTGTTTAAACTAAAACTATGTTTCACTAATATATTTAAATATTTTAATTCTGTACCAGAAAATTTTTGATCACAAAAATAATATTTAATTTGTAAATTATTTTTTAAAAATGCCTCTTCAATTAAATTTAAATGATTAAAATTAAATTCTTTTTCAATAATCATTGAAAAAATATGAAATTGGTTTTTATATGAATTTAAAAGTTCTTTTGTAGTTAGTATAGGTTTTAAAGAGCTTTGATTTTCTTGTTTAATTTTTACTAATGCAGTAGAAGTAGAAGAAGTAGAAGTTTTATTTTCTATTTTTTCATTTTTTAAATTTTTGTTATTAGTGTTATTAGTGTTATTAGTGTTATTGGTTGTTTGATTTTGTTTTTTTGTTTTCGAAGTTTTAAGAAGTGATTCTACTTCTATTTGTTTATCTGATAATTTGTGATCAAATAAAACTATTTCTAATTTTTTTTCTTTTCTTTTAGTTGAATTTGGGGTATAAGGACTAATTATCACTTTTCATTTTACTTTGTTAGCGACAAAAGAAAGTTCATTTCCTTTTTCTTCATTTGTTTTCCGATGAACAGGTTGTAGATTTTTTTCTGAATTTTTAAATGATTTGATTAATGATATTTGTGATTTATTTATGTTTTCAAATACATTTTGAGGAATAATGTGGTCAATGTCTCATAAACCTGGATATTGTGAATAGTCTTCTTCAGAAACTGTAGATGATTTTTTATGATCTTTAATTATTTCTCTGCCTGCAAAATCCAAACAAGGTTTTTTGTTTATACAATACTCATCGAATATTCTATCTTTTGTTTTTGCTCTCATAGCCATATAAATTGTTACCTTTTTATTCTATAAATATATATAATAAATTACATTGTTTAAAATATTTATTTATCATAATAAATATATAAAATTATAAATTATTATAATTTTTTAATAATAAAAAGATAACAAAAAATCAAGCAAGTGCTTGATTTTTTGATTATTTATAAATATTATTATTTTAAGAAGGTTTGTTTGAAACTATCAAGTGCTTCTTGTTTTCCTTTTTCATCTATATTTTTAAATACAGCCATACCTTGTAAGATAATGGAAGTTCCACCTTTGGAGAAACCTCATTTACTTAAATTTTGTTTTTCATTTTGTTTAAGATGGGATAATTGTTTGTGAGCTCAAGCATTTCAATCTGATCAATCTTCTACTTTTTCAATCGCTCTACTTCCGATTACTGAAAAATCAATTCCTCTTGTAAAGATATTAAATACAGCTTTATCATCTTTATTTTGGAAGTTTAAATTTCCACCTTTTAATGTAAAATCATATTCTTGTATATCTTTATCATTTCTATAAACTAAATATTTAAAATTAATGGATGGATCTTCAATAGTGTTTAAATTGTTTGGTCTAATTCCAGATTTTAAATTAATTTGTAAAATAACTTTAGAAAGTGAATTATCTAAGTAAAGATTATCAAATCCTGAATTTTCTTTTGAAGCTTCAGAATAAAATTTATTTTTTTCAAACACAGATTTAGAAAGTTGTTGTTCTTCTCCAATATCTTGTTTTTGTTTATCTCAAGGACCATATTTAGGTAAACTAAAGCTACTATCAGTTAATGGAACTAATTTATCTTCATCACTATTAGAAGTTTCATCTGTAATAATTGCAGGAGAAATTTTATCTAAATTATTAGTAGAACCTTTAAAATTTATAGTCCCTAAAATTACAGCTCTAGTTCCTGAATTTCAAGGATAACTAAATTGTAATCCATTTCATATTTTTCTAACTTGATCTCTATTTTTTTGTGCTAGATTTGCAGCAGCAAAATATTCTAATCCTAATACATAAGTTTGTAAATTATCTTTACCTGATAAAGTTTCAGTTGATTTTACTTTTTGTAAAAATACTGATACTCTACCGTAAGAAGCATTATCTAGTGTATTTAATAAATAAATTCTTTTATTACCTTGTTTTTCAAGTTCATATGGAGTAAATGCTAGAAGTATTGAACCATCATAAACAGATGATTCTGCAACTTTGGTATTTTTTGCTATATAAGGTGCAATGTTTTCTTTTGTAGCTGAATTATCACCTTTAGGGTCTAAATTTACATCAATGTCTTTTTTAACTTGTGAGTCTTTTTCAAAATTTCAACTACTTGTTTTTAAATTTAGTTGTGAATCTTGTAATAAAATACCTTTAACTGATGGAGTTTTAACAAAGTAAGAATCTTTTGTAGATTTGACAGATGAATATTTTAAGCTATTAATATCTGTTTTAATATAACCACCAGTACGTTGTCAATTTTGATTAATACTATAAGTTAAATCAACTGCATCTGGAGTATAAGTAATATTATCGTTTACCAAGGAAGAAACTGATTTTACTTTACTAATTTCAGAATCTTTAGGATTGATGAATTTTTTGGAAAGTTTATCACTAATTGTTATAGGTTTTTCTGTCTCAACTGCTGAAGTTGCATCTATAAATAGTTGTGCTCCATATTTTTTAGCCACTTCATATGCTGGAGAATCGTTTACAAATCCTTTAATTGCAATTGTTTTTGTAGCTAGAACTTCTTCTGGTTTTGTAGAATCAACTAAAGTTGTAATAATTAAAACTTGTTGTGTATTTTGATCTAATTTAAAATCAAATTTTGCAACTGTTGTTGCTGGAACTTCATCTGTAGGAATTGTCTGACCAAGAGCAAATACTCTAGAAATTGCAGTTGCATCTTCTTTAGATAAAATAGTTTCTAGATATTCTAATAAATGTCTTTCAATTGCTGAAGTTAGTTTTTGATCTTTGGATGCAAATACTTCATTTAAAGTCATTAATTTATATGCTACAGATTCTGTTGTTGTTGTTGTACTTGTTGTTGTACTTGTTGTTGTAGTATCTTGTGAAGCTTGTGGGTCTGCTTGTGTTTTTTTAGCATCAGCTTCTTTTTGATCTTCAACAATACGAGCTGGAATTAATTTATTAAGGTTTGCAATTATATCAGAACCAAATGTAGTTAGATTATTTTTTTCTAATGAAAATTCACTTACTTGATCATCTTTAGCTAAAACAATTGAATCACCTTCACCAGTAGTTGGATGTAGCGCTTGGTCTAATACTCTATCATATTGAGATTGGAAGAGTTTTAAATTAAATTTACCTAATTCTAATGTTTTTGCTGTAGAACTTGTTTGAGTATCAGTTTGTTGTGGATCGCTAGTTTTATCAGAAATTTCTAATTTAACATCTACTGAAGCTTTTCCTGTTTTTTGAACTAAGCTTTGTTCTTTATCAAAAGTAAAGATAAGTTTTAAAGAATTGTTTTTAAATTCTTCTGCTAAGTTAGTACCTAATTTAGAAGCTTCTAAAGTTACTTCTTTTTTTAGTTGTTCATCAGTTAATGATTTAAAGATATTAGAAATTAAATTTCTTTTGTCTTTAAATTCATTTTCTTTAGCTTTAGTTATAAAGTCAGTAAGTTCTGATAAAGTAACTAATTGAGCTGGATTTGTATTTAAAATTTGTTGAATTGCTTTAGCTTGTTTATCTCTTGAATTTAAGTTTTCAACACTTACTCTTCGAGAAATAGCTTGTGCATTAGTTGTATTTTTTGGTGTTAATTTTAATAATAAACTTAAAGTACCTTTATCATCATCTTGCTGTATTGAACTTTGTGCTTGTTCTACTTCTAAGTTGTAATTGTCTACAAATACTGGAACATTTTGAGCATCTACTAAACTTAATTTTGTAAATTCTTTTAATTTCTCTAAATTAGGTTTATTATCAGAAGATGAATTTAAAGAATTAGTTAATTGTGAAACAAATTCAGATGGAAGTAAGTTTTGTTTAGATTCTAAAGCAATTAATTTTGAATTAGATGAAAAACTAAATTCTGATTTATTTGGATTAGTTGAAAATCCTGATAGACCAGCTTTTATTTCAAAGAATTGACCTTTATTTCTTGCATCTGTTGTATTTGAAAAAACAATAAATTTAAGATCTTTAATTGTTGTTCCAGCAGCTGTAGAAACTGGAAATTGATCTGTTTTTTCTGTTTCTACTACAGTTCTTACTTCAAAATCTAATCCTTTTTCTTTTAGTTTTGATTTTGAAGCATCATCAATAGCATCTATTAATTCAAATGAATATGTTTTGTTATTGTGTAATTCTAATGCGTCAGATGCACTTAATTTTGTAAATTCTGGTTTTAGTTTAAATGAAGCTATTATATTTTCAACATCAGCTTTGGTAACTGCTGTATTTGAATCTTGTAATTGAATTATTTTTGAATCTGCTGTTGTACGTTGTGCTAGTTTTCTGGCTTTAGCTGTAAGACCAACTGCTGTTGATGTAACTACTAATACACCTAAATAAACAACAGCACCTAGAACTAATAAAACTTTTTTATTTTTTATCATAATTTTTCCTTTATTTAAATTTAAATGTTGTTATTTATTGTTATTTGTTCATTGTTTTCTTAATTTTATCTAAACCTAAAATTCTATAAACAACTGGCTCACTAGATAAAATTCATTTAGGTTCTGCTTTAGTTTGTTGAGTTTGTGCTTGTGGATTATTATTATTTGCACCATTTGAACCTGGGGTTACATCTGGAGTAGGTGCTGCTGGAGCTGCTTTTTTAGCTTCTTGTTCTTTTACTCAAGCAGGATCTAATTTAGCTAGATAGAATCTTAAACTTAATTGGTTAAAGTCGGTTCTGTTGTTTAAGAATCCACCTTGTTGATAAGCTAATTTAACATCGCTTCCAATGTAAGCTTTTAGTGAATCAAGAGCTTTTTGTCCAAAGTATTCAACAAATTTGTCTTCTACTTGTTTTCCAGTTTCGTCTGTATTTTTGATTTCTTGTTTGAAGTCTTTGTATCTTTCATCACTGAATTTATTTTGTTCTTCAGCTAGTTTATTTTGTTGAGCTTCACCTAATGAACTACCTTGGAATGTAGTTTCAGTTTGTGGAATTGTTTTTACTAATTTGTTTAATTCTTGTTGAATTGCAAAGTCTTCTGAATTTAGAGTTGCAACTTTTAGATTAATTCCAACTTTAGCTGTTTTATAAACTGCATTACCTAATTCACCATTTTCTTGTGGTACATAGAATTCATATCAGTAGTTTAATGTTAAAGTATCTTCAGCTTTGTTTTTAACTTCGTCATCTTTAGCAATTTCAAATTTAATTTTAGATTTTCAAGTAGATCCTAATGATCTATAACCTTGGAAGTTATTTTCTAAAGCAGCTTTTACAAAAAATGCTTTTACAAAATCATCTTCAGATAATATTTCTGTTTGTTTATCAGTATTTGTAGTACCTTGTTGATCTTCTAAATACACACCATTTAATGAATAATCTTTTCAAGTAACATTATCTTTTTTAATTTTTTCAATAAATTCATCACCTAAAACAGATTTGAAGTATTTTTGAACTTGTGAAGAAACAAAGTCTTTAGTAGTATTTTTAGTAAATTGTCCAAGAGGGAAGATTGAAAGATCTTCATTGTCTAAAAATTGTACTTGATTTGATGAAAGTGAAACATACTTAATTTTGTTTTTCTTATCTTCGTCAGTAACTTGACCTGAACTATCAAGTCTAGCAAATCAATCTGAAATTTGTTGGAATTTTTCATAAATTGCTTTTAGATATTCTTCAACTGTTTTATTATCTAAAGTTAATAAATGTGCAAAGAATTGTCCAACTTCATTATCTGTTTTAAATAAATTAATTGAATAAACTCTATTTCTTTTATCTGCACCAGTAATTTGGAATTTAACTTTTTTGTTTTTAATTTCTTCAACTGTTGGCATTTTGAAGCTATTATCAGAAGTTAGAGCATCTACTAATTCTTTTTCTGAAAATCTTATTCTTTGATAGTAGTTGTTTTTTAAAATTGATAATAATTTATCAGAATCTTGTGCTTCAACTAATTTTTTCAATTCTTCACCTGAAATAGGTACGGCTGAGTCAAATGATTTACTAATTTGATTGGTTTTTGATGGATTAAATACTAATTTACCTTCGTTTTCTGTATCAAAGCCATTTGTAGGAGCAAAAATTGCTTTTACAGTAGATAAATCGTTTAATTCTACAGTAGGATTAGGATTTTGATCTGTTGAATATTGGTTAAATTTACGTAATTTTACAAATTTAACTGGGGAAGTTTTTCCTTTGAATTTGATTGTATAAGGAACTTCAACATACAATCCATTTTCATCTCTTTTAGCTTTAGCATCTGTACCAACTGCTAGCTCAATGTCTTTATTTACAGTTTCTGATAATTCTTTATCATTAATTGCAAATTTCATTGTTTGTTTGATGAATGCTTGTAATCTTTTATTTAATGCATCTTGTTTTTCTTTATTAAGATCAATATTGTCTGCATATCATCCTGTTTTAGATTTGTAATCTTGATAATTGTTCAACATTAAAGGAGGATTATTAAATGCTCTTTGTAATGTAAGAACATCATAATCTGAGATTACTAAATCATTTTTGTGATCTTTAAAGAATGAATCTGAATCATCAGTGATTTTTTCACCATCAGCTAATGTATTATTAAAACTTTCTAAAGTTTGATACTCTGAATCTTTTACTTCATTTTTAGGATCAACTGAAGCAAACACTGCTTTATTTAGAACATCAGCTTTTGTAATAAAGATACTTTCTTTACCTTTTGCATCTTTAGAAATTGAAAGTAAATCAATGTGTTCAAAATCGGAATTTACACCAGCTGGTAATTTTGCCTTAAATGCATCTGCTAAAGAAGTTTTTAGGTATACAGTAAATACACCTTCGTTTCCTAAACTTTCAGTTGCAAATTCTTCTTTTGTATTAGGGTTTTTAATAAACTCAACTTTAAAAGTATCTTGATTGTTAATACTTTTTTGAAGACTATTAAGTGTTGTACTTAATGCAAAATATTTGTCTAATTTAGTTTTAAAATCTTCAGATGAAGTTGCAGAGTTAACATCTGTTTCAAATTCTGCTGAAAAAGTTGTAGATGGAGTAAAAGATGTTGTAGCTGAATCTTTAAATAAACTCTCAACTTCTTTTTTAATGCTGTGAGCTTTATCTAAAACTACAAATTTTGCTTGATCTAATACTCTTATTAGTTTTTCAACTACTTGTGATTCTACTTTTGTTCCATCATTAAATTCAGTTTCAACTTGGAATTTAACTAAAAAACCTTTTTGTGCATCTTCAGGTGTTACTGATAAGAATTTTACAACAGAGCTTTTTACATCTTTTAAATCTGTATTTGCATTTGCTGTTTCTTCTGGAGTTCCAAATTCTTTGTCTCCAGCCCAAACTTTAAATACATCACTTCAGTCTCTAGGTGATTCTGAACCATCTTGATCTTTTGCAGGTAATGCTGTATATGTTCCATTAGGATCTTTAGTAAAGAATCTATCTCTTACAGTTTCATATGAATCTAGTAAGGTTAAAGTTTTATCTTTGAAGGAAAGATCGCTTATGGTTTTAACTTGTTTTTGTGGAACATCAATATAATTTCTAATTCCATTTCCGGACATTGAAGAAAGCCCGACTATTAAACCAAAAACACCAACAGCAGCTGCACCTGCAGCAACTCCTATTAAAAGTTTCTTTTTCATATTTTACCTTCCATAATTTTGTTTTGTTCTATATAAGTAAATAAAAATTTATCAACTGCATTAGTTGAATTTATATAGTATTTAAAATTATTATGTTTGTATAAGTTCTGTAAAATTATAATTAATTTTTAAAAAAACAAAAAATTTTAAAAAATTTGGCTTTTTGCTTATTATTATTTATAGTATTTGTAAATTTAAATATTTGATGCATTAAATTAATTGTTTATTTAAAATTCTAATAGTTAATCAATAGTTAATATCTATAATATAAAGACTGCACAATATATAATAATTTATATGTAAAAATTAAAAAATGCTTCAAAATGAGCGGATCCCCTTTTCTTAGGAAAATAGAAAAGGGGATTTTTTATGAAATATTCATTAGAATTTAAATTAGAATGTGTAAAAAAATACAAAAAAGGAATTGAAATTAAAAAGCCCGATTTTGTTAATACAAGTCAGAAAAATTTTTAAATCAAGTAATTTTTTGAGAAAAATTTATGACAAATTAGGAGTTGAAGGACTTAAGAAAAACCACGAAATAAAAAGTGAACTATAGATCAAAGATTAAACATAGTTAAAAGATTTTTAGCTGGTGAACCAATTGTTAAAATTTCACTTGAAAATAATCTTAATCCAAGTCAAATATCTTTTTGAAAGAAAAATATTTAGAATTGGGAATTAGTGGTTTACAATTAAACAAAGGAAGACAAATAATGAAATCTAAGATTAATAATAATAAATCTACAAAAATATCAAACAATTCCGATAGTCAAGATCAATCAAATTCTTCATTATCTGTATATGAAGAACTGAAACTTCTTAGAAAAGAAAATAAACTTTTAAAAAGGAAAATGAAGCACTAAAAAGTGAAAAGCCTTGGTAGAGATCTTTGACTCAAATCAACCAAGGCAAGAAAAATAAAAACATTTATAATATAGTAAAAGCTGACAAAAACCTTCGCTTAACTCAAGTATTAAAAGAGTTTTCTATTCCTATATCTACTTTTTATTATGAACTCAAAAAGAAGATTTTGACAAGAAAAATGAAGAAATTATAAGCCAAATGAAGCTTATTTTTAAAGAAAATAAAGCAAGATATGGAAAAAGAAGAATAAAAGCTGAACTTAATAATAGAGGCTATAAAATTGGAATTAAAAAGTTCGCAGATTAATGGCAAAATTCAATCTCAAAGCAATTTGTTCTGAAGAAAATACAAATCTTACAAAGGAAGTGTTGGCAAAATTGTAGACAATATTTTAAATAGAAATTTTGTCGCAACTCAACCAAATCAAAAATGAACTACAGACATAACAGAATTTAGCGGATCATTTGGAAAAGCATATTTATCACCAATTTTAGATATGTTTAAAGGTGAAGTTATTGCTTGAGATTTGTCTACAAGCGCTAACAACCAACAAATTAGAAAAATGCTTCAAAAAGCATTTTCAAAACACAAAAATCTTGAAGGTTTAATTTTTCACAGTGATCAAGGTTGACAGTATCAACATAGACAATTCTCAGAAAAATTAAAACAAAAGGAATAATTCAGTCCATGTCCCGAAAAGGAAATTGTTTAGATAATAGCGTTATTGAATCGTTTTTGGAACATTAAAAGAGAATGTTTTTATGGTCGCGAAAAAGAATTTTTAACTTTTAAGCAACTTCACAAAGCAATTGCAAATTATATTTATTATTACAATCACAAACGAATTAAAGACAAAATAAAATGAATGTCTCCCATTAAATTTAGAGAAACATTCATTTCAAATTATAATTAATTAAAACACTTAAAAATTTTAGAAGAAAAGGGTACCACCTCAAAAATGAAGCATTTTAGAGTTTTTTATTAGTAAAATATTTGTTATTTATAAAGCTAAAAATGACGTTAAAATTTTTATCTATTAAAACAATATTAGCTGGTTTATTTTCTGCTATATCACCATATAAATGAGTTAAATTGAGTGCTTGAGCTACATTATATGAAGAGACTTTTACTAGTTGTGATCAATTAATATTGGTATTTTTCTTTAAATTTTTTAAAATTTTGTTATAACCCTTGCCAGAACCTGCTATTGTTGAGGAATTTTGAATATAAAATAAATCTGATTTTTTTTCTACTTTTAAAGGACCAAGATCATAGATGCCGTTTTTTAAACCTTTTTCAGGTAGTGAATCTGATACTATGCATATATTATCAATATCTAACATATTTAATGTAAAAGCTAATGTAGAATTTCTAATATGCAAGCCATCTGCAATTAACTCCACTAAAAAATTTTTATGCAATTTGTTTTCTAATATAAGATTCACCAGTGATTCTTGTCTTTGATTAAACATTGAACAAGCATTATAAAAATGAGTAAATCTTTTGTAGGTTGTTAATTTGTGTGTTTTAGAAAAATTAAAACAATTTGAATGTCCAATAGTAAAATCAAAGTCATTTTGGTATTTATCCAATAGTTTTGCTACATTATTTTCTGGTGCAATTGCGATTGTGGCTTTGAAATTTAAATGATTTTTTAAATATTCAAGATGTTGTTTTTTAGCTGAAATAATTAAATCTTGTTTATGTGCTCCTTTTTTTTCTTTTGAAATAAAAGGACCTTCTAAATATCAACTTAATAAAAATGATTCATAATTTTTATGTAGATAATTAAATTTTTCAGTAAATAACTTAATGTTTTTTCAAGTATCTGTGACTGTGGTTCCAAAAACTGCTGCTACACCCTCTTTTTTATGTAAATTATTTTTGTATTTTAAAAATTTAGTTAAAAAATCTATTTCATTTATTTTATTAAAAGAAAAACCATAACCTCCGTGAGTATGAGAATCGATAAATGCTGGTAATAAAATGTTGTTATTGCAGTCAATACCTACTTTTTCTGTATGTCCCTTTACTATTTTCTTTATTTTTCCTGTTTGATCTATTTCTAAATAACCTAGAAATTGTTCATCTTTGGTTGTAATTAATGCATTTTTTAATATCATAATTTCCTTTTGCATAATGATAAATTAATACTTACAAAATTTTTATTATTATGAAAAAATTTTTTAGATTTTATCATTAGCATTTATTTCAAAATACTTTGGATTTACTTTGGATTTAATAATTTGAATTAATTGTTCGTTTTTATAGCAGAATTTGTAAATTACTTGCTTATTTTTGCTATCAAATTTGTAAATTTGTTTTTTGAAACTAATAAAATTATTCTTAAAATCACTTACTAATTTGTAAGATTTTTCGATATTTCAAAATTCTGTTTTTTTATGAATAAGGTATTCAGAATCTATAACAATTTCTTCATTTTTGAAGCATTTTTTACGATAATAAGAAAAATCTACTAAATTTTTTTCTTCTATTAAAGCAAATTGATTAATTCAAATTGCTTTGTTTTTATCTTGAATAGGTTCTCACGAACAAAAATCTAAATAATATTTGGAAGATAAAGGCATTATTGTTTTAATGAATTTTTGTACTATTATTTTAGAATTTTTGCTTGTTTTTTCAATATCAATTTTTTTTATTTTAGTAAATAGAAACAAAACAATGGTTTTTGATACATTAAATTTGTTAATCAAAAAAGTAATTTGTTGTTCTGAAAGTGGTTGTTTTGGAAACTTTATAAGAAAATTTGTAATGTATTTTATAACTTGAATATGTTTATTACTTAATTTTGAAATACTACTTAATTTTCGTGTTTTTTCTTCTTTTTTCTTCATAATTTTAAAAAAATAAAACTAAAAAATAGCAAAAAATTGCTATTTTTTAGAATAAATATTATTAGTTAGAACTAGTATTATTGGAAATGAGTTTTAAATTTTTGTTTTCTATTAAAGTATCTGTTTTTCTTCCAAGAACTTCTATTTCAACAATTGAAGTATTTTTTGATAAATCAACTGAAGTAATTTTACCTATTTCTCCTATAAACGGACCTTGTATTATTTCAACAACTGAACCTTCTTTAAACGGTGAATCAACAGTGCCGTATTTTGCATATTCAGCTATTTTTTCTTTTTGTTTTTGTTCCATTTTTCTAATTTCTTTTTCTGAAACAGGAGTTGGCTTAGTTCCTTTACCAGAAGAACCGATTAATCCTGTGATATACTGTGTATTTCTTACAATAAATCAAACAGCATCATTCATTTGCATTTTAATAAAAATGTAGCCTTTATATAAATTTTCTTTTTTTTCTGAGTATTTTTCACCTCTTAGTTTTTTTTCATATTCTTTTTCACTAATGGTTGTATATTCAAACTTTTTTATTTCTTTAAAGTATTGTTCTAATCCTTCGGATTTAATTCTGTTTTTTAAAAGTTCAATTGCATTATCTTCTTTGTTTGAAATAGTTGAAATCATATATCATTTAAAATCTGTCATCATTTCCTTTTTATAATCCTACTCCTGCTTTATTTCAGAGTAAAGTTGCTATGGTTAATATTATGAAAAATAAAATAGTTGCAATAAAAACGAAAATTAACACTTTGAAATAATTTTTAGCTAAATATGAACCTGATGGTCATTTTACTCTTTTTAATTCTTTAAAAAAGTGTCTAATTCAATATTTTTTTGGTTTATTTTTCTTGTTTTTGTTTTTTAACATAAATAAAACTTTCTAACTATCTATTTTTCTTCTTTGTGTGTTGTACTAGAATTACATTTTTTACAAAACTTTTTTAAAATAAGTCTTTCATCAGAAGATTTATTTATATTGTAGTTTTTACTTTTGCATTCTATACAACTAAGTGAAACTTTTGTTTTTGGCATTATTGCATTATAACAAAAAAAATTAAGTTATAAAATTATAATACATAAGCTTGAATTTTCTTTTCAAATTTTTTTAAAATATTATTTATTTTAAACGAACTCATATTAGTTTTTAAAGAAATTTGTTTAGTTTTAAAGCCTTCAAAAAAATAATATACTAAAACGCTAAGTTCTAAATCATCTTTAATTTGAAATTTTGTCTGTAGTCACTCTTTAGGTTCTTCTTGATAATTGAAGTTGTTTAAAAAAATAGTGGAATTTGGATCTTCTATTTCTATTTCTTCAAATGTATAATTTAAAGCTAAATTTAAAACTTGATGTGACTTTGTAGTAAATTTTTTACAATAATTAATCATTAAATATTTTACTTTATAAAACAAGTATTTTTCATAACAATGGTTAAATTTTTTATCATAGTCTTCTACTATTTGAGGCAAATAGAAAAGACTGTAATTTATTAAATCATCTAAATTTAAAGGTACATTATTAAAAAGTCTAATTACGTTTTTAGCACAAATTGTAAAAATTTCTTTATGCTGATAGTAAGTTTTGGAAATTATTTTATTTCTTCGTTTTGTGTTCAAAAACCTTGATTTCACCTCCTACTTTTTAAAAAGAATAATTCCTGCCGCTACTGAAACATTCAAAGACTGAACAGTTCCTTGCATTGGAATATAAAAGGTTTCATCAGATTGATTTAATAAAGATTTGGAAACACCTTTAGCTTCAGAACCTAAAACAATAGCTGTTGGAAGATTAAAATTAATAGTTTCTATTGATTTGGCTTGTTTTGTAAGAGCTGAAGAATATATTCAAAAATTACGTTTTTTTAACTTGTCAATGGTTGCTAATAATGAATTTACTTGTACAAATTTAATCCCTACAAATCCGCCTGATGATATTCGAATTACGGTTTCATTAATTTTGGCGCAATTATCTTTTGGCAAAATAATATGTTTTATTCCTGCTGCGTTTGCGCTTCGAATAATTGCTCCTAAATTATGATTGTCTTGAATATGATCTAAAATCAAAATCCTTTCGGGATTATCTTTAAATATAGACTCGATAGGGAAATATTTAACATTTTCTACTTCAGCAACAAAACCTTGATGGTTTATTCCTTTTGCTAATTTGTCTAAAAAAGTTTTTTCTACTATTTTTACTTCAAATTTTTTTAAATCTATATCAACTAAAGGTTTTGCTAAATAAATTTTTTTGATTGGTATATTGTTTTTTATCGCGTCTAACAAAGAATTCTTGCCGCAAATGTATTTAACCATAATTTGATAACCTCTTTTATAAAATGTAAAAATTTAGGAAAAAATGAACTTTTTTCATAGTTTTTCTCTAATTTTGTCTGCTTGTTGGTAATTTTCTTGTGCTTTTAATTTTTCTCATCTAGCAACTAATAATTCATCTGTTTTAGTCAATGTTTTTTGTACAAAAATAAAGCCTAAAGTCTTTAAAATAAAGGATAAATTTGCAAAGTCTTTATTTTTAAGAAGCAAATTTAATTCTTTATTTGCTTGAGCAAAACTAGATTCTAAAAATAACTTCAAAATTGGATTTACTATATTTTTATAGACTTTTTTAGGTTTTAATAAATGTTCAAAATAAGCTTTTTTGTATTGAATTATCTTGTTTTTGTTAGCTTCTAATAATTCTGTTGTTAAATTTATAGGACCTGAAATCGAACTAGTTAATAAAATGTGGCGATAAATATCAGGACTATATTGTTTTAAAAACTCATCTACTAAAAAAACATTATTTAATGATTTAGACATCTTTTCGTTGTTAATTTTTATTTGTCCAACATGAACTCATTTTTTTGTAATAGGCTTCTTAGTTAAAGCAAAATGTTGAGCATTTTCATTTTCATGATGAGGAAAAATTAAATCAATTCCCCCTGAGTGAATATCTATTGTTTGTTTATTAAAATACTTATAAATTAAAGCTGAACATTCTGTGTGTCAACCTGGACGACCTAAACCTAATTTTGAAAAATATTTAATACCTTCAGTAGTTTTTTTTCATAAAACAAAATCGTTTGCTTTGGATTTATGCTTTGTTTTTGAAGAAGATTTTAAAGCTTCTATGTTTTGTCCTGAAATATTTCCATAATTTTTTACTTTAGAAGTATCAAAATATAAATCATCATTTTCTTGATAGGTAAATCCTTGATTTTGAAGCAAATAAATGTAATTTTTAATAGTATTTAACTCATTTGTGACTTTTACAATTTTTGTTGGTTTTTCTATGTTAAAAATTTTTAACTTCTTTATATAATCTTTATAATAAAATTCAGAAATTTTACTCTCTGTTGTGTTTTCTTTTAAAGCTTTTTGGATAATTTTGTCATCAATATTAGTTATGTTATGGAGAAAAAATACTTCATATTTAAAGTATTTTTTAACTCTGTTTAAAATATCAATAGTTAAAATAGGTCGTAAGTTTCCGATGTGAATATAATCGTAAACTGTAGGTCCACAAACGTAAATGTTTTCTTTTTTAGTCATATTGGTTCTTCTTTAATTTTCTTTTAATTTCTAAATAATCTGGTTTATATTTTGCTACTATGCTTCAAAATTTTTGACTGTGATTTGTTTGGTAATAATGCGTTAGTTCGTGAACAATAATGTAGTCAATTGTATTTCTACTAAATGGGAATAATTTTTTTGAAAAATAAATTTTTCTTTTTGTTATGTGATTAGTTGCCCAAGTGCTTGTTTTATCACGCAAAATTACTTCAAAATCAGGAGTATGCATTATTTGTACTCAGTATGATATTCTTGTTTTTATATATTCTAAAAGTTTTTTGTTGATATTATCAATAATTTGTAATTTTAATGTGTTTTTGTTGTGTGATTTAATCTTAAAAACAAAATTTTTTGCATATAAATAATATTCATTATTAGTTTTTACTAAATCAAAATCATATTTTTGACCTAAAAAATAAAAGTATTTTTCTTGTAAATTAATTGGACTAACATTGGAAGCATTCTCAAGTAAATGATCAATTTTAGGCTTTAAAATCAACAAATTTTCTTGAATTTTATTCAAAGGAAAATTTGTATAAACTTTTAATTTTCCTTGTTCTAAACGAACACTAAATTTAAGGTTTTTATATTTTTTTTGCACAACAACAACTTCATAGTGTTTTCCATTGTGAATGTAGCTAAAATTATTGTTCATTTTTTATACTTTTTTTAATTTTTTTAAGATTAGTTTTGGAATTATCAATACATTGTTCAATGGAATAAAAAATTCGTTTTTGATCTAATATACTAATTTCATAATTAGTGTGTTGTTGCATAAGTAAGTCCAATTTAAACATCATATCTGATTCAAAAGTCATTAGTGTATCATCTTGATAATCAAAGTAGTTAGTGATATCTAAAGACTTTGTTTTTGAAGAAAAAATAATTAAAGAAAGAAAAGGAACAGGCATATTCAAAAGTTTTTGTAGCTTAATTATATGCATTTTATTTTGAAATACTGGACTGTAAATTTTTAATTGATGATTAAAGCTGGTTTTGGTTCAATAATTTGAGTAAAAATCACCTTTAATAAAGCCATTTAATGACTTGATTTCAATTACAATTACAGCTTTTTTAGTAATTAAAATACTATCAACTTCAAATAATAAATTATCTTTTTTTAATATTGAAGAATTAATGAAAAAACTTTGATTATTAATAGCTCATTGTAGTAGCTTTTCATTTACTTGTTTTTCATACTCTTTTCCTTTATTTTTCTTTAGAATTTTGGTTTGAAGTGCTTTGAATCTGAAGAATAAAAAAATTAAAAAAAATATTAATAAAGACAACAAACCCAATGTACTACCAAGAATAAAACCAGTTTGATTATCCATCATTTTCCTTCATTTTCTTTGTAATTTGAATTTCAAGTACATTGTGTGATTTATCAAGAATTTTAAAGTAAAGATCGTAATTTAGTTCATTTTGTTCATATTTGAATTTCAAACTTTTAATTAATTTTTGTTTACTATGATGTTCTAACCAAAGATCTATAGTATTAAAAGATGATTCTAAATTAACTTCAAGTTGTTCGTTTATTGTAGTAATTTTTGTTCTGTTATTTACTATAATAGAATCTTCAGAAATTTGATAATATTCTAAACCATCTCGAAAATCGTATTCATCGTAAATAGGACCTACTAATGTTTCAAGGATATCTTCTAGAGTAATAATTCCTATTATGTTTTCTGATTTTTTAGTTTTTTTAATAAAACCAAATTGTGATTTACTCTTTTTAAGCTTTTCATAGTTGTTTTTTAACAAGTCATTTGCCGATAAAAAAGGTACTTGAATTATATAATCATCTATTTGAAAATCCTTTAAAAAGAAAAGATCTTTGATGAGTAAAATTCCTATAAATTTTCCTTTTTTTCTAACAGGAATCCTTGAAAATCTTGACTCTTTAAAGATATCAAGAATTTCTGATAAATTCATATTATAATCAACAAAAACAACATCTTTTATTGGTGTAAAACAGTTGATTGTCTTGATAGAGTCAAAATCTAATGCTTTAATTGCAAGGTCAGATTCTTCTTTTTCAAGCACGCCTTCATGTTTTCCTTGTTCAATTATTTTTTTGAGTTCTTTTTCAGTATTGGTTATTGCATTTTCTTTAAAAATCTTAGCTAAAACAAATGTTATTGGATAAAACAAATAGTAAAAAACTGCAATTATTATTCAAGAAAATCTTAAAAACTTAATCGGGTGTTTTCTTGCTATTAACTTTGGAAAAAGTTCACCAAATAAAACTATTATTGGTGTTGTTACTAAAATAGAAACTATCAGTCTCAAAGATTCATAAGTGATAAATGCACCTAAAAGTGTTGACAAAACGATGGATAAACCTATGTTTACTATATTATTACAAATTAGTATAACTGTAAAGGTTTGTGAAAAATTATAAAACTTATGTAGAATTGATCTTTTTACTATTGATTCTGTTTTTAAATTCTCTTCTAATTTAGCTTTAGAAACACTAGCGTATGCTGTTTCTGAAGCAGAAAATAAAGCAGAAAAAATAACTAAAAGTAAATTAAGAATAATTAAAACTATTAAATAACTACTCTCCATAATCATCCTTGTTATAGTTAGAATCTTCGTTGTATTCTTTTTCAAAGAAATTTCCATTTGAAGGATCAAATTTCATTGTTATTGAACCAATAGCTCCATTTCTATGTTTTGCAATTATAAGAGTAGAATCTTGAACTTCAGAAGGTGGAAGTTGTTTGGTATAGTAATTATCACGATATAAAAACATAACAATGTCAGCATCTTGTTCTATAGAACCAGATTCTCTTAAATCTGAAAGTTGTGGAATCTTTTTCTCTCTTTTTTCAACCTCTCTTGAAAGTTGTGAAAGCGCAATAATTGGTGTATCTAATTCACGAGCTAATTGCTTTAATTTCCTTGAAATTATAGACACTTCTACTTGTCTGCTTTCATTTCTAGAATTAGAGCTGTAGTTAATAAGTTGGAGATAATCGATGATAATTAAATCAATTTCTTCTTTTTTTCTTTTTAATCTTTGCAATTTTCAAATCATCTCGTTTAGTTTAATAGTTCCTGAATCTTCGATCAAGAGATTGTAATTGTTGATTTTGTTATCAATCGCACTACTTATTCTAATTCACTGTTCTTTGTTTATATAACGAGGGTCTTTGAACAAATTAGCATCAATCATAGTTTCTAATGATAATAAACGAGTAACTAATTGCTGTGAAGACATTTCTAAAGAGAAAAATACTACATTTTTCTTCGCATCACAAGCATTTTTAGCTAAATTTAAAGCAAAAGCAGTTTTTCCCATAGAAGGACGAGCAGCTAAAATTATTAAATCACCTTTTTGAAAACCAGAGGTTTTTCTATTTAATTCTTCAAATCCTGTAGTGATTCCTTTAAGGTCTAAACTATTTTGTTGGTGACGTAAAGTTAGTAAAAGTTCTTCAGCAACTTTTGCTACATTATCAAAATCGTGTTTAGCATTAATAGAAACAATTTGATTCATTTGGTCTTGAAATTCATCGATTATTTCTTCACTAGGTTTGTTTCCTTGTAAAATTTCTTTTTCAGATTGGCGAAAAACTTCAGTTATTTTTCTTAATTTAGTAGCCTCAGAAATTTTTTTAATATACTCAATGATTTCAATGTCAACAAGATATTCATCGAGTGAAAGTTCTAAAATGTATTTTTCACCACCAGCTTGTTCTAATTTATTAGTTCTTGTTAGTTCATTTATTAGTAAATTTGTATCAAAAGTTCTTGAATTTTCCATCAAATTTGACAAGGCTTCGAAGATAATTCGTAATTTAGGCACACTAAAATCTTCTATAGATAAATAATTAACTATATTAATTCATTCATTAGGATAATATAAAATATAAGATATTATTTTCTGTTCAAGATCTGGTTCTGATAGCCTAGAATATTTACTCATCTTTTAGAACCTTTATTCTCAAGTTAGCACTTACTTCATGTGATAATTTAACTTTTAAAATTGTAAGTCCTAAAGAGGTAATATGCACTTTTTCTACTGTATGTTTTTCAAGGTGTAAACCTTTTTCTTCAAGCGCTTTAAATACTTGTTTTGTAGAAATTGAACCATGTGGTTGGTCATTTGTAAATTTTAATTTAAATTCTAAAATAAGAGCTTGAATTTGTTCTTTTAAAAGAAGATCTTGTTGATGTTTTTCTTCTTTTTTCTTTGCAATTTCATTTTGTCTTTGGTCTAATGCTTTGATGTGTTCTTCTACATAAGGAACTGCGATTTTGTTTTTAAATAAGTAATTTGAAGCATATCCTGGACTTACTTCAATTACTGTATTTGCTTTTCCATCTTTTGAGTCTTTAATTAATATTACTTTCATTATTTTCTCCCTGTTATTGCATTTATGACGTTGTCTTTAAATTCTAAAAAACTTTCTGAGGTTGATTGAGCTGCTGCTGCTGAAAAATGTCCTCCACCTCCTACTAATTCTGCTATGTGTTGTACATTCGTATCTGGAAGTGATCTAGCAGACATTTTATAAACATTTGCATTTGGTAATTTAGCTATTACAAAAACTGCTTTTCTTTTATAAATATTTAATAAATAATCTGTTGCTATTGAAATTAAATCTGATTCAATTGGTTTATCAATAGCTGCTAAAAAATATCCTGGTTTTACTTCTTCTAAATTCTTAATTACCTCATTAATTATAGTAAAATCTTCCTCGGAAATTTTTAAAATATTAATAGCTTCTTCTGCTGATGCACCTCAATTAGATAAAATACTTGCTGCATTAAAAGTTTTAGATGATGATGATTTTTTAAACTGTACTGTGTCCATATAAATACCATTTAAAAGCATTTGTGCAACGATTGGTGGAATGTTTTTATCATCATAAGAATTTAAGGCAATAAATTCTGTAATGATTTCACAAGTTGATGAAGCTAAAGTGTCAATATAATCGTTACCATAAGTTAAAAAATCTGGTTTTCCTGAAGTAACTCCATGATGATCAAAAATAAATATGTTGTCTTTGTTGATGTTTTTAAAGGCATCAGGATTTTCAATTCTAGCTTTTTCTGCTGTATCAAGCAGGATAACTAAAGTATTTGAATCATTTAATAGTGTAGCTTTTTTTGGCTTGATAAAAATCTTCTTGTCAATCTTATCTTTTTGAAGACTTAAAAATCTTCTAACTGTTGCATCAAAAGTATCATTTTGAATATAAAAGTCTTTATTATAAAGCTTAAATTCTCTTTTGGCATAATCTACTAAAAACCAACCTAAAGCATAAGCTGCACCTAAAGCATCTAAATCTGCGTTTATATGTCCATATAAAATTATTTTTTTAATATCTTCTGAAGCTAGCTTTTTAAGTAATTTTTTAGAAACATAATTTAAATTAGTTCTTGAAGTAGTAACACTAATTTGGCTAT
This sequence comes from Mycoplasma sp. 1654_15, assembly GCF_012516495.1. Taxonomy (NCBI): domain Bacteria; kingdom Bacillati; phylum Mycoplasmatota; class Mollicutes; order Mycoplasmatales; family Mycoplasmataceae; genus Mycoplasma; species Mycoplasma sp. 1654_15. The sequence goes on from NZ_CP051214.1 coordinate 613,436, forward strand.
TTCTACCATAAGAAAAAGGTTTAAAACCGTATTTTATTATAGTGGTTTGATTTCCTCCTCTTGTTTTTGAAAAGTTAAGAGCTTCTTTTGCTAGCTTGTTTAAGATCTTAAAATCCTTGATTCCGAAAGCAAATCCAGTTGAAATAGTTATATTTAGATTAGTATTTGATTCAATTTGTGTTTTTTCTACAAGATGTTTTTGGAAAATATCAAAATTATATTGTTGCCATTCTTGAAAAGTAGCATAATTTAAAACTATTAAAAATTTACCATTGATATATTGCCTATAAGTAAAATCATATTCAAGCAACAAGTTTTCAAAAAAGACATTGATTTTGTTTTGAATTGAGAACATTTCATCTTCGTTTAATATAGAAGAAAAAACTTGAAAATTATCAAACTCAATTTCACCAATTACTCAAGAATCATCGTTGTATTTTGATGTAATGGAATCGAGCAAAGTAATGTCTCTAATTGATAGCCAATTATTAGATGTATTAATTTGAACACTTAAATGATTATCTCCCATTGAAAAATTAAATTTAGAAGGTAATAAGAAGAAATTTCGATAATTTTCACCTTCAAATAAAACATCAACTGGTTTACCTATTAAAGTTTTTTGATACAGATTAAGAATATATTCTGAAGCTCAAACTATTTTTCCATCTGTTGAAAAAACAACAACTCCCATTCCATTTTCTGATAAAACGTTTTCAAAATGCTTATAAAAAAAGTTGTTAACATTAATTGATCTTTTATAAAAATAAAAGATAACTATGAAAAAAATTCCAATTAATATCAAAATTAAAAATATTAATATTGTAAAAAAAGCAGAGTTTGTAATTTCTGATTTATAAAAAATAAGCAGAACAAATCAAATTATTAAAATAGGAAAAACTGCTAAAAATAAAAATAATCAATTTTTTGAAATTTTCATATTTTTCCTTCATTTTTATATTAATTTTATGGAATTAATATTATTTTACTACCAAAGTAACAATTTTATTTTCTACGTAAATTTCTTTGATAATTACTTTATTTTCTATATATTTTAAGACATTTTCGTTATTTTTTGCTTTTTGTAAAATGTCTTCTTTAGTATCTGTATCTAATTTTTCTATTACAGCTCTTAATTTTCCGTTTACTTGAACTGCGATGTTAATAGTATTTTGTAAAATTTTTGTTTCATCAAAACTTGGTCATTTTTGTAAATGAATTGGCTTTTCGCCAAGCTGACTTAATAGTTCTTCTGAAATGTGTGGAGCAAAAGTAGAAAACATAATTAAAAAATCAACTAAATATTTTTTTGAATTTAAAATTTCTTGTTTATAAAGGCTGTTGATATAGACCATCATTTTAGAAATTGCAATGTTATATTTAAGTGATTCTATGTTTTCTGTAATTTCTTTAATGCTTTGGTGATACACAGATTCAAACTCTGGATTTGAATAATTTGCTTCAAAAATGAAGGATTTTTGCATAATTCTTACTATTCTATCCACTCATTTTTTAATGCCTTGAATTCCTTCTACACTTCAAGCTTTTGTATCTGTAAGTGGTGACATAAACATTAAATAAAGCCTTAAAGAATCGGCACCGAATTGATCAATAACATCATTTGGATTAATTATGTTTCCCTTAGATTTGGACATTTTTTGACCATCAGTTCCTAAAATCATTCCTTGATTTACTACTTTATAAAACGGTTCTTTTGTAGGAACTAATTTTAAGTCATATAAAAATTTATATCAAAAACGAGAATAAATTAAGTGTCCTACAGCATGTTCTTGTCCACCAATATATAAATCTACCGGCATTCATTTTTCAAATCTTTTGTATGCTTCTTTAGACTCTATATCTAAATAAGTTCCATCAGGATTTTTTAAAATGTAAGCTAAAAAATATCAAGATGAACCAGCTCACTGAGGCATTGTATTAG